>DATMUG010000227.1:0-6718 GCA_035563915.1 Pseudomonas sp. | reverse complement strand
CTGATTGACACACCGCCTTCGCGAGCAAGCCCGCTCCCACAGGTTTTGTGTCGACCACAAAGTCTGTGTCTGTCCACGGACTCCTGTGGCGAGCGAGCTTGCTCGCGCTGGGCTGCGAAGCGGCCCCAATATCAGGCGATGCGGTTTGGGCAGGCACACCGCATCAGCAGGTTTTACGCCTGCTGCGCAGTCAAGCGGGAGCAAGCTCCCTCGCCACAAAGACAGTTGCTCCCACATTTAGTTTGGTGTTTTTAGTGGCCGTGGCTTCGGCCCACGTGGGAGTGCTCAGCTTCCGTCGCCACCACCCCACCGCTCACCTCCAGCCGCTGCAATATCCCGCATTGATCGATATCCGGCCCTTCGCCGCAGCGCTGGCGCAGGTCGAGCAGTTGCGTCTGTAGCGCCAGCAGCCCGTCGATCCGGGCTTTCACGTGATGAATGTGCTCGTCGATCAGTGCGTTGACGCTTTCACACTGGTCTTGTGGACTGTCGCGGAAGGCCAGCAGGCTGCGGATTTCCTCCAGGGTCATGTCCAGGGTGCGGCAGTTGCGGATGAAGGTCAGGCGTTCGGCGTGGGCCTGGGTGTAGACGCGGTAGTTGCCATCGCTGCGGGCCGGCTCCGGCAGCAGGTTTTCGCGTTCGTAGTAGCGGATCGTTTCTACCGCGCAATCCGTGAGTTTCGCCAGTTCTCCGATCTTCATGACGATGATCTCCAAAATGGGTGCTTGACCCTATAGTGGCTACAGGGTCTTTACTTGGCAACAGGTACTCTTATGGACGCGACCAATGAGCGATTCCCTGCATATTCACAAACCCGGCGACGGGCACGACCACAGTCACAAGTTGCAGCCTGTACACAAGCACGCCCACGGCGCTGATGCCTGCTGTTCCCCAAAGGCTGCATCACCCGCGCTGATCCGGTTGAGCGAAGCGCCCAGTGCCGATGCGCGGCGCAGCAGTTTCCGCATCGAGGCCATGGACTGCCCAACCGAGCAAACGCTGATTCAAAACAAGCTAGGAAAACTGACCGGCGTACAGCAGTTAGAGTTCAATCTGATTAACCGGGTGCTCGGCGTCACCCATAACCTTTCCAGTACCGCGCCTATCATTGACGCTATCCAGTCCCTCGGCATGCACGCCGAGCCGGTGGATGAGGGTGTCGAACCCGCAGCGACGGCACCCGCAAAGAAACACTGGTGGCCATTGGCGCTTTCAGGTGTCGGTGCGCTGATGGCCGAAGTGATCCACTTCACCGACGCCGCGCCGAACTGGGTGGTGGCAGTCATCGCCCTGATCTCGATCCTCAGCGGCGGCCTGGGTACCTACAAAAAGGGCTGGATCGCCCTCAAGAACCTCAATCTGAACATCAACGCGCTGATGAGCATCGCGGTGACGGGCGCGATCCTCATTGGTCAGTGGCCGGAAGCGGCGATGGTGATGTTCCTGTTCACCGTGGCCGAATTGATCGAGGCGCGCTCGCTGGACCGAGCGCGCAATGCCATCAGCGGCCTGATGCAGATGACGCCGGAGCAGGCCACGGTGTTGCAGGCCGATGGCGATTGGGTCGAACAAGGCGTTAAAAGCGTCGATCCTGGCGCCCGAGTGCGCGTTCGGCCCGGCGAGCGTATCGCGCTGGACGGTGAAGTGCTCAGCGGCAGCTCAACCATCGATCAGGCGCCGATTACCGGAGAAAGCCTGCCAGTGGAAAAAACCGTCGGCGACAAGGTGTTCGCCGGCACTATCAATCAGGCCGGTTCGCTTGAATACAGGGTCACCGCGGCGGCGAGCCATTCGACGCTGGCGCGGATCATCCACGCCGTGGAACAGGCCCAGGGTGCCCGGGCACCGACCCAGCGCTTCGTCGATCGGTTCTCGAAAATCTACACCCCCGCGGTATTCGTGTTTGCCTTGGCCGTGGCGCTGGTTCCGCCGCTGGTCATGGGCGCGGACTGGTTCGACTGGATCTACCGCGCGCTGGTGCTGCTGGTGGTGGCCTGCCCGTGTGCATTGGTGATCTCGACGCCGGTGACCATCGTCAGCGGCCTCGCTTCGGCGGCGCGCAAAGGCATTCTGGTCAAGGGTGGCGTGTACCTGGAGGGCGGTTTCAAGCTCGACTATCTGGCGCTGGACAAGACCGGGACCATCACCCACGGCAAACCAGTGCAGACCGACTACCTGTCCCTCGACCCGACCGTCGATGCCACGGCTCCGGCACTGGCGGTGGCACTGGCGGGACGTTCCGATCACCCGGTGTCGCTGGCCATCGCCAATGCCGCTGTGGATAAAAAACTGGCGCCGCTGTCTGTGGATAACTTCCAGGCGCTGGGCGGTCGCGGTGTGCGCGGCGATATCAACGGCCAGACCTACCACTTGGGCAACCATCGTCTGGTCGAAGAGTTGGGCCTGTGCTCGCCGGCACTGGAAGAAAAGCTGTTCGCACTGGAGAAACAGGGCAAGTCCGTGGTGCTGCTGCTCGACCGGTCCGGTCCGTTGGCGCTGTTCGCCGTGGCGGACACGGTCAAGCAATCGAGCCGTGAGGCCATTGGCCAATTGCACGAATTGGGGGTGAAAACCCTGATGCTGACCGGTGACAACGTCCACACCGCCCAGGCGATTGCGGCGCAGGTCGGTATCGATCAGGCCCGGGGCGATTTGCTGCCGACCGACAAACTGCAAGCCATCGAAGACCTGTATGCGCAGGGGCACCGTGTCGGGATGGTCGGTGACGGCATCAACGATGCGCCAGCGCTGGCCCGTTCCGAGATCGGGTTCGCCATGGCCGCCGCCGGTACCGATACTGCTATCGAGACCGCCGATGTCGCCCTGATGGACGACGATCTGCGCAAAATTCCGATGTTCATTCGTCTGTCGCGGGATACCTCGAGCATCCTCAAGCAGAACATCGCGCTGGCCCTGGTCATCAAAGCGATCTTTCTTGGGGTAACCTTCGCCGGGCTCGCTACCATGTGGATGGCAGTGTTTGCCGACATGGGCGTGAGCCTGCTGGTGGTGTTCAACGGTTTGCGCCTGTTGCGCAAATAGACGAAGAGGGAAGGTTGTGCTGAGTGCCGAGCTGAAGGCGTTTTACATGGTTGCCCGCCTGGGCAGCATTACCCTGGCAGCGAAGAAGCTCGGCCTGAGCCAGCCCACGGTGACGACTCAGATTCGCCATCTGGAAAGCCAGTACTCGGTGGAGCTGTTCTACCGTGGCGGCCGCCGCCTGAGTGTCAGCGAAGAGGGCGCGCGGCTGCTGCCGATGGTCAAGGCGCTGATGCAACAAGAAGCCGACATCGAATTTTTCCTGCGCAACAGCGGGCAGGTTCAAGGCACGTTGCGCATCGCCGCTACGGCGCCGTATTACATCCTCGACCTGGTGAAAACCTTTCGCGAGCGCCTGCCGCAGGTCGAAGTCTCGGTGGAAATCGGCAACTCCCAGCAGGTGCTCGAAGCACTGGAGGAATACCGGGTCGATGTCGCCGCGTCCTCGCAGCTGCTGGAGGATGCGCGGTTGATTCGGCGGGTGCTCGGCAGTGATCCGCTGGTGCTGGCGGTGCATCGCAACCATCCGCTGGCCGTTCACGATCATGTACCCCTCAGCGCGCTGGCCGGGCATACCCTGTTGATGCGCGAGCCGGGCTCGACCACCCGGCGCATGACCGAAGCGTTGCTGGCAGGCGCGGGCGTCAATCTTGGGCCGTTGCTGGAGATCGGCAGTCGGGAGTCGATCCGCGAAGCTGTGTTGCGCAACATCGGCATCAGCCTCATCGCCCGCCAGGAAGTGCCCCACGATCCGCAGTTGCGGGTGTTGACCATCGAAAATGCCCCGTTGTTGCCGGAGTACCTGTACTGCCTCAAGGAGCGAAAAAACGCACGGTTGCCGGCGGCGTTTCTTGGCGTGGCGCAGGAAATGTCTCCTGCCTGAGAGTTGCTGTGACTGGTCTGGCCCCTTCGCGAGCAAGCCCGCTCCCACAGGGGGATTGAGGTATGCCCGCGATAGCGACAAATCAGAGCTGATCGAAGTCCAGCACCACCTTGTCGGTGATCGGGAAGGCCTGGCACGACAGGACGTAGCCGGCGGCGACTTCGTAGTCTTCCAGGGCGTGGTTGCTGTCCATTTCCACTTCGCCTTCGATGACCTTGCACTTGCAGGTCGAGCACACGCCGGCCTTGCACGAGTAGGGCAGTTCGGCGCCCACGGCGTTACCGGCGTCGAGGATGCTCTGGCTGTTGCGCGGCAGGTCGAAGGCCAGGGCGCGGCCGTCGCTGATCACGGTGATCTGGCTGATCGCCGAGTCCACTTGCCGGGCAGCCTCGCGGGCTTCGCGTTTCTGCTGGCTGCCTGCGACGGCGAACAGTTCGAAATGAATGCGCGCCGGGTCCATGCCCTTGGCTTTGAGGCTGTCGCGCACGGTTTCGGTCATTTCCTGCGGGCCGCAGATGAACGCAGCGTCGAGGGCTTTGACGTCAAGCCAGCGGCTGAACAGTTGCTCGCATTTTTCGGCGTTGATCCGGCCGTTGTACAGATCGACGTCTTGTTGCTCGCGGCTGAACACGAAGATCAGGTTCAGGCGTTGCAGGTAGCGGTTTTTCAGGTCTTCCAACTGTTCGCGGAACAGCGCGCCGGAGCTGGAGCGGTTGCCGTACAGCAAGGTGACGCGGCTGTGAGGCTCGGTTTCCAGGGTGGTCTTGATGATCGACAGGATCGGCGTGATGCCGCTACCTGCCGCGACGGCCAGGTATTGGCCATGGCGAGTCGGATCGAGTTCAACACTGAAGTGCCCAGCAGGGGGCATGACTTCCAGGGTGTGCCCGGCCTTGAGCTGTTCGTTGGCGAACGCGGAGAAACGACCGCCGGCCACGCGCTTGACCGCGACGCGCAGTTCACCGTCGTTGACCCCGGTGCAGATCGAGTAGGAGCGGCGCACTTCTTCGCCGTCCAATTGCGTACGAACCACCAGGTGCTGGCCCTGGGTGAAGTGGAAGCTGTCTTGCAGGTCCTGCGGGATCTCGAAGGCGATGGACACCGCGTCACGGGTCTCGGTGCGCACATCCTTGATGGTCAGGCTGTGAAATTTGCTCATTGTTGTTCTCCAGCTGGACGGTCGATGCCGCTCAGATGCACTTGAAATAGTCGAACGGTTCCCGGCAATCGACGCAGCGATACAGCGCCTTGCACGCGGTGGAGCCGAACTCGCTGAGCACCTCGGTGTGCACGCTGCCGCATTGCGGGCAGGCGATCACCGGGCTCTCGCCGAGCAGGCTGCGTTTGCTGGTGCTGCCCTCGGGCGGCGCAATGCCGTAGGCGCGCAGGCGCTCGCGGCCGCTGTCCGTGATCCAGTCGGTGGTCCAGGCCGGGGTCAGGCGCCGTTCCAGGTGGGGTGCCTGGAAACCGGCCTGTTCCAGCGCCAGACGGATATCGCCCTCGATCACTTCGGTGGCCGGGCAGCCGGAGTAGGTCGGGGTGACCACCACGTGCAGGTGGCCGGCCTGCCAGTCCAGATCGCGCACGATCCCCAGGTCCACCACGCTGACCACCGGCACTTCCGGGTCCATGACCTCGGACAGGATCGCCCAGGCGGACGCCAGGTCGCTCGGTTGTACCGACCGGGCGCCTTGGTCGCTGGCGATCAGATCACCAGGTTGCATCGGGGTACGCTCGTGGCAGGAACTGCATTTCGGCCAGCAGAATGCCCAGGTGTTCGGTGTGCAGGCCCTTGCGCGCATTCAGGTAGAAATAGCTTGGCGCGGCAGGGACGGGCAGGGTGGCGCTGGCGAA
Source organism: Pseudomonas sp. (assembly GCA_035563915.1). Lineage (GTDB taxonomy): Bacteria > Pseudomonadota > Gammaproteobacteria > Pseudomonadales > Pseudomonadaceae > Aquipseudomonas. Next base: position 942 of record DATMUG010000227.1, on the reverse strand, counting down.
GATCTCATTGACCTTGGCTTGCCACGCGGCGGCGACGGTGGCGATGTCCGGGGTGATGCCGGCTTCGCACAGGCGCTGTTCGCTGTCATCGGCGGCGATCAGTTCAACGGTGAAACGCCAGACTTCCGGGATGGCCGCGAGCATGCGCTTGTGGCTTTCTTCGGTGCCGTCGCCCAGACGTTCGACCCACTCGCCGGAGCGGCGCAGGTGATAGGTGACTTCCTTCACGGCCTTGGCGGCGATCCCGGCGATGCGCTCATCGCTGGACTGGCTCAGGCCTTTGAGTACTTCCAGGTGCCAGGCGTCATACAGGAACTGCTTGAGCATGGTCACCGCGAAGTCGCCGTTGGGTTGTTCCACCAGCAGCAGGTTGCGGTAGGCGCGCTCATCGCGGCGGAACGCCAGGTGATCGGCGTCGCGACCGTCGTCCAGCAGCTCGGCGGCGTAGTCCAGCCAGTTGCGGGCCTGGCCCACCAGGTCGAGGCCGACGTTCATCAGCGCCAGCTCTTCTTCCAGTGCCGGGGCCTTGCCGCACCACTGGCACAGGCGCTGGCCCTGGATCAGGGCGCTGTCGCCCAGGCGCAGCAGGTATTCGATCAGATCGGTCTTGTTATTCATGGTCGATCTCACATGTGCCCGACTTCGGCCGGCAGCTCGTAGAAGCTGGCGTGGCGGTAAACCTTGTCGTCCGATGGATCGAACAGCGGGTCTTTTTCATCGGGGGACGAAGCGGTGATCAGCGCCGATGGCACCACCCACAGGCTCACGCCTTCGCTGCGACGGGTGTAGAGCTCGCGCGCGTTCTCGATGGCCATGGTGGTATCGGCGGCATGCACGCTGCCGACGTGCTTGTGGTTCAGGCCGTGCTTGCTGCGCACGAAGACTTCGAAGAGGGTCCACTCGGACATTTCAGTTACTCCACATCGTTTGCTCTGTAGGAGC
>DATMUG010000226.1:0-1935 GCA_035563915.1 Pseudomonas sp. | reverse complement strand
GTCAGAGGGAAATGCCATGGGAATTATCGGAACCATCTTTATCGGCTTGATCGTCGGCCTGCTGGCACGCTTCCTCAAACCGGGCGATGACAGCATGGGCTGGATCATGACCATCCTGCTCGGTATCGGCGGTTCGCTGGCGGCCACTTACGGCGGCCAGGCCCTGGGTATCTATCAGGCAGGTCAGGGCGCAGGCTTCATCGGTGCACTGGTCGGCGCGATCGTGCTGCTGGTGATCTACGGCCTGATTAAAAAGAACTGATCCAAGCGACCAAGTCCTCTCTGCCAACGCGGCAGGGAGGGCTAGAATGCTCGGCGATTCAACGTCCTTCCTTTATCCGAGCATCTTTTACCGAGCACCTCCATGCGCCGTCTTCTGTTGACTCTTCTTTTGCTGGGCAGCGGTCTGGCCCACGCCGGCGAACTGCCGGAAACCGACTGGCTGGAACTGATGCCCAAGTCGGACCAGAAAGCCCTCGAGGCCATGCCCGAAATCGACCACAACTCCCCGGAAGCCACCGGCACCTTCACCGAGAAGGGCGGGATGAAACAGGCCAAGGGCCTGCCGGCGGTGATGTATTCGACCAAGACCGTGGCGTCGATGAACGACAAGCACATCCGCATCGGTGGCTACCCAGTGCCGCTGGAATCCGACGCCAAGGGCCGCAGCACGCTGTTCTTCCTCGTGCCGTATCCGGGCGCCTGCATCCACGTGCCGCCGCCACCACCGAATCAACTGGTGCTGGTGCGTTATCCCAAAGGTTTGAAGCTGGATGACATCTACACGCCGCTGTGGGTGACCGGCACGCTGAAGATCGAGAAGGTCAGCAATGACCTGGCCGATGCGGCGTATGCGCTGGAAGCTGACAAAGTGCGGGTGGTGCAGGAGTCTGATCTCTAACATCTGAACAATTGTAGCGAGGGGATTTATCCCCGATGGGTTGCGAAGCGACCCCCGCTTTGAATCAAGGGCAGGGGCCTGCTCCGCAGGCCATCGGGGATAAATCCCCTCACCACAAAGGCTTTCACCCACATTGATATTGCGGTGTTGGTTAGAACGGTTTACTGCCGATGCTGACACCCATCGTATGGCTCGCACCCGAGACCAGATTCACCACATCATCCATCACATTCGCCGTCTCGATGCACAGCATGCGCTGCCAGCCATCGTTGTCCATGTCGGTCAGCGCTGCCGCGCGGTCGATCCACGGGTTCCAGATCACTGCCGTGCGTGAGCCGCTGGCGCTCAGTACGATGCGTCGTTCCCAGGTCGGATCGACGATGCTCAGTTGCGCTGGCGCGTCGAGGTAGATGCGGTCGGTTTCGCCAGCGAAATGCAGGTCACCTTGCTGGCTGTGGGTTTTCCACTCATCCAGCGTCTCGATGTAATCCAGACCGGCCACACCGTCGACGTGCACGTTGCGCACATCACTGACTGCGAAATAAGTGTGCAGCGCCTGGCTGATGCTGACGGTTTCGACACCCCGATTGTGGCTGGTCAGGCTGATGTGCAACTGATCACTCAGATGCAGGGTCAGGGTCAGATCGACCTGATGCGGCCAGCCCGGCAGGCCACCTTCGGGGTAGGGCAGCCTGAATTCAACCTTGACGCCGTCAGCCTCTGATTCGATGCCGCCCAGCTCCCAATCCATCGCCCGCACCAGACCGTGCGCGGGTGCCGGTTGCTCACCGGTGTACATGGCCTGCACGCTCTGCGGGTTGCGTTCGAACTTGCCGAACCATGGCCAGCACACCGGCACGCCGGCGCGAATACTTTTGCCGGTCTTGAACACAGCCTTGTCGTTGAGCCAGATGATCGGCGGCTGGCCGTCGATTTGATAACTGAGGATGTGCGCGCCTTGCTGGGCCACCAGCACTTCGGCCTGACCGTGGCGGATGCGCCAGCAGTTCAGTTCATCCAGTTTCACGGCTTCA
>DATMUG010000225.1:0-11303 GCA_035563915.1 Pseudomonas sp. | reverse complement strand
AAAGGCGATCACCCCCAGTGATCGCCTTTTTTTCTGCAAACAACATCTATGCTCAATCTCGGGACGGGCAGGCAACCCCCAAAAAACGACATCAGTTGCACTTGGTACAACTCACGGTTGAAGACCAATTACGGTGCAACAATAACCACTCCCACTCAAACCCCACAGGACCGGGTTTAAATAGGTAACACCCATGCCCCGCCCACGGGCAACCCAAGGCCTGAATGCACCATGAAAGTGCACTAAATGCACTGCAAAAACGCCTCGCAAACGGTTAAATGCGTCAAAAATTATACATATGCGACATTAAGGTACGTTCGTGCCACCGTTTAAGGCTTATAAACGCATCGCATCTTGCATTGGGTATGGCCCCTGCATAAGTATCCGCAGGCACGACTCACGAGGTCGTCCTCAAAATCAAAAAATGACAACAAATCATGAGGCCACCATGCTCAAACAAGCGGTCATTCCGTTTTTAGTCGGCGCCAGCCTGTTGGCTAGTGCACCGTTCGCTCAAGCTGCGACTAACCTGGTGTTCTGCTCCGAAGGGAGCCCGGCCGGTTTCGATCCAGGTCAATACACCACCGGAACCGACTTCGACGCCTCTGCAGAAACCATGTTCAACCGCCTGACTCAGTTCGAGCGTGGCGGCACCGCCGTTATTCCTGGCCTGGCGACCAGCTGGGACGTCTCCGCTGACGGCCTGACCTACACCTTCCACCTGCGCGAAGGCGTCAAGTTCCACACCACCCCGTATTTCAAGCCGACTCGTGAGTTCAACGCCGACGACGTGCTGTTCACCTTCAATCGCATGATTAACAAGGATGACCCGTTCCGTAAGGCGTACCCGACCGAATTCCCGTACTTCACCGACATGGGGATGGACACCAACATCACCAAGATCGAGAAGGTCGACGACAAGACTGTCAAGTTCACCCTCAAGGACGTTGATGCCGCGTTCATCCAGAACATGGCCATGAGCTTCGCCTCGGTCCAGTCCGCCGAGTACGCTGCCCAGCTGCTCAAGGACGGCAAGGCTGCGGACATCAACCAGAAGCCGGTCGGCACTGGTCCGTTCGTGTTCAAGAGCTACCAGAAAGACTCCAACATCCGTTACACCGGTAACAAGGACTACTGGAAGCCTGAAGACGTGAAGGTCGACAACCTGATCTTCGCCATCACCACCGACCCGTCGGTACGTATTCAGAAGCTGAAGAAGAACGAGTGCCAGATCACCCTGTTCCCACGTCCGGCCGACCTGAAGGCGCTGCGTGAAGACAAGGCCCTGAAGATGCCTGACCAGGCCGGCTTCAACCTGGGTTACATCGCCTACAACGTGATGCCGAAGCTCAAGGGTCAAACTGTTGCAAACCCGCTGGCCGATCTGAAAGTGCGTCAAGCGCTGGATATGGCGGTCAACAAGCCACAGATCATCGAATCGGTCTATCAGGGCGCCGGCCAACTGGCCGTCAACGCCATGCCGCCGACCCAGTGGTCCTACGACACCACCATCAAGGATGCCAAGTACGACCCTGAGAAAGCCAAGGAGCTGCTCAAGGAAGCTGGCGTGAAAGAAGGCACCGAAATCGTTCTGTGGGCCATGCCTGTACAGCGCCCATACAACCCGAACGCCAAGTTGATGGCTGAGATGCTGCAGTCCGACTGGAAGAAGATCGGCCTGAACGTCAAGATCCAGAGCTACGAATGGGGCGAATACATCAAGCGCGCCAAGGGTGGCGAACAGCAAGGCATGCTGATTGGCTGGAGCGGTGACAATGGTGACCCCGATAACTGGCTGAACGTGCTGTTCGGTTGCGACTCGCTCGATGGCAACAACTTCTCCAAGTGGTGCGACAAGAAGTTTGACGACCTCGTCAAGCAAGCCAAGCGCACTTCGGACCAGGCCAAGCGCACCGAACTGTACAAGCAGGCGCAACACGTCCTCAAAGATGCTGTTCCATACACACCTATCGCTCACTCGACGGTGTTCCAACCCATGCGTGCCGAAGTACAGGACTTCAAGATCAGCCCCTTTGGCTTGAACTCCTTCTACGGCGTCAGCGTCAGCAAGTAAGGTATTGCAACGGCGACGTTTCTGACGTCGCCGTTGCTTTATCCACCGAGAAAGCAGGAAACCGCCTACATCTAAATCGTCTGCTTCCCACAGCAGAACGCTAGGACGCGTTGACTTTTCCCACAAGTCTTTCGGACTTTTCGCATTTACTGCCGAGCCTACGGTTCATACCGTCAGGACCCGACCAGCTCATGCGTGGGTCATCGGTTACTTTTGCTGTACGTCATGGCTGGAAACCAATGAAGCCTCCACGTCCCCGGACGGGACGAAGGTTCATTGCCAAAACACTGAATAAGAGGGAGCGTTATGCGCCATACCTTGGTTTTATCCGCATTGCTGGGCACCGGCCTGCTGGCCGCCACTTCCATGAGCCAGGCCGCCAATAACAGCCTGGTGTTCTGCTCCGAAGGCAGTCCCGCCGGTTTTGATACGGCGCAGTACACGACCGCGACCGATAACGACGCCGCCGAGCCGCTGTACAACCGCCTGGCAGAGTTCGAAAAGGGCGCGACCAATGTCGTACCTGGCCTGGCAACCAGCTGGGATATTTCCGAGGACGGCCTCAAGTACACCTTTCACCTGCGTCCGGGGGTGAAGTTTCATACGACCAAGTACTTCACACCGACCCGCGACTTCAATGCCGATGATGTGCTGTTCACGTTCAATCGGATGCTCGACCCGCAACAACCTTTCCGTAAGGCTTACCCGACCGAATTCCCGTATTTCAACGGTATGAGCCTGAACAAGAACATCGCCAAGGTCGAAAAGACCGGGCCGCTGACCGTGGTCATGACGCTCAACAGCGTGGACGCCGCGTTCATCCAGAACATCGCCATGAGTTTCGCCGCCATTCTCTCCGCCGAGTACGCCGACAAGTTGCTGGCCGAGGGCAAGCCGAGCGATATCAACCAGAAACCGATCGGCACCGGGCCGTACGTGTTCAAGAGCTACCAGAAAGACTCCAACATCCGTTACACCGGCAATAAGCAGTACTGGGACCCGAGCCGCGTGAAGCTCGACAACCTGATTTTCGCCATCAACACCGACGCCTCGGTGCGGGTACAGAAACTCAAGGCCGATGAGTGCCAGATCACCCTGCACCCACGCCCTGCCGACGTGACGGCGTTGAAGAACGATCCAAAACTGCAACTGATCGAGAAACCCGGTTTCAACCTGGGCTATATCGCCTACAACGTGCGCCACAAGCCCTTCGATCAGCTCGAAGTGCGCCAGGCGCTGGACATGGCGGTGAACAAGCAAGGCATTCTCAACGCCGTTTACCAGGGCGCCGGCCAACTGGCGGTCAACGCCATGCCGCCAACCCAGTGGTCCTACGATGAGACCATCAAGGACACCGCCTACAACCCGGAAAAGGCCAAAGAGCTGCTCAAGGCCGCCGGCGTGAAGGAAGGCACCGAAATTACCCTGTGGGCCATGCCCGTACAGCGTCCGTACAACCCCAATGCCAAGTTGATGGCCGAGATGCTCCAGGCGGACTGGGCGAAGATCGGCCTGAAGGTGAAGATCGTCAGCTACGAATGGGGCGAATACATCAAGCGCACCAAGAACGGCGAGCACGATATCAGCCTGATCGGCTGGACCGGTGACAATGGTGATCCGGATAACTGGCTCGGCACGCTCTACAGCTGCGATGCCATTGGTGGCAACAACTACTCCATGTGGTGCGATCCGGCTTACGACAAACTGATCAAGCAAGCCAAGGTCGTCACCGACCGCGAGCAGCGCACCCAGCTCTATAAACAGGCGCAGCAGTACCTCAAACAGCAGGTACCGATCACGCCAGTCGCCCACTCGACGGTCAACCAGCCGTTAAGCGCCAAAGTCGAAGGGTTCAAGGTCAGCCCCTTCGGTCGCAACGTGTTCTCGGGTGTCAGCATCGAAAAATAACCAAACCGTGTAGCTGAAACGCTGGGGGCGCATTGCGCCCTCACGCAAGCGTCTTGCCGAAAATCGCCAATTCGGCAACAGGCAAACGTTTGCAAGGCGCCAATAAGTTCCAAAGCAAATAGCCGGATCACTCAATAAGACCGGCATTAAAAATAAAGAAAGTAAGGAGCTTCACCCATGAAACTGAGCAGCACCGCGATACTGGCCCTGGCCATCAGCAGCGTAACCGCAACGGCCTACGCTGAAACTCAAAGCCAGGCGTACACCCCGGTTACCGTGAATGAGAAAAGCGCCCAGGCCGAAGCCACTGGCTTCCTTGAAGGTCAGTCGATCAGCGGCACGACCCGCAACTGGTACGCCAACGAACAGCTCAAGCGCGGCGGCAAATTCGCCTACCGGAAAGACGGCGTATCGACTCCGACCGACCGCCGTATCAACTGGGTTCAAGGCACCATCGTCAAGTACAACTCGGGCTTCACCGAAGGCACCGTCGGTTTCAGCACTGAAGTGGCGGCCTACAACGCCATCGCGCTGGAACGTGATCGCGAGAACCTGGCCTCCAACAACGGCGGCGCACCAGGCACTCGTCCAGGCGCGGGCAACAACCGTACCCTGACCAAGGAAGGCGGCGACGCCCAAGGCCAGTGGAGCAAGCTGGGCCTGGCCAACGTGAAGGCTCGTGTTTCCAACACCACCCTGACCGCCGGCCGCATGAACTTCAGCAGCCCGCAAGTCGATGTCATCGGCAACCGTGCCCTGCCCTCGAGCTTTGAAGGCGTCGCGATCCACAGCGAAGAGTTGAACAACCTGCAGTTCGACCTGGCCACGTTCGACCGCGTATCGCCGCGTACCGAAGAAAGCCTGAGCAAGTTCCGCTCCGAGTACGGCAACATCAATGCCGAAACCGATCACGTGAACACTGCCGGTATCACTTACCAGCCATTCGCCAGCCTGACCACCAGCCTCTGGGGCACCCAGGCAGAAGACCTGTGGAACCAGTACTACTTCGGCGCCAGCCACGTGCTGGGTGACAGTTCGGTCCTGAGCCTGACCACCGGCCTGAACTACTACAAGACCGTCGACGAAGGCAAAAAGCTGCTGGGCGAAATCGATAACGACACCTACTCGCTGTCGTTCGGCCTGACTCACCAGGCCCACACCCTGACCTTCTCCTACCAGGAAGTGAACGGTAACGAGTACTTCGACTACCTGCATGAAACCAACGGCATCTACCTGGCCAACTCCCTGCTGTCGGACTTCAACGGCCCGAACGAGAAGTCCTTCCAGATCGCCTACGGCCTGAACATGGCCGAATACGGCGTGCCAGGCCTGAAGTTCAACATCTACCAGGCTCGCGGCTGGGGTATCGACGGTACTCACTACAACAGCACCGGCTACTCCGACGTGAAAGCGATGGACGGCGAACACCACTACGAATACGGCATCGGTGCTTCCTACGCCGTACAGAGCGGCCCGCTCAAGGCCACCACTGTTCGCGCGACCTACACCGCTCACCGTGCCAGCGAAAACCAGGCTGACGGCAGCATCAACGAGTTCCGTCTCGTGACCACCGTCCCGTTCAACATTCTTTAATGCACCGGCTGAACGGCTGATTCCATGAAGAATCGGCCGTTCGGCTTTTATCCTTTAACCGATTGCAGAGGGTTCTTGATGAAAATGCTTCCCCTACGTGCGGCCATCGCGGCCGCCTTGCTAAGTGTCGCGGTGGGTGTCTCGGCCAAACCCCTGGTGGTTTGCACCGAAAACAGCCCCGAAGGCTTCGACATGGTCCAGTACACCACTGCAGTCACAGCCGATGCGGTGGCCGAAACCATCTTCAATCGCCTGGCGGACTTCAAGCCCGGCACCACTGATGTGATTCCGGCCCTGGCCGAATCCTGGGACATCAGCGCCGACGGCCTGACGTACACGTTCCACCTGCGCAAAGGCGTCAAGTTTCACACCACCGACTACTTCAAGCCGACCCGCGACATGAATGCCGACGACGTGGTCTGGAGCTTCCAGCGTCAGCTGGACCCGAACCATCCATGGCACAAACTGTCGAGCGTGGGCTTCCCGTACTTTGAAAGCATGGGCTTCAAGGAACTGCTCAAAAGCGTCGAGAAAGTCGACGACAACACGGTCAAGTTCACCCTGACCCGCCGCGAGGCGCCATTCCTGGCCGACATCGCCATGGCCTTCTCCTCGATCTACTCCGCCGAATACGCCGACCAGTTGCTCAAGGCCGGCAAGACTGGCGATCTGAACAACAAGCCGATCGGCACCGGTCCGTTTGTCTTCCAGCGCTACAACAAGGACGCCCAGGTTCGTTACAAGGCCAACCCGGACTACTTCCGTGGCAAGGCCCCGGCTGACTCGTTGGTCTTCGCCATCGCTACCGACAACAACGTGCGCCTGCAAAAGCTCAAGGCCAACGAGTGCCAGGTCGCTCTGTATCCGAAGCCGGATGATATTCCGAGCATCAAGAAAGACGACAAGCTGAAAGTCGACGAACTGAACGCAATGACCGTCGCCTACATCGCGATCAACACCCAGCACAAATACCTGAGTGACGTGCGCGTACGTAAAGCCATCGACATCGCCTTCGACAAGGAAGCGGCCGTCAATGCGCTGTTCGGCAAAGGCAATGCGACCGCGGCAGTCAATCCGTTCCCGGACACCCTGCTGGGCTACAACCACGACCTGAAGAACCCGACCCGCGACCTGGACAAGGCCCGCGCCCTGCTCAAGGAAGCCGGCGTACCTGAAGGCACCGTATTCACCCTGTTCACCCGCAACGGCGGTGGCGCAACCAACCCGAACCCGATGCTTGGCGCACAAATGATGCAGGCCGACCTGGCCAAGGTCGGCATCAAGATCGACATCCGCGTGATGGAATGGGGCGAAATGCTCAAACGCGCGAAAAACGGCGAACACGATATGGTTTCCGCCGGATGGGCGGGCGATAACGGCGACCCCGATAACTTCCTAACGCCTATGCTCAGTTGCGAAGCGGCCAAGAACGGCGAAAACTACGCACGCTGGTGCAATGACAAATTCCAGGCCCTGATCGACCAGGCCCGGGAAAAAACCGATCCGGCCGAACGTGCAGCGTTGTACGAACAGGCTCAGGTTATTTTTAACCAGGACCAGCCATGGATCAGCCTGGCACACACTAGAATGTTCACCGCAATGCGTAACAACGTAGAGGGCTATCACATTAGCCCCCTCACCACGAATAACTTCGCCACCACCCAGGTGAAGTAAATAAGAAAACTCCCGGCATGCCTGAACCCAGGCCTGCCGGGCACGCCTAACCGGCTGATGAGGTACACCACACGATGTTTAGTTTTATTGCCCGCCGACTGGGGTTACTGATCCCCACGTTCTTCGGCATCACGTTGCTGACTTTCGCGTTGATTCGCATGATCCCCGGCGACCCCGTGGAAGTCATGATGGGAGAACGTCGGGTCGATCCCGAAATGCACGCACAGGCAATGGAACGCCTTGGTCTGAACAAACCCCTGTACGCCCAGTACCTGGATTACGTCGGCAAACTGGCCCACGGCGATCTGGGAGAATCCCTGCGTACCCGTGAAAGCGTCTGGACCGAATTCACTTCCCTATTCCCCGCGACCCTGGAACTGTCCATGGCCGCGCTGCTGTTCGCCGGCATCCTGGGCCTTTTGGCCGGGGTGATTGCGGCACTCAAGCGAGGATCCCTGTTCGACCACGGGGTGATGGGCGTCTCCCTGGCGGGTTATTCGATGCCGATCTTCTGGTGGGGCCTGATCCTGATCATGTTCTTCTCGGTGTCCCTGGGCTGGACCCCGGTATCCGGGCGGATCGACCTTCTGTACGACATCGAGCCGCGCACCGGCTTCATGCTCATCGATACGCTGCTGGCTGACGAGCCAGGCGCGTTCGCCGATGCCCTGCACCACCTGATCCTGCCGGCTATCGTCCTGGGCACCATTCCGCTGGCGGTGATCGCGCGGATGACCCGTTCCTCGATGCTCGAAGTGCTGCGCGAGGACTACATCCGTACCGCCAAGGCCAAAGGCCTGTCGCCAGCACGCGTGGTATTCGTGCATGGCCTGCGCAACGCGCTGATTCCGGTACTGACCGTGGTCGGCCTGCAAGTCGGTACCCTGCTGGCCGGTGCGGTCCTGACCGAAACCATCTTCTCCTGGCCGGGCATCGGCAAATGGCTGATCGAAGCCATCGGCGCCCGTGACTATCCAGTCGTACAAAACGGCATCCTGTTAATCGCCTGCCTGGTGATTCTGGTCAACTTCGTAGTGGACATCCTCTACGGCTTTGCCAACCCACGCATCCGTCATCAGCGCTGAGGTCAATATTCATGAGCACTCCAACTTCCTCAGTAGCCACCGCCGCAGCCGCCGCGGATCAAAGCCTGCTGTACCCATCGCCGTACAAGGAATTCTGGCAAGCGTTTGCCAAAAACAAGGGCGCCGTCGCCGGCCTGCTGTTCATGCTGCTGGTGATTTTCTGCGCCATCTTCGCCCCGTGGGTTGCCCCCCATGACCCGAGCGAGCAGTACCGCGACTTCCTGCTGACCCCGCCAGCCTGGCTGGAAGGCGGGCAATTGCAGTTCCTGCTGGGCACCGATGAACTGGGCCGCGATTTGCTGTCGCGCCTGATCCAGGGCTCGCGCCTGTCGCTGCTGATCGGCCTGTCGTCGGTGGTGATGTCGCTGATTCCGGGGATCCTGCTGGGTCTGTTCGCCGGCTTCTTCCCGAAAATGATCGGCCCGACCATCATGCGTCTGATGGACATCATGCTGGCCCTGCCCTCGCTGCTGCTGGCCGTGGCGATCGTCGCCATCCTCGGCCCAGGCCTGATCAACACCGTGATCGCCATCGCCGTGGTGTCTTTGCCGTCCTACGTTCGTCTGACCCGCGCCGCGGTGATGGGTGAACTGAACCGCGACTACGTGACCGCCGCTCGCCTGGCCGGTGCCGGCCTGCCGCGCCTGATGTTCGTGACCGTGCTGCCCAACTGCATGGCGCCCCTGATCGTTCAGGCGACCTTAAGCTTCTCCTCGGCGATTCTCGATGCCGCCGCCCTGGGCTTCCTCGGTCTTGGCGTACAACCGCCAACCCCTGAGTGGGGCACCATGCTGGCCTCGGCCCGCGACTACATCGAACGCGCCTGGTGGGTAGTCAGTCTGCCTGGTTTGACCATTTTGCTCAGCGTGCTGGCAATCAACTTGATGGGTGACGGCCTGCGCGACGCGCTGGACCCGAAACTCAAGAACGCCGCCTGAGGAGATTCCCATGTCACTGCTAGAAATCAAGAATCTCAACGTTCGCTTCGGCGACAAGAACGCCACCCCAGTGGTCGACGGCCTCGACCTGAAGGTAGACAAGGGCGAAGTACTGGCCATCGTTGGCGAGTCCGGTTCCGGCAAGTCCGTGACCATGATGGCGCTGATGGGCCTGATCGAGCATCCCGGCATCGTCACCGCCGACTCGCTCAGCTTTGACGGCAAGGACATGCTCAAGCTGAGCAATCGCCAGCGTCGGCAGATCGTCGGTAAAGACCTGGCCATGGTGTTCCAGGACCCGATGACCGCGCTGAACCCGAGCTACACCGTAGGCTTCCAGATCGAAGAAGTGCTGCGCCTGCACCTGAAACTGTCCGGCAAGGCCGCTCGCCAGCGCGCCATCGAACTGCTGCAGAAAGTTGAAATCCCGGGGGCGGCCAGCCGTATGGACGCCTACCCACATCAACTGTCTGGCGGTATGAGCCAGCGTGTTGCGATCGCCATGGCGATTGCCGGCGAACCGAAACTGCTGATCGCCGACGAACCGACCACCGCACTGGACGTGACCATCCAGGCGCAGATCATGGACCTGCTGCTGGCCCTGCAGAAAGAGCAGAACATGGGCCTGGTGCTGATCACCCACGACCTTGCCGTCGTGGCCGAAACCGCCCAGCGCGTGTGCGTGATGTATGCCGGTCAAGCGGTGGAAGTCGGCCAGGTTCCACAACTGTTCGACATCCCGGCGCACCCGTACAGCGAAGCGCTGCTCAAGGCGATTCCGGAACACAGCCTGGGCGCCTCGCGCCTGTCGACCCTGCCAGGCATCGTGCCGGGCCGTTACGACCGTCCACAGGGCTGCCTGCTGTCCCCGCGCTGCCCTTACGTGCAGGACAACTGCCGCACGCAGCGTCCAGCCCTTGACCCGAAAAGCAACAGCCTCGCCCGCTGCTTCTACCCGCTGAACCAGGAGGTGGCGTAATGGCCGTCGTACTTACCGCCCGCGACCTGACCCGTCACTACGAAGTGTCCCGTGGCCTGTTCAAGGGCCACGCCACCGTGCGCGCCCTCAATGGCGTGTCCTTCGAGCTGGAAGCCGGCAAGACCCTCGCCGTGGTAGGCGAATCGGGCTGCGGCAAATCCACCCTGGCCCGTGCCCTGACCCTGATCGAAGAGCCGTCTTCGGGTTCCCTGAAAATCGCCGGCCAGGAAGTGGCCGGCGCCGACAAGGCCCAGCGCAAGCAACTGCGCAAAGACGTGCAGATGGTGTTCCAGAGCCCGTACGCCTCGCTCAACCCACGGCAGAAAATCGGTGATCAGCTGGCCGAACCGCTGCTGATCAACACCAACCTGTCCGCCTCCGAACGTCGCGAGAAAGTCCAGGCGATGATGAAGCAGGTGGGCTTGCGTCCTGAGCATTACCAGCGTTATCCGCACATGTTCTCCGGCGGTCAGCGCCAGCGGATCGCCTTGGCCCGCGCCATGATGCTGCAACCGAAAGTGCTGGTGGCGGACGAACCGACCTCGGCACTGGACGTGTCGATCCAGGCGCAAGTGCTGAACCTGTTCATGGACATGCAGCAGGAGTTCAACACCGGTTACGTGTTCATCTCCCACAACCTTGCCGTGGTGCAACACGTGGCCGATGACGTGATGGTGATGTACCTCGGTCGCCCGGTGGAAATCGGTCCGAAGGAAGACATCTATGCCCGTCCTCTGCACCCCTACACCCAGGCATTGCTGTCGGCGACACCGACCATCCACCCGGATCCGTCCAAGCCGAAAATCAAGATCGTCGGCGAGTTGCCCAACCCGCTGAACCCGCCACCGGGCTGCGCCTTCCACAAGCGCTGCCCGTACGCGACCGAGCGTTGCAGCAGCGAAGAGCCGGCCTTGCGCCAGCTCGACACCCGCCAGGTGGCTTGCCACTACGCTGAGCAATTCTTGTAAAAGCACCAAAAAACACTGTGGGAGCGGGCTTGCTCGCGAAGGCGGTGTGTCAGTCAACATTTACATCGACTGACACACTGCCTT
>DATMUG010000224.1:0-1954 GCA_035563915.1 Pseudomonas sp. | reverse complement strand
ATTGGAATAGCGCATCAGCCTGTATTGGGCCTGCTGCGCAGGCCAGCGGGAGCAAGCTCCCTCGCCACAGTTCGAGTAGACAGGAGAGATTCGTGGCGGAAAAAACCGCCCAATGACGTTTTTTGTGCGTTATCTGCCGCTTTCGCCCTTGCCCTGAGCGCCCGGGTCTACGATTCTTCAGGAACAACGACAAACCTCCCGGGAAACCGCCATGAAAACCGTCGCGCAGCTGCTCAAGATGAAAGATCAGAAGAACCAGACCGTGCACCTGATCGATCCCGATCACATGGTGCTCGAAGCGCTGATGAAGATGGCCGAGAAGAACGTCGGCGCCCTGCTGGTGGTGAAGGATGACCAGGTGCTGGGCATCATCAGTGAACGGGACTACGCGCGCAAACTGGTGCTGCACGGGCGCTCGTCGGTGGGCACGCCCGTTCGCGACATCATGGTCTCGCCGGTGATTACCGTGGACACGCACCAGACCGTCGACACCTGCCTGGGCATCATGTCCGACAAACGCCTGCGTCACTTGCCGGTGGTGGAAAACGGCAAATTGATCGGCCTGCTGTCCATCGGCGACCTGGTCAAGGAAGCCCTTGCCGAACAAGCCGCGCTGATTCACCAGTTGGAGCAGTACATTCGCGGGGAATAATTCCGACACTCCTACATTTGATCTGTGCGGTACCCAAAGTTTGTGACTGGGTACGGACTCCTGTGACGAGCGAGCTTGCTCGCGCTGGGCTGCGAAGCGGCCCCGATATCAGGCGATGCGGTATGGGCAGGCATACCGCGTTGAATGGATTTGCGGCTGCTGTGCAGCCGAGCGGGAGCAAGCTCCCTCGCCACAAAGGTCGGGTTAAGCCAGTTGCCCCCACATTTGAATTATGGGGCTCAGGCAGGCCAATGCCGTTCAAAGACCGGCGCCAGTGTCGGATGACGGTCGATGCGTTCCAGCCAGGCAAAAAAACCCGGCCTTGTGCGGCGCAAATGCTCCCGGCTCCCCGCCCACCGCGAGATCACTGCCGCCAGCACGTCCAGCGCACCCGGTGTGTCGTCATCCAGATACAGCTCCGCCGAAAACTCATCGGCAAAAACCTCCCAACTGCGATGCAAGCGCGCGCGGCTGCCAGCGATCAGGTTTTGCCGCGAGGCCTCGTCCGCGTTCGCCAGCCAGCGTTCCGGGTAGTCGATGACACCGATGGCGGCATAGGCATTGGTGACGATATAGACCATGCCGCGTATGGCCTGGTCGCGGTCGACCGGGTTGTCTGGCAGCAACTTCGAAGCTGGAAACGCCAGCCCCAGGTGAATCAGGATGGCGGCGCTCTCGGTCAGGATGCTGCCATCCGGCAAGCGCAGGGTGGGGATCTGCTTGAGCGGGTTGAGCTGGCTGAGCTCCAGGGCGGCTTCGGCGGACGATTCAACATCAATGAAGCGAAAGGCAACCTTGCACAGTACCAGCGCCGCCTCGATCGCTGCGGCGCCGGAGTTTTGGTAACCGTAGAGCTGATACATACACCTCTCCTTGCGATGGCTCGCCAGCTATCCAGTGTAGAAGCCGCCACCGATAACGCCGTGGCCGTCCGACGATTGCATCATCAGGCGCACCATAGACAAGCCGCCAGCTCTATCAATCCCGTCGATGTCCGCCATCACGTCAATCAAGTTCTCTTAAAAATCCTGCGGCGTAACATCTGCTCCATACCAACCCAAAACACCCGGAGCACACGATCATGAAACGCCAGACCCTCCTCAGCATCGCTTTCTCGGTTTTCGCAGTGAACGCTTTCGCCGCTACTTCTGCTCAACCTGTAGTCGCTGAAGGCGGCTCGGATCGTCTGATCGAAAGCCGCGTGGCTGAAGGTGGTTCTGACCGCCTGATTGAAAATCGCATTGCTGCCGATGGTTCTGACCGCCTGCAAGGCAACACCGTCGCCGCCGATGGCTCCGACCG
>DATMUG010000223.1:0-5309 GCA_035563915.1 Pseudomonas sp. | reverse complement strand
AGGTCACGATTCCAAGCTGACCCATGCAAACACAGTGGACAAACTCTACGCCAACTACGGGAGAAAAAACAAGCCCCTGCGAAGCCCCGGATTTCCTCGGCTTGCTGGCAGTTTGTGGAAAATTACGGGTTCTTATTCTTTACGCTTGTTCAAATGTTTTCGATCGTTATAAGCAAAGTTCATATTCGAAGCTGACGTAAAACTGATGCACTATTTTATGGCGATTGCGTTACACATTAGTGCACGCATAACGCAATCGCGTTACTTATAGAAACAGTCAATCAGCCGCGATAGTAGCGTTGTGGAACAAATGGCATTTTGCTTACAAGCAAAGGAACCTTTTTCCCACGAACAATCGCCCATACCAATGTATCGATAGCGATATAAGCGCTGTCGAGATAACCCATCGCCAAAGGACCGCCCAGGGTCGGCCCGAAACCGCCGCTGCAGACAGTGCCGATGATCTCGCCCGCTTCGTTGACGATCTCTGCGCCTTCGCGCACTGGCGTGCGTTCCTGCGGCAGCAGTCCGACACGCTTGCGGCTGACACCGTTTTGCTGCTGGACAAATACATGTTCAGCGCCCGGGAAGCCGCCGGCCCGCGCCCCATCGGCACGACGTGGCTTGGAGATGGCCCACAGCAGGCTGGCTTCGATCGGCGTGGTGTCGGTGTTCATGTCGTGGCCGTACAGGCACAGGCCCGCTTCCAGGCGCAGGGAGTCGCGAGCGCCCAGGCCAATGGCTTCCACTTCCGACTCAGCCAGCAAGGCGCGGGCGAGGGCTTCGGCGTTGGCGGCCGGTACGGAAATTTCGAAACCGTCTTCACCGGTGTACCCCGAGCGGCTGACAAAACAGTCAACACCCAGCAGCGATACCCGGGCGAACTGCATGAAGGTCATTTTTGCCACTTCGGGTGCCAGTCGCGCCAATACAGTGACTGCTGCCGGACCTTGCAGGGCCAGCAAGGCACGCTCTTCAAACAACGGCTCGATCTTGCACTGTTCGCCAATGTGCTGTTGCAGATGCGCCAGGTCCTGATCCTTGCAGGCGGCGTTGACCACCAGGAACAGCTCATCGTTGCCAAGATTGGCGACCATCAGGTCGTCGAGGATGCCACCGGTTTCGTTGGTGAACATCGCGTAGCGCTGCATGCCGACGGGCAAGTCAATGATGTCCACCGGCACCAGGGTTTCCAGGGCCTGGGCGGCGTTGGCGCCGGTCAGGCGGATCTGGCCCATGTGCGAAACGTCGAACAACCCTGCCTGATCGCGGGTGTGCTGGTGTTCCTTCATCACGCCCAGCGGATATTGCACGGGCATGTCATAGCCGGCGAACGGCACCATGCGTGCGCCCAGTTCGATGTGCAGCGCGTGCAATGGGGTTTTCAACAGTTGTTCGGTGGACATATTCAGCTCCTGAAAAAGTTTGCAGATGCAGATGAGCGCACATCAGCACTCGATAATGTTGACCGCCAAACCGCCACGGGCGGTTTCCTTGTATTTGCTTTTCATGTCGGCGCCGGTCTGGCGCATGGTGCGGATGACCTTGTCGAGAGAGACGAAGTGGTGCCCGTCGCCACGCATGGCCATGCGTACCGCATTGATGGCCTTGACCGAGCCCATGGCGTTGCGCTCGATGCAAGGCACTTGCACCAGCCCGCCAATCGGGTCGCAGGTCAGTCCGAGGTTGTGTTCCATGCCGATTTCCGCGGCGTTTTCCACTTGCTGGACCGTGCCGCCGAGCACTTCGCACAAAGCTCCGGCCGCCATGGAGCAGGCGACCCCGACCTCGCCCTGGCAGCCGACTTCGGCACCGGAGATCGAGGCATTTTCCTTGTACAGAATGCCGATGGCCGCGGCGGTCAGCAGAAAGCGCACCACCCCGTCCTCGTTCGCCGTGGGAATGAAGCGCATGTAGTAATGCAGAACCGCCGGGATGATCCCGGCTGCACCGTTGGTGGGTGCGGTGACGACACGCCCGCCATTGGCGTTTTCTTCGTTGACCGCCAGGGCGTACAGGTTGACCCAGTCCAGCACCGACAGCGGATCGCGCAGGGACGACTCGGGGTTCTTGCACAATTGTTGGTACAGCGCGGTCGCCCGGCGTTTGACCTTCAAGCCGCCGGGCAGGATGCCTTCGTTACGGCAACCGGCGGCGACACAATCCTGCATGACCTGCCAGATCTTCAGCAGGCCGGCACGGGTTTCCGCTTCCGGGCGCCAGGCACTTTCGTTGGTCAGCATCACCTGGCTGATGGACAGGCCGTAGGTGGCGCAGTGACCGAGCAGGTCCTTGGCGCTTTTAAAGGGGAAGGTCAGGGGAGTGGCATCTTCAACGATGCGATCGGCGCCGGCGGCATCCTCATCGACGACAAAACCGCCGCCCACCGAGTAATACTCGCGACTGCGGATTTGCAGACCCGCTGCGTCGAAGGCGCGAAAAATCATGCCGTTGGGGTGATAGGCCAACGGTTTTCGAATCATCGCCAGGTGTTCTTTCTCGTTGAACGCGATGCTGTGTTCGCCGAGCAGGTTCAAGCGCCCGCTGCCGCGAATGTCTTGCAGACGGGCGGCGACGGTTTCGGTGTCCACGGTGTCCGGGTGTTCGCCTTCCAGACCGAGCAGCACGGCCTTGTCGCTACCGTGGCCCTTGCCGGTCGCGCCGAGCGAGCCGTAGAGCTCGACTTTGACGCAAGTGGTCGCCATCAGCAGGTTTTCCCGGCGCAAGCCTTCGACGAAGCGCGCGGCTGCGCGCATCGGGCCGACGGTGTGGGAGCTGGAGGGGCCGATACCAATCTTGAACAGGTCGAACACGCTAAGCGACATGGTTGTTCTCCGGTTTCTTGTTATGGGAATTATCGGAATGTGAGACTGGGTGCAACCCCTGTGGGAGCTGGCTTGCCAGCGATGGCGGTGTGTCAGGCAACAGAAATGGAGACCGACTCACCCTCATCGCTGGCAAGCCAGCTCCCACAGGATTTTGTGGTGTTGGTGAAAGTGGGGCGGCTTCAGCCGCCCCTCACAGGTTTAAGCGTAGCTTTCGATCGACGGGCAAGCGCAAACCAGGTTGCGATCGCCAAACACGTTGTCGACGCGACCGACCGGCGGCCAGTACTTGCCTTCGATCAGCGAAGCAACCGGGTACACCGCCTGCTCGCGGCTGTACGGATGCGACCACTCGCCCACCAGTTCCGCCGCGGTGTGCGGGGCGTTTTTCAGTGGGTTGTCGTCCTTGTCCAGGGTGCCGTTTTCCACCGCGCGGATTTCTTCGCGGATGCGGATCATCGCGTCGCAGAAGCGGTCCAGCTCTTCCTTGGATTCGCTTTCGGTCGGCTCGATCATCAGCGTGCCGGCGACCGGGAACGACATGGTTGGAGCGTGGAAGCCGAAGTCGATCAGGCGCTTGGCCACGTCATCCACGCTGATGCCGCTGCTGTCTTTGAGCGGACGCAGGTCGAGGATGCACTCGTGCGCCACCAGGCCATTGCTGCCGGTGTACAGCACCGGGTAGTGCTCTTCCAGGCGACGGGAGATGTAGTTGGCGTTGAGGATCGCCAGCTGCGAAGCGCGTTTCAGGCCAGCACCACCCATCATGCGGATGTACATCCAGGTGATCGGCAGAATGCTCGCGCTGCCGAACGGTGCGGCGCAGACCGCGCCTTCCTTGCGCTCCATTTGCGCGTGGCCCGGCAGGAATGGCGCCAGGTGCGATTTCACACCAATCGGGCCGACGCCCGGGCCGCCACCGCCGTGGGGAATGCAGAAGGTCTTGTGCAGGTTCAAGTGCGACACGTCGCCGCCGAACTTGCCCGGGGCGCACAGGCCGACCATGGCATTCATGTTGGCGCCGTCGATGTACACCTGGCCGCCGTTGTCATGAATGATGCCGCAGATTTCACGGATGCCTTCTTCGAACACACCGTGGGTCGACGGGTAGGTGATCATCAGCGCGGCGAGGTGTTCGCGGTGCTCGATGGCCTTGGCGCGCAGGTCTTCGATGTCGACGTTGCCACGGGCATCGCACGCGGTCACCACCACGCGCATGCCAGCCATTTGTGCGGTGGCCGGGTTGGTGCCGTGAGCCGACGACGGGATCAGGCAGATGTCGCGACGGTCTTCGCCACGGCTCTGGTGATAGGCGCGGATCGCCAGCAGGCCGGCGTATTCACCTTGCGAGCCGGCGTTCGGTTGCAAGGAGATCGAGTCATAACCGGTGGCGGCGCAGAGCATCGCCTCCAGCTCGTCGGTCAGCTGTTGGTAACCAGCGCTTTGTTCGGCCGGGGCGAAAGGGTGCAGGGCGCCGAATTCGGCCCAGGTCACCGGGATCATTTCGCTGGCGGCGTTGAGTTTCATGGTGCACGAGCCCAGCGGGATCATGGTGCGGTCCAGCGCCAGGTCCTTGTCCGCCAGTTTGCGCAGGTAGCGCATCAGCTCGGTTTCGGAGTGATAACGGTTGAACACGGGATGGCTGAGGATCGGCGACTGACGAACCAGCGCAGCCGGAATAGTGCCTTGCACCGAGGCGGCGAGGGTAGCGAAGTCAGGCAGCGCCTTGCCTTCGGCCAACAGGCTCCACAGGGTTTCTACGTCGGCCTGGGTGCTGGTTTCGTCCAGGGACAGGCCCAGACGTTCAGCGTCGACCACACGCAGGTTGATCTGTTGCGCATGCGCCTTGTCGTGCAGGGCGGCGGTGTTCGCGCCGGTGTTCACGGTCAGGGTGTCGAAGAAGCTGACTTGTTCAACCTGCAGGCCGAGGTTGCTCAGGCCCTGGGCCAGGATCGCAGTCAGGTGATGAACGCGGTTGGCAATCTGCGCCAGGCCTTTGGGACCGTGGTACACGGCGTACATGCTGGCGATGTTGGCCAGCAGCACCTGCGCGGTGCAGATGTTGGACGTGGCCTTCTCGCGGCGGATGTGCTGCTCGCGGGTCTGCATGGCCAGGCGCAGGGCCGG
This sequence comes from Pseudomonas sp., assembly GCA_035563915.1. Classification (GTDB taxonomy): domain Bacteria; phylum Pseudomonadota; class Gammaproteobacteria; order Pseudomonadales; family Pseudomonadaceae; genus Aquipseudomonas. The sequence continues at coordinate 357 of DATMUG010000223.1, read as the reverse complement.
CTTGCCGAAACGGTCCACGGACACACCGACCAGGCGGCCCGGCATGTCGCGCTTGAACGCGTCTTTGGTGGAGAAGTACGCGGCGTGCGGGCCGCCGAAGCCCAGCGGCACGCCGAAGCGCTGTGCACTGCCGATGGCCACATCGGCGCCGAATTCGCCCGGTGCGGTCAACACGGTCAGGGCCAGCAGGTCGGCGGCCACTGCAACGAGGGCATTGGCGGTGTGGAAGCGCTCGGTCAGCTCGCGGTAATCGAACACATCACCGTTGCTCGCCGGGTATTGCAGCAGTGCGCCGAAGAATGGCGTCACGTCGGTCAGTTCACGTTCGTCGCCGACCACCACTTCAATGCCCAGCGG
>DATMUG010000222.1:0-19129 GCA_035563915.1 Pseudomonas sp. | reverse complement strand
TGGTAATCGGCAACTCCTGCAATTCAGGCGAATCCACAGAAGTTGTATCAAGAAGGGAGCGTAGTCTACCGGAATGCCCCTTTCATCTCAAACCTTGATCTTCGTCCCTGGGCTGCCAGTGCAAATTCCAGCAGCCCGATGGCCCTTCATTGAGCCCTGCAATATTGGCTACTGCCAGCAATTGCCCGCCTGCAAACAGCAGCGGCAATCTGCCGCGCGCGAACAGCGGGACCCCGCTTTCATTGAGCAACCGCTTGAGGTCGCGATGTCCGCGCCCCTGAACATCCATCACCTCCCCCCCTTCACGATAGCGGATCTGTAAAGGCCCATCGGGGATTTGCCCAGTGAGCATGAGCACACCATTGCCGGGCAACGCCAGCGGCAATGAAGGGTTGGACCACTCTCCCACTGCGGGCGCTGCTTGCAACCAGATACCCGACAGCCACCAGATCCGCCCGCCCGCCCGATGCAGTTCTCCATCCGCCAGACGCCAGATCGGCCGAGCATCGCCGGTGGCGTCGCGCAAATTCTCCCAACCCGACCAATGGTCGCTATGGGGCATTCGTGTAAGTGGTGCGAGCCAGTGACTGAGGGCATTGCGCTGACGTGCTTCGGAGAGTTTTGCCAGTGGTGCCAGCTCCAGGGATGGCAAACCCAGCCAATCGAACTCACTGGCATTGAGCGCCTGACTCAGGTCGATCTCTGCCAGCTCATCCAGCAGCCCTTGCGCTTCATTCAAGTGCTCCGCGCTGCGAGACATGGTCGCCGCTGCTTGCGGCCAGCGCGACGCCAATACGGGAAACACCTGATGCCTCAGGTAATTGCGCGAGAATTGGCGGTCCTGATTGGTCGGATCTTCGATCCAGTGCAACCGGTGCTCGCTGGCATAAGCCTCCAGTTCGGCCCGGGGAATATCGAGAAGCGGCCGCACCAGATGCCCCCGCCCCAGCGGACGCTGACGTGGCATGCCACACAACCCTCGCACACCGGCGCCACGCAACAGTCGAAACAGCAGGGTTTCTGCCTGATCGTCACGGTGCTGGGCGGTCAGCAGCAGTTCATCGGCTTGAGTGGCCTCAACAAAAGCGGCATACCGCGCATCCCGGGCCGCTTGCTCGATACTGGCACCCGATTGAACCTGAACGCGAACGACCTGTAACTGCACGCCCAGCGCGTCACAGACCGACTGACAGTGTTGCGGCCACGCCTCTGCCGCAGCCTGAAGGCCATGGTGTATATGGAGAGCGCTCAACGCTGGCAGGGATTCGGTTTTGCGCAGTTGCGCCAGAAGGTGCAGCAGGACGGTGGAGTCGAGACCACCGGAGAAGGCGATGCGCCAGGTTTTGGCGTTGCGCCATGGCGTCAGTTGCAGCAGTAGTCTGGCAGGAAGATCAAGCGATGGCTGACTCATATCGATCACTTCGCACAAATCAAATGTGGGAGCGGGCTTGCTCGCGAAAGCGGATTAACATTCAACATACATGCTGACTGTTATACCGCTTTCGCGAGCAAGCCCGCTCCCACATGGGGTACAGCGAGGCCTGATTAGAGACCGTAGCTCATCAGGCGCTCATAACGACGGTCCAGCAGCGTCTTGTGATCGAACTTCTTGAGCATCGCCAGTTGCGAACTCAGTTCGGCACGGATCGAAGCCGCCGCAGCCGCTGGATCACGGTGTGCACCACCCAGAGGCTCGTTAATCACCTTGTCCACGATGCCCAGGCCTTTGAGGCGTTCGGCGGTGATACCCATGGCTTCCGCGGCATCCGGCGCCTTTTCCGCGGTTTTCCACAGAATCGAAGCGCAACCTTCGGGCGAGATAACCGAGTAGGTCGAGTACTGCAGCATGTTCAACTGATCGCAGACACCGATCGCCAACGCACCGCCGGAACCACCTTCACCGATCACGGTGGCGATGATCGGGGTTTTCAGGCGAGCCATTACGCGCAGGTTCCAGGCGATCGCCTCGCTCTGGTTACGCTCTTCAGCGTCGATACCCGGGTAAGCACCCGGGGTGTCGATGAATGTCAGGATCGGCATTTTGAAGCGTTCGGCCATCTCCATCAGGCGGCAAGCCTTGCGGTAGCCTTCCGGACGCGGCATACCGAAGTTGCGGCGAACCTTTTCGCGCACTTCGCGGCCCTTCTGGTGACCGATGACCATCACTGGCTGGTCTTCCAGACGCGCGATACCGCCCACAATGGCGGCGTCATCGGAGAAGTGACGGTCACCGTGCAACTCATCGAACTCGGTGAAGATGTGTTCGATGTAGTCCAGGGTGTAGGGACGGCGCGGATGGCGAGCCAGGCGCGCGATCTGCCAGCTGGTCAGCTTGCCGAAGATGTCTTCGGTCAGTGTGCTGCTTTTGTCCTGCAGGCGGGAGATCTCATCGCCGATATTCAGCGAATTGTCATTACCGACCAAGCGCAACTCTTCGATCTTGGCTTGCAGGTCGGCGATCGGCTGTTCGAAATCAAGAAAATTCGGGTTCATAGGCGTCCGTCTTGGGTCGACGTCCAAGAGAGCTTGGGCCGGCCGGTTGTCTATTCGCGCCTTACCTTAAGGGAGAGGCGCGTTCAGGTCGAGATTAAAAATTCGGTCTTGGGTCAGGGCAAACTGATAGCACTGACCGTTAACGGTATTGGAGGAAGACGTTGTCTCGCCCGAACTGGTCACGCAGGGCTTGAATCAACGCATCCGCCGGATCGATTCGCCAGCCTTCGCCGAACTGCAGCAAGGCTTTCGCATCGGGGCTGGTGTACTCCATGGTGATCGGGCATGCACCCCGGTGACGCTTGAACAAGTCGCCCAGCCAGCGTAGCTGATCACCCTTGAGATCCTGGGTCTGAACCTTCAGACGCAGACTCTCGGCAAGATTGGTGCGCGCATCCTCCATGCTCATCACCCGCTTGACCCGCAACCGCAGGCCACCGGAAAAATCGTCGTTGCTGACTTCGCCTTCGACCACCACCATCGCATCGGTTTGCAACAGGGCCTGCGCCGAATGGAATGCATCGGCAAACAGCGACGCTTCGATACGCCCCGAGCGGTCGTCCAGCGTAATGAACCCCATCTTGTCGCCCTTTTTGTTCTTCATCACCCGCAAGGCGATGATCATGCCGGCAACCGTCTGGGTATCACGGGCAGGTTTCAGATCGATGATGCGCTGGCGTGCGAAACGTCGGATTTCACCTTCGTACTCGTCGATCGGGTGCCCGGTCAGGTACAGACCCAGCGTGTCTTTCTCACCCTTGAGCCGTTCCTTGAGAGTCAACTCCCGGGCCTTGCGATGATTGGCATAGACGTCGGAGTCTTCTTCGACGAACAGGCCACCGAACAGGTCGGCGTGACCACTGTCTGCGGTGCGCGCAGTCTGTTCGGCCGCCTTGATCGCCTCTTCCATCGCCGTCAGCAACACCGCGCGATTGCGGTCGATGTTGGCCTGATAAGCCTTGATTTCGTCATGGAAGTACGGCCCCAGACGGTCCAGCGCACCACTGCGCACCAGAGCGTCGAGGGTTCGTTTGTTGATGCGTTTGAGGTCGACACGCTCGCAGAAATCGAACAGATCCTTGAACGGGCCATCGGCACGGGCTTCGACAATGGCCTCGACCGGCCCCTCGCCCACACCCTTGATCGCCCCCAGGCCGTAGACGATACGACCATCGTTGTTGACCGTGAACTTGAAGTCGGAGGTGTTCACATCTGGCGCATCGAGGCGCAGCTTCATGCTGCGCACTTCCTCGATCAGGGTCACGACCTTGTCGGTGTTGTGCATATCCGCCGACAGCACCGCGGCCATGAACGGCGCCGGGTGGTGGGTCTTGAGCCAGGCGGTCTGGTAGGACACCAGGCCATAGGCCGCGGAGTGCGACTTGTTGAAGCCGTAACCGGCGAATTTTTCCACCAGGTCAAAGATGTTGCCGGCCAAGTCCCCATCAATGTTGTTGCTGGCGCAGCCTTCGATGAAACCGCCGCGCTGCTTGGCCATTTCCTCGGGTTTTTTCTTACCCATGGCTCGACGCAGCATGTCCGCGCCACCCAGGGTATAGCCGGCCATGACCTGGGCGATCTGCATCACCTGTTCCTGATACAGGATGATGCCGTAGGTCGGTGCCAATACAGGCTTGAGGCCTTCGTACTGGTAGTCCGGGTGCGGGTACGCCAGTTCGGCGCGACCGTGCTTGCGGTTGATGAAGTCGTCCACCATGCCCGATTGCAGCGGGCCGGGACGGAACAGTGCCACCAGTGCGATAAGGTCTTCCAGGCAGTCGGGCTTGAGCTTCTTGATCAACTCCTTCATGCCGCGCGATTCAAGCTGGAACACCGCCGTGGTTTCGGCTTTCTGCAGCAGTTCGTAGGTTTTCTTGTCATCGAGCGGGATGAAGTCGATGTTCAGATCACCCAGGCCTTGCTTGGCCTGCTCGCGGTTGATGGTTTCCATCGCCCACTTGATGATCGTCAGGGTCCGAAGGCCGAGGAAGTCGAACTTCACCAGACCGGCCGCCTCGACGTCATCCTTGTCGAACTGGGTGACCAGGCCGCCGCCCTCTTCATCACAGGCGATTGGCGAGAAGTCGGTGAGCTTGGTCGGTGCAATCACCACACCACCGGCGTGTTTGCCGGTACCACGGCAGACGCCCTCGAGCTTGAGCGCCATGTCCCAGATTTCCTTGGCGTCCTCGTCGACCTTGAGGAAGTCGCGCAGGATTTCTTCCTGCTCGTAGGCTTTCTCAAGGGTCATGCCGACTTCGAAAGGAATCATCTTCGACAGGCGGTCGGCCAGGCCGTAGGACTTGCCCTGTACCCGCGCCACGTCGCGCACCACCGCCTTGGCGGCCATGGTGCCGAAGGTAATGATCTGACTCACCGCGTTACGGCCGTAGGCGTCGGCCACGTACTCGATCACCCGGTCGCGACCGTCCATGCAGAAGTCGACGTCGAAGTCGGGCATCGAAACCCGTTCCGGGTTGAGGAAACGTTCGAACAGCAGGTCATAGGCCAACGGGTCAAGGTCGGTGATCTTCAACACATAGGCCACCAGCGAACCGGCACCCGATCCACGGCCGGGACCAACCGGCACGCCGTTATTCTTGGCCCACTTGATGAAGTCCATAACGATCAGGAAGTAACCGGGGAACCCCATCTGGATGATGATATCCAGCTCGAATTTCAGACGGTCGAGGTAGACCTGACGCTTTTCTTCGTAATTTGGCGTGGTGTCCTTTGGCCACAACACCGCCAGACGCTCTTCCAGGCCTTCATGGGAAACATGGCGCAGGTAATCGTCAATCCCCATGCCGTTGGGCGTCGGAAAGTCCGGCAAAAAGTGCTTGCCCAGCTTCACATCGATGTTGCAACGCTTGGCAATCTCGACGGTATTTTCCAGCGCATCGGGAATGTCGCTGAACAGCTCGGCCATTTCCTCGGCGCTTTTGAGGTATTGCTGATCGCTGTAATTCTTCGAACGCCGCGGATCGTCCAGGGCACGGCCTTCGCCGATGCACACGCGAGTTTCATGGGCTTCGAAATCGCCTTGCTTGATAAACCGCACATCGTTGGTCGCGACCAGCGGTGCGCCGAGTTTGTCGGCCAGCGCCACCGCGCCGTGCAGTTGCTCTTCATCGTTGGGACGGTTGGTGCGCTGGATTTCCAGATAGAAACGGTCCGCAAACACCGCCATCCACTCACGCGCCAGCGTTTCGGCCTCACCAGGATTACCGCTGAGCAATGCCTGACCGATCTCGCCCTCCTTCGCCGCCGACAGCATGATCAAGCCTTCGTTGGCTTCAGCCACCCACTCACGCTCGACAATCACCAGCCCATTGCGCTGGCCGTCGATATAACCGCGGGAGATCAGCTCGGTCAGATTGCGATAGCCCAGGGGATTCATCACCAGCAGGCTGATCTTGCTCAGCGGGGCGTCCGGATCCTTGTTCGACAGCCACAGGTCGGCGCCGCAGATCGGCTTGATCCCGGCACCCATGGCGTTTTTATAGAATTTGACCAGGGAACACATGTTGTTCTGGTCGGTCACCGCAACGGCAGGCATGTTCATGCCGACCAGGGTCTTGACCAGCGGTTTGATCCGCACCAGACCGTCGACCAGGGAGTATTCAGTGTGCAGGCGTAGGTGAACGAATGAAGCCGGCATAGTGATCCTGTCTGTGAACATGAAAAACAACAAGGCCCGGATTGTACCGGGCCTCGCTAAAAAAAATCAGCCTCGCGACTCACTCTCGATGAGGCTTTCTCGTGCCTCCAAGGCTTGCCGCACCGGGGCGAACGAGCGTCGATGAATCGGGGTCGGCCCCAATCGCGCGAGCGCTTCCAGATGAACGGGCGTCGGATAGCCTTTGTGCCCGCCAATGCCGTAACCGGGGTAAATCAGTTCGAATGCTGCCATCTCACGATCGCGACTGACCTTCGCCAGAATCGATGCCGCAGCAATGGCCGGAACCTTGCTATCACCCTTGACTACGGCTTCGGCGCGCATCGGCAGTTTCGGGCAACGGTTACCGTCGATCATGGCCAGTTTTGGCTGAATGTGCAGCCCCGTCACCGCACGCTGCATCGCCAGCATGGTGGCGTGCAGAATGTTCAGTTCATCGATCTCTTCGACCTCCGCGCGGGCAATGCACCAGCTCAGGGCTTTTTCGCAGATTTCATCGTAGAGTTTCTCGCGACGGGCTTCGGTGAGCTTTTTCGAATCGTTCAGACCCAGGATCGGGCGGTTCGGGTCAAGGATCACTGCGGCCGTGACAACGGCGCCGCAGAGCGGGCCACGACCGACTTCATCAACACCGGCAACCAACTCTTCAACCTCTGCGACCAGAGTGAAATCCAGCCCCATCTGCATGTTCGCTTTACTCATTGTGTCTTGCCGATCAGGTTCAGTACCGCTTCCGCCGCCTGATTGGAGGCATCCAGACGCAGGGTACGGTGGATTTCGTCGAAGCCGCGGGTTTGTTCCTGCCCATCTTCGATCAGCGGTGACAGGGTCTGTGCCAAAGCGTCGACTGTCGCATCATCCTGCAGCAACTCGGGCACCAACAAACGCTGGGCCAGCAGGTTTGGCAAGGACACGTAAGGACTTTTCACCATGCGCTTGAGAATCCAGAACGTCAGCGGTGCCAGGCGATAAGCGACCACCATGGGGCGCTTGTACAGCAGCGCTTCCAGCGTCGCGGTTCCGGAGGCGATCAGCACGGCGTCGCAGGCAGCCAGGGCCAGATGGGATTTGCCGTCGAGCAGGGTCAGCGGCAGGTCGCGACCGGCCAGCATTTCCTCCAGCTGCGCCCGTCGCTCCGCATTGGCGCAAGGCATGACGAAACGTACGCCAGGGCGCATGGCCCGCAAACGCTGCGCAGTATCGAGAAACAGCGCACCCAGACGACCAACTTCACCGCCACGACTGCCTGGCATCAACGCCACCAGCGGCCCGTCGGGCAAGCCCAGCTCGGCCCGTGCAGCGGCACGATCGGCTTCGAGCGGGATGGCATCCGCCAGGGAGTGCCCGACAAAACGCACCGGCACACCTTTCTCTTCGTAGAATTTCGCCTCGAACGGGAATAGCGTCAGCATCAGATCGCAACCCTCGCGAATCTTCAGCACCCGCTTCTGTCGCCAGGCCCAGACCGACGGGCTGACGTAATGCACGGTCTTGATCCCGGCCTGACGCAGCTTGAGCTCGATATTGAGGTTGAAGTCCGGCGCATCGATACCGATGAACACATCCGGCTTTGCCTCGATCAGGTCCGCCACCAGCTTCTTGCGACGTGCCAGCAACTCGCGCAGGCGACCCAGTACCTCCACCAGGCCCATGACCGACAGTCGCTCCATCGGAAAGTACGACTGCAAGCCTTCGGCCTGCATCAGCGGACCACCGACACCGATGAACTCGATAGCAGGATTACGGGTCTTGAGCGCGCGCATGAGACCGGCGCCGAGAATGTCGCCGGAAGCCTCACCCGCCACCAGCGCAATACGCAGATTGGCCATGATCAGCGGGTGATGCCGCGGGTCGACAACTGGATGGAATCGCGGAACACCGCAACTTCCGGGAACTGGGTCGAGGGCTCGGCCAGTTCCGCGAGTGCCTGCTCCACCGTCAGCCCCTGACGGTAAACCACCTTGTAGGCGCGGCGCAGGGCGTGAATGGCATCTTCGCTGAAACCACGACGGCGCATGCCTTCGAAGTTCATGCTACGGGCCTCGGCCGGATTGCCGAATACCGTGACATAAGCCGGAACGTCCTTGCCGATGGCCGTCCCCATGCCGGAAAAGCTGTGGGCGCCGATATGGCAATACTGGTGAACCAGGGTAAATCCGGACAGGATGGCCCAGTCATCCACGTGCACATGGCCTGCCAACGCGGTGTTGTTGACCAGGATGCAATGGTTGCCGATAACGCTGTCATGACCGATGTGTGCGTAGGCCATGATCAGGTTGTGATCACCCAGGGTCGTTTCCGAACGATCCTGAACAGTCCCCCGGTGAATGGTCACGCCTTCGCGAATGACGTTGTGGTCACCGATCACCAGGCGGGTTTCTTCGCCCTTGTACTTCAAGTCCGGCGTGTCCTCGCCTACCGAGGAGAACTGGTAGATGCGGTTGTGCTTACCAATTCGGGTCGGTCCCTTGAGAATCACATGTGGCCCGATGACCGTCCCCTCGCCGATTTCAACACCTGCGCCGACGATCGACCACGGGCCGACCTCGACACCGTCGGCCAGGACGGCCTTCGGATCGATGATTGCGCGAGGGTCAATCAAACTCATAGTTTGCGTTCCGCGCAGATGATCTCGGCAGAGCACACCGGCTTGCCATCAACCGATGCCTGGCACTCGAACTTCCAGATCTGGCGTTTGCAGCTGATGAACTTGGCTTCGAGAATCAACTGATCGCCTGGCAACACCGGCTGACGGAAACGCAGCTTGTCGGAGCCAACGAAGTAGTAAAGGGTGCCATCGGCCGGCTTGACGTCGAGCATTTTGAAACCAAGGATCCCGGCGGCCTGAGCCATCGCCTCGATGATCAACACACCCGGCATGATTGGATGCGCGGGGAAGTGACCATTGAAGAACGGTTCATTGATGCTGACATTCTTGTAGGCGCGAATGCGCTTCTCTTCCACATCCAGATCCACGACCCGGTCCACCAGCAGGAACGGGTAACGGTGAGGCAGGTATTCGCGAATCTCGTTGATGTCCATCATTTCGGGGGGAAGCCTATGTAAAGATTGGGAGCGCGCAACTGATGCACACTCCTCTAGCAAATCAAGAACGCAGCCTAGCGACTGCGCACGCTTGATATGGAAATGGTATCAGCCATCTGATGAAGCATTACCGTCAGGGGTCACTTCCCCTGCCTGCTTTTCAAGCTGTCGCAAGCGCCGCGCGATGTCATCGAGCTGACGTATACGTGCCGCGCTTTTGCGCCACTCGGCTGCCGGCTGCATCGCCGTACCGGAAGAATAGGCACCCGGCTCTGTGATCGAGTGGGTCACCATGGTCATCCCGGTGATGAAAACGTTGTCGCAAATGTCGATATGCCCGACCAGGCCAACGCCTCCGGCGAGCATGCAATGTTTGCCGATCTTCGTGCTGCCGGAGATTCCCACGCACGCCGCCATGGCGGTGTGATCACCGACCTGAACGTTGTGGGCGATTTGAATCTGGTTGTCGAGTTTCACACCGTTGCCGATGATCGTATCAGCCAGCGCACCACGGTCGATGGCGGTATTCACGCCAATTTCCACGTCATCGCCGACCAGCACGCCACCGATCTGGGCAATTTTTTGCCAGATACCTTTTTCGTTGGCAAATCCGAAACCTTCACCACCGAGTACGGCTCCGGATTGAATCACCACCCGCTTTCCCACACGCACATCGTGATACAGGGTGACGCGAGGTGCGAGCCAGCCGCCTTCACCGATTGTGCTACGTGCGCCGATAAAGCAATGCGCACCGATGGTGGCACCCGCTGCGATTTGTGCCCCGCTTTCGATGACGACAAAAGCACCAATGCTCGCTGCTGGGTCAACCACCGCGTCTGCCGCAATCACCGCGGTGGGGTGAATGCCGGCAGCTGCCTTGGGTTTGGGGTCGAACAGGTGGGACACCCGAGCGTAGGCCGCGTACGGATCAGGTACGACCAGCGCATTTCCGGCAAAACCTTCGGCATCAGCGGCCTTGAGCAACAGCGCCGCCGCCTGGCTGCCTGCCAGATATTTTCGGTATTGGGGGTTTGCGAGAAAACTCAACTGAGCTGGGCCAGCCTCCTGCAAGGTGGCTAGCCCAGTAATCGCTTTCTCCGGGTCGCCACGCAGGGTGGCGCCGAGGAACTCGGCCAATTGGCCGAGTTTAATGGTCGCTGTCATGGATTACTTCAGCTGATTCATGCGCTCGATAACCTGGCGCGTGATGTCGTACTGAGGTTTGACATCAATCACTGCACCACGCTCGAAGACAAGGTCAAAAGCGCCTTTCTTGATGACTTCTTCCACGGCGCTGTCCAGCTTCGGCTTGAGCTGTTTCAGCATTTCGCGGTCGGCAACAGCCTTGGCTTCGTTCAGTTCCTTGGACTGGAACTGGAAGTCACGGGCCTTTTGCTTGAACTCAAGCTCCAGACGCTCACGCTCGCCTTGCTGCATCTTGTCGCCACCGGCCATCAGGCGATCCTGAATACCTTTGGCGCTGCTTTCCAGAGCTTTGAGCTTGGTCAGTTGTGGGCCGAACTTCTTCTCTGCATCCACGGCGTACTTCTTGGCCGCATCGGATTCCAGCAGAGCCATCTGATAGTTCAGAACGGCGATTTTCATATCGGCAAACGCCGGACCTGCTACCAGTACGGAAGCCAGGAGAACCAATTGAGTCAACTTACGCACGATGCACTCCTACAAAATCCATTGTCATTATCTTGAGTCAGACGCTTAGAACGTCTGACCGAGGGAGAATTGGAACACTTGAGTATCAGCATCATCCGGTTTCTTGACCGGCATGGCCAACGCGAAACTCAGAGGACCCAGTGCGGTGACCCAAGTCACACCCACACCGACAGAACTGGCCATATTGCTCAGGCTGATGTCGTTACACTGCGTATTGGACTTTGTGCCGTCAGCATTGGTGACATCAGAGCATTTGGAATCAAATACGTTACCCACATCCCAGAATACCGAGGTACGCAGGGAGCGCTGATCCTTGACGAACGGCAGCGGGAACAGAACCTCTACACCACCCTGGATCAGGACGTTACCACCGAAAGGCAGCGGATCCTGGTCCGGGTCAAACTGGGTACCGGCGTTACCTGTAATTGCCTGACCACGACTCGGGGTACTGCGAGGACCCAGGGTGCTGTCCTTGAAGCCACGAACCGAGTTGAAACCACCTGCAAAGTAGTTTTCGTAGAATGGCAAGCCATCAGTCGACCCGTAACCATCACCATAGCCCAACTCTGTGTGCAGGCGCATGGTGTAGTTTTCGGACAACGGCTGGAACAACTGGCCACGGTAGTCGAGCTTGAAGAACGACAGATCGCTGCCCGGGGTCGTGGTTTCCAGCACCAGGCTCTGGGAATGACCACGAGTCGCCAGCACACCTTTGTTGAGCGTGGACTCGGACCAGCCGGCCGAAGCCTTGAAGTTCAGGTACTGATCGCCTTCCCTGTTAACAAAGTCGAAGATCTCGTCGACGGTGTAGATACCGGTGTTGATCTTGTCCTGTTGCGCAGTCAAACCAAAGGTCAGACGCGAAGTCTCGCTAATCGGATAACCGACGCTCACCCCTGCACCCAGACTGTCTACAGCGTAGCTGGCGACGTCGACGTCGAGGTCTTTGTAGTCGGTGGTGCGGTAGAACGCGTTGTAACCCAGGCTCACGCCATCGGCAGTCCAGTAGGGGTCGACATAACCGAAGTTGTAGCGGCTCTGGTATTGGCTTCGGGTCAGGCCGATGCTGACCTTGTTACCGGTACCGAGGAAGTTGTTCTGGGTGATCGAACCACCGAGGATCAGACCCGCGCTCTGAGCAAAACCGACGCTGGCAGTGATCGAACCGGAGGCCTGCTCTTCCACGCTGTAGTTGACATCGACCTGGTCGTCGACACCTGGTACAGCCGGCGTTTCAACGTTCACTTCCTTGAAGAAGCCCAGACGCTCCAGACGGGTCTTGGACTGGTCGATCAGGTAGGTCGAAGCCCAGCCGCCTTCCATCTGACGCATCTCACGACGCAGCACTTCGTCTTCCGACTTGGTGTTGCCACGGAAGTTGATGCGGTTGACGTAAGCACGCTTGCCCGGATCGACAGCAAAAGTGATGTCTACGGTGTGGTCATCATCGTGAGGCTGTGGCACGCCGTTGACGTTGGCGAAGGTGTAGCCCTCGTTACCCAGTCGACGGGTGATCAATTCGGAGGTGGTGGTCATCAGCTTGCGCGAGAACACCTGGCCTTTCTGTACCAGCAGCAGGGATTTGACCTGATCCTCTGGCACTTTCAAGTCACCGCTCAGCTTGACGTCACGTACGGTGTACTTGTCGCCTTCGTTGATGTTGACGGTGATGTAAACGTGTTTCTTGTCCGGCGTGATGGACACCTGGGTCGAAGCGATATCCATGTTGATATAGCCGCGGTCCAGGTAGTAGGAACGCAGACGCTCCAGGTCACCGGAGAGTTTTTCACGGGCATACTTGTCGTCGTTCTTGAAGAACGAGAGCCAGTTGGTGGTCTTGAGTTCGAAGAGGTCGATCAGGTCTTCGTCAGGAAAGACGGTGTTACCCACCACGTTGATGTGCTGGATAGCAGCAACGGTGCCTTCGTTGATGTTTACCTTCAGGCCCACGCGGTTGCGCGGCTGCGGTACCACTTCCGTGTCCACGGTTGCGGAGTAGCGACCTTGTGCAACGTACTGACGCTGCAGTTCGTTACGCACACCTTCGAGGGTGGCGCGCTGGAAGATCTCACCTTCGGCCAGACCGGATTGTTTGAGGCCTTTCATCAAGTCTTCAGTGGAGATCGCCTTGTTACCTTCGATCTCGATACTGGCAACCGACGGACGCTCGACTACCGTAATGACAAGAACGTTGCCATCACGACCCAGCTGGATATCTTGAAAGAAACCGGTTTTGAACAATGCACGAGTGGCTTCCACCAGGCGGTGATCATCCGCCTGTTCGCCGACGTTCAACGGCAAAGCACCAAAGACGCTACCCGCGGAGACCCGCTGGAGGCCATTAACGCGAATATCAGAGATAGTGAAGGACTCGGCGTGAACTTCGGCGATCATCAATACGGTGAGAACCGCAGTTAGCAGCAGACGTTTCATGAAGTCCTTTCTTATTCCAACTGGCAATAAACAAACTGCCGCAAAATGCGGCAGATTCGCAATTCAGCGAAGCGTTACAGACGACCCAGGTCGTTGACCAGAGCAAGCAACATCACCCCGACCACCAAACTGATACCGATCTGTATCCCCCAACCTTGCACCCGATCCGACAAGGGACGACCACGCGCCCACTCAATCAGATAAAACAACAAATGCCCCCCATCCAGCACAGGAATGGGCAGCAAATTCAGAACCCCCAGGCTAATACTCAGATAAGCAAGGAAATTCAGGAAATCAGCGATACCCGACTGGGCCGAAGCGCCCGCCACTTTAGCAATGGTTATCGGTCCACTCAAGTTTTTTACCGAGAGCTCGCCGAACAGCATTTTCTTCAGTGAATCGAGGGTCAGCAGGCTCATGGTCCAGGTACGTCGAGCCCCCTCACCAATCGCAGCCAAGGGACCATAACTGACCTCACGAACCATCTCCGGCGGCCAATCCACCGCTTTTACCCCTGCCCCCAGATAACCGCTCGGTGCTTTTTTCTCGCCACGAGCAGCGAGTGTCACAGGAACTTCGATTTGCGCAGCATCACGTTCGATTCGCAGCACAATCCTGGTATCAGGGCGCATACGGACGGTATCGACCACCTGCTGCCAGTCATCCAGCGACTTGCCATCAAGCGCCAGCAAACGGTCCCCTGCCTTCAGGCCAGCGGCCTGCGCCGGTCCTTTCGGATCGATCTCGGCCAGGACCGGAGGCAATGCCGGACGCCATGGGCGAACACCCAACGACTGAATAGGATCGGGCTCTTCGGCCCCTTTGAGCCATTTGTCCAACACCAGCTCATGAGGCACATCCACGCTGGAGCCCTGTTCACGGACCAGCACCTGCAAGGATCCACTTTCACCCAAGCGACGGACCAGTTGCAGGTTCACCGCTGCCCAGCCGGTCGTTGGCTCGCCATCGATGGAAATGATTTCCTGCCCCGCACTCAATCCCGCCTTGGCGGCGATACTGCCGGACTCCACCGCACCAATGACAGGGCGCACCTGCTGACTGCCGAGCATGGCCAACACCCAAAAGAAACCCAGGGCCAGCAGGAAGTTGGCGATCGGTCCGGCCGCCACAATGGCAATGCGCTGACGCACCGATTTGCGATTGAAGGAGTGTTCTACCTGATCGGCTGGCACCTCGCCTTCACGCTCATCGAGCATCTTCACGTAACCGCCGAGTGGAATGGCCGCGACGACGAATTCGGTGCCCTGCTTGTCGTGCCAGCGCAAGAGTGGCATGCCAAAGCCCACGGAGAAACGCAGCACCTTGACCCCACAGCGACGCGCGACCCAGAAATGGCCGAACTCGTGGAAGGTAACCAGCACGCCCAAAGCAACCAGGGTGCCGACAATCATATAGAGTGCGCTCATCTACTTTCTCCGCATTCCTGTCTGGTGTCGCATGGACCAACGCATGGCGGCACTTACCGCCCGTGACGACTCAGCCATTGTTCGGCCAGTACACGCGCCTTGGCATCGGCCGTAAACACCGCATCGAGATCTGCCACGGCTACCACAGGCTCAAGATTCAGTACTTCCTCGATAATACTCGCGATTTCCGGGTAGCGAATCCGTCCGTCGAGAAACGCCGCAACAGCGACTTCATTTGCCGCATTGAGCATCGCCGGTGCACTGTCGCCTGCCTCGGCCGCCTGGCGCGCGAGTCGCAGACAAGGGAAACGCTCTTCATCCGGAGCTTCGAAATCAAGGCGGGCGATGGCAAACAGGTCCAGAGGTGGCACACCCGAATCGATCCGCTCAGGCCACGCCAGGGCATTGGCGATCGGAGTGCGCATGTCGGGATTACCCAACTGAGCGAGTACCGAACCATCGATGTAGTCGACCAGGGAATGAATCACGCTCTGCGGATGAATCACCACTTCAACCTGGGAAGGTTTGGCGTCAAACAGCCAGCAAGCCTCGATCAACTCCAGGCCTTTATTCATCATGCTGGCCGAGTCGACCGAGATCTTGCGCCCCATGGACCAGTTCGGATGGGCACACGCCTGTTCGGGAGAAACATGCGCCAGCTCTGCCAGAGGCGTTTGCCGGAACGGACCACCGGAGGCCGTCAGCAAAATCCGGCGCACACCGACCGCCCCGAGACCACGGGAGAAATCCTGTGGCATGCACTGGAAAATTGCATTGTGCTCGCTATCGATCGGCAGCAATACGGAGCCGCTCTTGCGTACGGCCTGCATGAACAAGGCGCCGGACATGACCAGCGCCTCTTTGTTGGCCAAGAGGATTTTTTTCCCCGCCTCGACTGCCGCCAGCGTCGGACGCAAGCCCGCCGCCCCGACGATAGCCGCCATGACGGCATCGACTTCCGGGTCTGCAGCCACCTGGCACAGCCCCTCTTCGCCCACCAGCACACGGGTCGATAGGCCCGCCGCACGCAAATCATCTTGCAAACCACGGGCTGCGGCGGCCTCAGGCACCACGGCAAATCGCGGCACGTGCCGCATGCACAGTGCCAGCAACTCTCTCAAACGGGTGAAACCGCTCAAGGCGAAGACTTGATACCGATCGGGATGACGCGCAATGACATCGAGAGTGCTCAAGCCAATCGAGCCTGTCGCCCCCAGAACGGTAATCTGCTGAGGACGGCTCACGGTGCGGCCATCCACAGCAACACAGCAAATACGGGTATGGCAGCCGTCAAACTGTCGATTCGGTCGAGCACACCACCGTGACCGGGCAGCAGGTTGCTACTGTCCTTGATGCCGGACTGGCGCTTGAACATGCTTTCGGTGAGATCGCCTACGACCGAGATAAACACGATCAGGGCTGCACCGAGCAGCCCCTTGAACAGCTCGGCAACCGTCCAGTCACGAACAAACCCAACGATCACAGTGATAACCAGACACAGGACCAGGCCACCGTAAACGCCTTCCCAGCTTTTGCCGGGACTGACCTGCGGTGCCAGCTTGCGCTTGCCGAAGGCCCGACCCGAAAAATACGCGCCGATGTCGGCTCCCCAGACCAGCACCATCACCGCCATGATCAGCCAGTTACCCAAGGGTTGTTGCTTGATCTGGACCAGTCCTTGCCAGGCCGGCAACAGGATCAACAGGCCGATGACCAGCTTGCAGGCTGCACTGGCCCAATGCTCACTGGAACGCGGATAGGTCAACACCAGGTACGTTGCCACAGCCCACCAGATCACAGATGCACCCAGCACCCACGGCGCGAGCCCAGGCAGGATGTACATGATGAAAAGCAACAACGCGACCACCGCAGCAAAAGCCACACGAAACGATTGCGCAATGAATCCGGCCAGCCGCGCCCACTCCCACGCACCGAGGGTCACGACCAGACCGATGAACATTGCGAAGGCGGAACCTTCGAGCAGGAAAAACCCGCACAGGGCAATCGGCAACAGGATCAGCGCAGTGATGATTCGTTGTTTAAGCATTAAACCCGGGCTCCAGCCTCGACCTGCTCGCTCGTTTTACCGAAGCGACGCTGGCGGGATGCGAAATCGGCCAGCGCATTGCGCATGGCGTCGTGTTTGAAGTCCGGCCAGAACAGGTCGGAGAAATACAACTCGGCATAGGCCAGTTGCCACAGCAGGAAGTTGCTGATGCGATGCTCGCCACCGGTGCGAATGCACAAGTCCGGCAACGGCAGATCACCCGTAGCCAAGCAGGTTTGCAGCAGGTCCGGGGTAATGTCTTCCGGACGCAAATGCCCGGCCTGGACTTCACGAGCCAATCGTTGAGCGGCCTGCGCGATATCCCACTGACCGCCGTAGTTGGCGGCGATCTGCAGGATGAAGCGATTGGAGCCGGCGGTCATGGCCTCGGCTTCACGCATGGCAGCCTGAAGTTCAGGATGAAACCGCGAACGATCGCCAATGATGCGCAAACTGATGTTGTTTTCATTCAGGCGCTTGGCCTCGCGACGCAATGCCTTGAAGAACAGATCCATCAAGGCACTGACCTCATCGGCCGGGCGCTGCCAGTTCTCACTGGAGAAGGCGAAAAGGGTCAAAACTTCGACCCCGGACTCGGCACACACCTCGATGACCGCACGAACTGCGTCCACACCCGCTTTATGCCCGGCGACACCCGGCATAAAGCGTTTTTTCGCCCAGCGATTATTGCCATCCATGATGATCGCGACATGGCGCGGCACCGCGGACGGCGCTACCGACTTGGTCTTATCCATTAACACGTGACCCTTATACGGCCATCAGGTCTTTTTCTTTCTGCGCCAGATCAGCGTCGATCTGAGCCACGAACTTCTTGGTCAAATCATCGATTTCGCCAGTCGCACGACGCTCTTCGTCTTCGCTGATTTCCTTTTCCTTGGTCAGGTCCTTGACCTGACCAATGGCATCGCGACGAATGTTGCGCACGGCAACACGGGCGTCCTCAGCCACATCGCGAGCCTGCTTGGTGAAGCCCTTGCGGGTTTCTTCGGTCAGGGCCGGCATGGAGATCAGCAGCAGCTCACCCAGGTTGGTCGGGTTAAGGTTCAAGCCGGCACTGCCGATGGCCTTGTCGACGGCGCCCAGCATGTTGCGTTCGAAGGCAACGACTTGCAGGGTACGAGCGTCCTTGACGGTAATGTTCGCCACTTGCTTGATCGGGGTGTCGGAGCCGTAGTACGGAACCATCACACCTTCCAGAATGCTTGGGTGCGCCTGGCCGGTACGAATACGGCCGAAGTTGTGCGCCAGCGATTCCACCGACTTCTGCATGCGCTCTTTAGCGTCTTTCTTGATTTCGTTGATCATTGTTGAACTTCCTCGATCAGGGTGCCTTCAGCGCCGCCATGTACGATGTTCAGCAGGGCGCCGGGTTTGTTCATGTTAAATACGCGCAGCGGCATTTTGTGGTCGCGGCACAGGCAAATGGCCGTCAGATCCATCACACCCAGCTTGCGATCCAGTACTTCATCGTAGGTCAGATGATCGAACTTCTCGGCATGCGGGTCCTTGAACGGGTCAGCGGTGTAGACACCATCGACCTTGGTTGCCTTGAGCACGACATCGGCGTCGATTTCAATTGCACGCAGGCAGGCAGCCGAATCCGTGGTGAAGAACGGGTTGCCGGTACCGGCCGCGAAAATTACCACATCCTTGGAATTGAGGTGGCGCATGGCCTTGCGGCGATCGTAGTGATCGGTCACACCAACCATGGAAATGGCAGACATCACGATGGCCGAGATATTGGCACGTTCCAGCGCGTCGCGCATGGCCAGAGCGTTCATCACAGTGGCCAGCATGTCCATGTGGTCGCCGGTGACCCGATCCATGCCCGCCTTGCTCAGCGCTTCCCCGCGGAACAGGTTGCCGCCACCGATCACCAGACCCACCTGGACACCGATGCCGACCAGCTGGCCGACTTCCAGTGCCATGCGATCCAGAACTTTCGGATCGATCCCGAACTCTTCCGAGCCCATCAGGGCCTCGCCGCTAAGTTTGAGTAGAATGCGTTTATAGCGAGCCTGATAACCACTGCCCTGCTGAGCCATTGCGAATCTCTCCTGCGGCGTATATTAAAAAATTCTTTGCGAGCTGTTTTCAGCTGGCGTTCACACTAGCGTGGCGCTGCTTCAGCGCCATCGGAACATGGCTTTGTAAGCCAGTTCCAAACGTAAACCAAATAAAAAATCGGTGCCCCATCTGAAAAGAGGCTGCGCGCGTGAGCGGGCAGCCTCTTCAGGGCGACAGTTATAAAAACCGTCTTATTGCTTGGCGGCAGCCACTTGAGCGGCAACTTCTGCAGCGAAGTCGTCAACT
>DATMUG010000221.1:0-4962 GCA_035563915.1 Pseudomonas sp. | reverse complement strand
TATTCTGGCCGTTTACCCCAAATTCTGCGGGAATAATGGCAGTCAAGCCGACAACGACAGCTAAACCGTCACCCACAAAAAAGCCGCCCCTAGAGGCGGCTTTCTCATTACTGCAACCAATTTTACAACTTAGGACCCGCAGCCTTGATCGCGTCGCTCACTTCGAACTTCTTGAAGTTCTCGATGAACAGACCGGCCAGCGCCTTGGCCGCTTCGTCGTACGCAGCCTTGTCAGCCCAGGTGTTGCGTGGGTTGAGCAGGTTGGTTTCAACGCCCGGTACGGCCAGTGGCACGTCGAGGTTGATGGTGTCCAGGTGTTCAGTGGCTGCACCGATCAGCGCGCCGCTCTGGATCGCCGCGATCACCGCACGGGTGGTCGGGATGTTGAAGCGTTTGCCGACGCCGTAGCCGCCGCCGGTCCAGCCGGTGTTGACCAGGTAGACCTTGGAGCCGAAGCCGCGGATGCGCTTGATCAGTAGTTCAGCGTATTCGCCAGCCGGACGCGGGAAGAACGGTGCGCCAAAGCAGGTGGAGAAGGTCGACTTGATGCCGCTGCCCGAACCCATTTCAGTCGAGCCCACCAGCGCGGTGTAGCCGGACAGGAAGTGGTAGGCCGCTTGTTCTTCGTTGAGGATCGACACTGGCGGCAACACGCCGGTCAGGTCGCAGGTCAGGAAGATCACCGCGTTTGGCTCGCCGCCCAGGTTCTTCTCGGAACGCTTGGCAACGTGCTCCAGCGGGTAGGCCGCGCGGCTGTTCTGGGTCAGGCTGACATCGGCGTAGTCGGCATGCTTGGCGTCGTCGATGACCACGTTTTCCAGGACTGCGCCGTGCTTGATGGCTTTCCAGATGACCGGCTCGTTCTTCTCGGACAGGTCGATGCACTTGGCGTAGCAGCCGCCTTCGATGTTGAAGACAACGCCTTCGCCCCAGCCGTGTTCGTCGTCACCGATCAGGTAACGGCTTTCGTCGGCCGACAGGGTGGTTTTGCCGGTACCGGACAGACCGAAGAACAGGGTCACGTCGCCTGCTTCGCCGATGTTGGCGGCGCAGTGCATTGGCAGCACGTCGGCGGCAGGCAGCAGGAAGTTCTGCACGGAGAACATGGCTTTCTTCATTTCACCGGCGTAACGCATGCCGGCGATCAGCACTTTCTTCTGGGCGAAGTTGATGATCACGCAGCCATCGGAGTTGGTGCCATCACGCTCAGGTACACATTCGAAATTGGCAACGTTGAGCACTTGCCACTCTTCACGACCAGCCGGGTTGTACTGCTCCGGGTTGATGAACAGGCAGCGGCCGAACAGGTTCTGCCAGGCAGTCTGGGTGGTCATCTTCACAGCCAGGTAGTGCTCGGTGGCGGCACCTACGTGGACGTGGGAAACGAAGTGCTCCTGCGCGTTGTTGAACGCTTCAACGCGAGCCCACAGGGCATCGAACTTGTCGGCCGGGAACTTGCGGTTGATCGGGCCCCAGGCGATAGCGGCCTGAGTGCTCGGCTCTTCAACAATGAAGCGATCGACTGGCGAACGGCCGGTACGGTGACCGGTACGAACAACCAGTGCGCCGGTATCGGCAAGCTCGCCCTCACCGCGATTCAGGGCTTCTTTAACCAGATCATCGACACTCAGATCGGTGTACACGGCGTTATTGGCTTGCGTCATGAGTTTCCCCGTCGGCCAGTGGCCGAGTGTGCTCCAAACGTTTTGTAGTAGAAAGTCGTGCACTACTACCGCGAAAAAAGTGGCCCGGATTATGCCAGAAATGCCCAAAAAGAGTAGGGCCCTCCCGTCGTAACGGCGTTATTCCGGCACTTCCCAGTGAATTTACCTGCGCTGAACCGTTTTAGTGACGGGTATCTGACGGCGTCTCGACGCCCGCTCCGGCGAACAATTGGGTGACATCGGCTGCATCAAACAGGTATTGCTGGTTGCAGAACTGGCAGTCGATTTTGATATGACCACCGTGTTCGATCACCAGGTTTTGCGCGTCTTCCATACCCAGGCTGACCAGCGCATTGGCCGAACGTTCGCGGGAGCAGCTGCAGCGGAATCGCAGTTTCTGCACATCGAACAGACGCACCTGCTCTTCGTGGAAAAGACGATGGAGTACGGTTTCGTTGTCCAGACCCAGCAGCTCATCGACCGTCAGCGTTCCGGTCAGCGCAGACAGGTGCTGCCAGCTGGCGGCGCGCTCTTCCTCGTCCTTGATACGGTCGGCGGGCAATTGTTGCAACAGGAGGCCGCGAGCACGGCGGCCATCGGCGCAGAGTGTGATCCGCGTACCAATCTGCTGAGACATGACGAAGTAATTGGTAAAGCACTCGGACAGGTTTGCGCCCTCGAGATCGACGACACCCTGATAGCGCTGACCCTGTTTCGGATCGATGGTCAAGGTCAGCGAGCCATCCGGCATCAGGTCCGACAGGGTCGCGTCGGGCGCAATCCGGTCCGCCTCGTAACGGGCCAGGCCACGGATGTCGCGCTCGCTTGAGCACTCGATCATCAGCAGCGGAATCGGGCCTTCGGAACGGGCCTGGAGGATCAACAACCCATCGAACTTCAGGGTGCCGACCAGCAGCGATGCAGCCGCCATCAGTTCGCCGAGCAGTTGCGCGACCGGCTCCGGATAGGCGTGTTTGGCGAGGACTTCGGCGTAGCTGAGCTCCAGCGAAACCATTTCGCCACGGGTGTCGCTGTCATCGAAGATGAAGCGTTGAGAGAAGTCGGTATCCGGTAGGTCGGTCATAAGTCTGGGTATCTGAATGTTAAAAAATGAAATTCAACGCCTCTGACGCCATAGGCCCTCTTTATGGCCCATGGGGTCGGATGCTGTAGCGATATTCGACGAGCGGCTCATCTGGCTCGCCACGCCATTTGGGGAATCCCCCGATATGGTTGCTCACCCGGGCAATTGCAAGTCGTTCCCGGACAAAGGGCCCTAATTGCGACTACTCGTTACTGCTGCCGCGAAACTTGAACAGATCCCGCCGCTGCTTCTTGCTCGGCTTGCCGTCGGTCGTCACCCCCAGGGCGCCGGCCTTTCGCTGGGCCGCTGCTGCTTCGCGCTTGGCGATGCTGGTTTCGGTTTCGGCATACAACGTCTGCGCTTCGGGCGCGCCACGGCGTACGATCGACAGCGCCTGGACCACGACCGTGCGCTCATCGAAACCCGTGCGAATTTCATACTCATCGCCGATACGCGGCTCCTTGCCCGGCTTGCAGCGCTCGCCGCGGTGATGCACCTTGCCGCTCTCGATCGCGGCCTTGGCCAAGGCGCGGGTCTTATAGAAGCGCGCAGCCCACAACCATTTATCGAGACGGACTTTGTCGTCCTCTTCGCTTTTTTGTGCCATGGGATTTCCTCGTCCTGAAATATTGGTGAACTGTACTACCGTTCTGTCGTACCAAGAATCAGGTGGCACCGGATTACAATGCCGACATTTCATAACCTCTTTGCAGAACAGGAAAACGGCGTCGTAGATACCTATCGCCTTTTAACCATAATTCTGCGTGAATACCGCGAATTCGGCCGCGTGTGGCTATTGCGGTTTCTACCGGTTGAGCAAACTTGAAGACATTTGACCATTTGACCGTTGTCGGTTTGCGCGAGTGGGTGGCGCTCCCGGATCTGGGAGTCGCGGGCCTGCGGGCAAAGATCGACACCGGCGCCAGCACCTCCAGCCTGCATGCCACCGACATCGAAGTATTCGAGCGCGATGGCGAGCAGTGGGTGCGCTTCACGGCGCACCTGGGCACGGTGGTGCAACTGCGTCACCGCCGCTGCGAAGCGCCTCTGGTGACAAAAAAAACCATCAAAAGCTCCAATGGTCACGCGCAGGTGCGATACGTGATCAGTACCACTCTGGCCCTCGGTGATCGGGTCTGGCGGGTCGAGTTCACCCTCGCCTGCCGCAAATCCATGCGTTATCGCCTGTTACTCGGCTCCAAAGCCCTGATCGAAGGCCAGCTGGTGGTCAATCCGGGCATTAAATATGTACAAGACAAGCCGGTGTTCCCGGTATCTACCTCCTCCACAGGTGTTGCATGAAGATCGCTGTGCTGTCGCGTAACCCGCGTCTGTATTCCACCCGTCGCCTGGTCGAAGCCGGTACCGAACGTGGTCATGAAATGGTGGTGGTCGATACGCTTCGTGCCTACATGAACATCGCCAGCCACAAGCCGCAAATCCACTATCGCGGCAAACCGCTGGAAGGGTTCGATGCGGTAATTCCACGGATCGGTGCGTCAGTGACCTTCTATGGCTGCGCGGTGTTGCGCCAGTTTGAAATGATGGGCGTGTTCCCCCTCAACGAATCGGTGGCCATTGCCCGCTCGCGGGACAAGCTGCGTTCGCTGCAATTGCTGTCACGCCGCGGCATCGGCTTGCCGGTCACCGGGTTCGCCCATTCCCCCGACGACATTCCCGACCTGATTGCGATGGTCAACGGTGCGCCGCTGGTCATCAAGGTGCTGGAAGGCACCCAGGGCATTGGCGTGGTGCTCTGCGAAACGGCCACGGCGGCGGAATCGGTGATCGAGGCATTCATGGGCCTCAAGCAGAACATCATGGTTCAGGAGTACATCAAGGAGGCCGGCGGTGCCGACATTCGCTGCTTCGTGGTGGGCGACAAGGTGATTGCCGCGATGAAACGCCAGGCCAAGCCCGGCGAATTTCGTTCCAACCTGCATCGCGGCGGCAGCGCCAGCCTGATCAAGATCACGCCGGAAGAGCGCATGACCGCCTTGCGCGCAGCGAAGGTCATGGGGCTGACGGTAGCGGGTGTGGATATCCTGCGTTCCAATCATGGACCGCTGGTGATGGAAGTGAACTCATCGCCAGGTCTTGAGGGGATCGAGACCACCACAGGCAAGAATGTGGCGGGGATCATCATTGAGCACCTGGAGAAGAATGGCGGGCCAAACATGACCCGGACCAAAGGCAAGGGATAAAGCAAAAGAT
>DATMUG010000220.1:0-3988 GCA_035563915.1 Pseudomonas sp. | reverse complement strand
CTGGATCATGAGCAAGCAACCCTCCCTGAGCTACAAGGACGCCGGTGTAGACATCGACGCCGGTGAAGCATTGGTCGAACGCATCAAGAGCGTCGCCAAGCGCACTGCGCGCCCGGAAGTCATGGGCGGCCTGGGCGGTTTTGGCGCCCTCTGCGAAATCCCGGCCGGCTACAAGCAACCTGTACTGGTTTCCGGCACTGATGGCGTCGGCACCAAGCTGCGCCTGGCACTGAACCTGAACAAGCACGACAGCATCGGTATCGATCTGGTCGCCATGTGCGTCAACGACCTGGTGGTGTGCGGTGCCGAACCCCTGTTCTTCCTCGACTACTACGCCACCGGCAAACTGAATGTCGACACCGCCGCTCAGGTCGTGACCGGCATCGGCGCAGGCTGCGAGCTGTCCGGCTGCTCCCTGGTCGGTGGCGAAACCGCTGAAATGCCTGGCATGTACGAAGGCGAAGACTACGACCTGGCCGGCTTCTGCGTTGGCGTCGTGGAAAAATCCGAAATCATCGACGGTTCCAAGGTCGCTGCCGGCGATGCCCTGCTCGCCCTGCCGTCTTCCGGCCCGCACTCCAACGGTTACTCGCTGATCCGCAAGATCATCGAAGTGTCCGGTGCCGACATCGAAAACACCCAGCTCGACGGCCAACCGCTGACCGACCTGCTGATGGCCCCGACCCGCATCTACGTGAAGCCGCTGCTCAAGCTGATCAAGGAAACCGGCGCCGTCAAGGCCATGGCCCACATCACCGGTGGCGGCCTGCTCGACAACATCCCGCGCGTCCTGCCAAAAGGCGCACAAGCGGTGGTCGACGTGGCGAGCTGGACCCGCCCGGCGGTATTCGACTGGCTGCAGGAGAAAGGCAACGTCGATGAGAACGAAATGCACCGCGTACTGAACTGCGGCGTAGGCATGGTCATCTGTGTGGCTCAGGAACACGTTGAAGCCTCCCTGAAAGTGCTGCGCGACGCTGGTGAGCAGCCATGGGTCATCGGCCAGATCGCCACCGCTGCCGAAGGCGCGGCCCAGGTCGAACTGAAGAACCTCAAGGCTCATTGATGAGCCAGACCTGTGATGTCGTGGTGCTGTTGTCCGGCACCGGCAGTAACTTGCAGGCCCTGATCGACAGCACGCGGACCGGCGACAGCCCGGTCCGCATCGCCGCGGTGATTTCCAACCGCGCCGACGCCTACGGCCTGCAACGCGCCAGGGACGCGGGTATCGACACCCGCACCCTGGATCACAAGGCATTCGATGGCCGCGAGGCCTTCGATGCCGCGCTGATCGAACTGATCGACGCGTTCAATCCCAAACTTGTGGTACTGGCCGGCTTCATGCGCATTCTCAGCGCGGATTTCGTACGCCACTATCAGGGGCGCCTGCTCAATATCCATCCCTCGCTGCTACCCAAATACAAAGGGTTACATACTCATCAGCGCGCGCTGGAGGCTGGCGACGCGGAGCATGGCTGTTCCGTGCACTTCGTCACCGAGGAACTCGATGGCGGACCACTGGTCGTACAGGCAGTAATACCGGTAGAGTTGCACGACTCGCCGCAAAGCCTGGCGCAGCGAGTCCATGTTCAGGAACACCTGATCTACCCGATGGCCGTCCGCTGGTTTGCCGAAGGCCGGTTATCACTTGGCGATCAAGGTGCTTTACTGGATGGACAGTTACTCGCGGCCAGCGGCCACTTGATACGAACCTAGGAGATTTTATGCGTCGTGCCCTGCTCTTCGCTTGCGCGCTGCTTGCCTTGCCCTTCGCACAGGCAGCAGACCTTCAACCCTTCTCCGCCAGCTACACCGCCGACTGGAAGCAGCTGCCCATGAGCGGCACCGCCGAGCGCAGCCTGACCAAGGAAGCCAACGGCACCTGGAAACTCAGCTTCAAGGCTTCGATGATGATCGCCAGCCTGACTGAAGAAAGCACCCTGACCGTCGACAAGGACACCCTGCTGCCACAGTCCTACCACTTCGAACGTGGCGGCCTGGGTAAAGCCAAGAAAGCCGACCTGGACTTCGACTGGACCGCCAAGAAGGTCACCGGCACCGACCGTGGCGACGCGGTGAACATTCCGCTCAACCGCGGCATGGTCGACAAATCGACCTACCAGCTTGCGCTTCAACACGACGTGGCCGCTGGCAAGAAAAGCATGAGCTATCAGGTGGTCGATGATGGCGAAGTCGATACCTATGACTTCCGCGTGCTGGGCTCGGAGAAGGTCGACACCAAGGCTGGCCAGATCGACGCGATCAAGGTCGAGCGCGTGCGCGACCCGACACAAAGCAAGCGCATTACCGTGCTGTGGTTCGCCAAGGACTGGGACTATTTGCTGGTCCGCCTGCAACAGGTCGAAACCGACGGCAAGGAGTACAACATCATGCTCCTGGACGGCAAGGTCAACGGCAAGACTGTCAAAGGCAGCTGATCCATACCGACACGAAAGAGCCCCGCAATTGCGGGGCTTTTTTTGGACAATCAAAAGTCGCAGTCTTTGGCAGCTCCTACACAACCTCTCTGCGATCTTCTGATCTTTCTCGGAACGCACAAAAGGCGCAATGCTCTATACCTTCAAGGTCCTTTTTGATCGAATGACCATTCCTGATACCAGCGAGGTTTCACATGACTGTTACCGTTAATACCGTTTCAGCCGAAGGCTTTCGCCATAGCGTACAAATCGATGACCATGAACTCTTCGCCGATGTGCCTGTATCCACCGGAGGCGAAGGTTCCGCACCGGAACCTCACGATTACTTCGACGCGGCTCTGGGTGCCTGCAAAGCTCTGACCCTGAAGCTGTACGCGAAAAAGAAAGATATTCCGTTGACCGGTGTGGGCGTCGAGGTCAAGCGCGACAACAGCCAAGAGCAAAAAGGCAAATACGCACTGCACGTCAAACTCACCCTCAAAGGCGTGCTCACCGACGCTCAGCGTGACGAACTGCACCGCGTGGCCGACCGCTGCCCGATCCACAAACTGATGACCACCAGCGAAGTCAGCATCGAAACCCATCTTGCCGAAGGCGCGTTCAGCCAATAGCGGCAACGGTGGCGCAAGCGGGTTATGCTCGACGGCATCACCCGCTCAGCCTGGAACGCACCATGAACACTCCGCTCGTGATCCGCCCCCGTGCAGAAGATGTCGAGGGCCAGCCAATTCTTCGCCCGCTGCCGTCAGCCAAATGTCGAAATGTCGGGCCCTTCGTGTTTTTCGATCACATGCTGCAAACCCGCTACGCCGCGGGAAACGGCATGAACATCCGCCAGCATCCACATATCGGTCTGTCCACGCTGACTTACCTCTTCGAAGGGCAACTCCAGCACAAGGACAGCCTGGGTTCGGATCAAGTGGTCAACCCCGGGGATGTCAGCTGGATGACCGCCGGCAGCGCCATCGCCCATGTCGAACGCACACCCGAAGCCCTCAAAGGCCGCGAATTCACGATGCATGGCCTGCAAATCTGGCTGGCCTCCCCCAAGGACCAGGAACAGGGTCCCGGCCACTACAGCCACCATCCCGCGGCCACGCTGCCGATAAGCGAAAACCTTGGGGTGAAGATCCGGATGATCGCCGGGTCGGGCTTTTGCCTGAAATCACCGGTGCCGGTGCTTTCTCCTACGCTGTACGCCGAACTGCACCTGCAAACGGCGACGACCTTGCTGATTCCCACCGAACATGAAGAACGTGCGCTGTATGTGCTCAGTGGCGAGGTACAACTCAATGGTGAGCCGATCGAGCCCCATGACCTCGTGGTACTGCCGCCTGGGGAGGAGATGACATTGTCCGCTGATAGCGACAGTCATGCGGTGCTGTTTGGCGGAGCGCCGCTGGATGGTCCGCGGCGAATCAACTGGAATTTTGTCTCGAGCGATCCGGCGAAGATCGACGAAGCGCGCAGGCGTTGGGCGGCCGGGGATTGGCCGAAGGTGCCGGGGGAAGTTGAGCGGATCGAACTGCCTTAGCGCAAAAGCAAAAGAT
>DATMUG010000219.1:0-19991 GCA_035563915.1 Pseudomonas sp. | reverse complement strand
TCAACAGCAGAAGCGCTTTTGTAATACCGAAAAAATCTTACTCTTAATAAATTACTTTAACTTCCGAACGCAGCCTTCTGTGCTGATTCAAGTTATCGGGCAGTTTCATCTGCCGGATACCCGTGCTCCTTCCTTTTATGCTCCTAAATCTCAGTTCTGTAAGGGTTTTCCTTTAATCCGTGCCTTGACGGTGCAGTGGGCGCATTCCTATAGTGTGCACAAGTGGCGGAAAGTGGCATGAAGTGGGTTTTTTGAGCGTAAAACGCTAACATTTGGAGAAACGCTGACGTGTTTCGCGGAGCCAATGCAATCAGTCTCGATGCAAAGGGCCGTCTCGCCATGCCGAGTCGGTACCGTGACGAGCTCGATTCGCGTAGTTCCGGTCAGTTGATCGTGACCATTGATGCCGTTGATCCGTGTTTGTGTGTTTACCCCCTCGATGAGTGGGAAATTATTGAAACCAAACTGCGCGCACTGCCTTCGCTTCGCGAAGAGAACCGCCGCCTGCAACGTTTACTGATTGGTAACGCCGTCGACCTCGAACTCGATGGCAGTGGTCGTTTTCTGGTCCCGCCCCGTCTTCGTGAATATGCCAAGTTGGATAAGCGCGCGATGTTGGTAGGCCAACTGAACAAGTTCCAATTGTGGGACGAGGATGCCTGGAATGCGGTTTCTGCCGCTGACCTGGCTGCTATTCAACAACCAGGCGCCATGCCTGATGAACTGCGTGATTTGATCCTGTGACTATTGATAGCGGCTTTAACCACATCACCGTACTGCTTGACGAAGCCGTCGAGGCTCTCGCCGTACGTCCTGATGGCTGCTATCTGGATGGCACGTTCGGGCGCGGCGGGCATAGTCGTTTGATCCTCAGCCGGCTCGGCCCGGATGGTCGGCTGCTCGGATTCGATAAAGACCCTCAAGCGATTGCCACCGGGCAGACGCTAGCGGCCGAAGACGGCCGCTTTGTCGTTGTGCAGCGCAGCTTTGCCGAACTCGGATCCGAAGTCGTCGAGCGCGGTCTGCACGGCAAGGTCAGTGGCATTTTGCTAGACCTCGGCGTGTCTTCGCCGCAGCTCGATGATCCTGAGCGCGGCTTCAGCTTCCTCAACGATGGTCCCTTGGACATGCGTATGGACCCGTCCCGCGGGATCAGCGCAGCCGAGTTTGTGAACACCGCGCCGGCGGAAGAAATTGCCCGTGTATTCAAGGAATACGGCGAAGAGCGTTTTTCCGGACGCATGGCCCGTGCGGTGGTCGAGCGTCGCGACATCAAGCCGTTCGAGCGCACCGCTGACCTGGCTGAAGTGTTGAAAGTCGCCAACCCGTCCTGGGAAAAGGGCAAGAACCCTGCAACTCGCGCGTTCCAGGGCCTGCGTATTCATGTGAACAACGAACTGGGCGACCTGGAAGCCGGCCTCGAAGCCGCTCTGGATTGCCTGGAAGTAGGCGGCCGTCTGGTGGTGATCAGCTTTCACTCGCTGGAAGACCGTATCGTCAAACTGTTCATGCGCAAGCTGGTGAAAGGCGAAGCCGACAACCTGCCGCGCAACCTGCCGGTTCGGCATGTCGCCTTCGAACCGAAAATCAAAATCCACGGCAAAGCGCAGACGGCCTCCGACGCCGAACTCAAAGCCAATCCACGTTCCCGTAGCGCGGTCATGCGTGTCGCGGAGAAACTGCGGTGAGCAAGCTTTTCGCCAAGCCACTGCCCGGCGGAAGCTTTTTCATGCTGCTGCTGTTTCTCGGCGTGCTCGTGTCTGCCATCGGCGTGTCCTACAGCGCGCACTGGAACCGTCAACTGCTGAACTCGCTGTACAACGAATTGAGCGTGCGCGACAAGGCTCAGGCCGAGTGGGGCCGGTTGATTCTTGAACAAAGTACCTGGACGGCTCACAGCCGAATCGAAGTACTGGCCACCGAGCAACTGAAAATGCGCATTCCCGGTGCCGCAGAAGTGCAGATGGTGGCGCCATGATGAAGCTTGAAGGCGCACTCTTTCCCTGGCGGTTCCGCCTGGTGCTGGGCTTGCTCGGCGTGATGGTGGCAGCGATCGCCTGGCGCATCATCGACCTGCAAGTGGTCGACCGTGACTTCCTCAAGGGACAGGGCGACGCGCGCAGCGTGCGTCATATTCCCATTCCGGCTCACCGTGGTCTGATCACCGACCGTAACGGCGAGCCGTTGGCCGTCAGTACGCCAGTCACTACCCTGTGGGCCAATGCCAAGGAAATGCAGCTGGCCAAGGAAAAGTGGCCCGCACTGGCCGCTGCGCTGGGACAGGACCCGAAAGCCCTGGCCGAGCGTCTCGAAGCACAGGCCAATAAAGAATTCATTTACCTGGTTCGTGGCCTGACGCCTGAACAGGGCCAGGCTGTGCTCGACCTGAAAGTGCCGGGCGTTTACGGCATCGAAGAGTTCCGCCGTTTCTATCCGGCCGGTGAAGTTACCGCGCATATGGTCGGCTTTACCGACATCGATGACCACGGTCGCGAAGGTGTCGAGCTGGCCTATGACGAATGGCTGGCCGGGGTTCCCGGCAAGCGACAGGTTATCAAGGACCGGCGCGGCCGATTGATCAAGGATGTCCAGGTCACCAAAAACGCCAAGGCAGGAAAGCCCTTGGCGTTGTCCATTGACCTGCGCCTGCAATACCTGGCCAACCGTGAATTGCGCAACGCGATCATCGAGAACGGCGCCAAGGCCGGCAGTCTGGTGATCATGGACGTGAAGACCGGTGAAATCCTGGCCATGGTCAACCAACCGACCTACAACCCGAACAACCGTCGCAACCTGCAGCCGGCGATGATGCGTAACCGCGCAATGATCGACGTGTTCGAGCCGGGTTCGACCATGAAGGCGATCTCCATGAGCGCCGCCATCGAAACCGGGCGCTGGAAGCCCAGCGACACCGTCGAGGTGTATCCGGGCTCTCTGCAGATCGGGAAATACACCATCAAGGACGTATCCAAGACCGAAGGTCCGGTGCTGGATATGACCGGAATTCTGATCAATTCCAGTAACGTGGGCATGAGTAAGGTCGCGTTCGATATCGGTGGCGAAACCATTTTCCGCCTGGCGCAAAAGCTCGGTCTCGGGCAGGACACTGGCCTTGGCTTCCCCGGCGAACGTGTCGGTAACCTGCCGAACTACCGCGAATGGCGCAAAGCCGAAACGGCCACACTGTCCTACGGCTACGGTGTTTCGGTCACAGCGATCCAGTTGGTACACGCCTTCTCGGCGCTGGCCAACAACGGCCGCCTTGCACCCTTGACGCTGATCAAAACCGACAAGGCTCCGCAAACCACTCAAGTACTGCCGGAAGCGGTCGCCAAAACCATGCATGGCATGCTGCAGCAAGTCATTGAAGCGCCGCGCGGTGTGTTCCGTGCCCAGGTCCCGGCGTATCACGTCGGTGGCAAGTCCGGTACTGCGCGCAAGACGTCGGTGGGTACCAAAGGCTACGCCGAGAACTCCTACCGCTCGCTGTTCGCCGGTTTCGGTCCGATGAACGATCCGCGTTATGCCATCGTGGTTGTCATTGATGAACCGACCAAGGCCGGTTACTTCGGTGGTCTGGTCTCAGCGCCGGTGTTCAGCCGTGTAATGTCCGGCACCCTGCGCCTGATGAACATCACGCCGGACAATCTGCCACCCGTTCAACAAGTCAACGCCACCCCGGTCGTTCCGCTGAAAGCCAATGGAGGGCGCGGCTGATGTCATTAAGCCTGAACAAAATATTCCCTCACGCCGGCCACGATCTGTTGATCCGTGAATTGGCGCTGGACAGTCGCAACGTCCGAGCCGGTGATCTGTTCCTCGCAGTGCCGGGCGGCAAATTCGATGGTCGTGCGCACATTGCCGATGCATTGCAACGCGGTGCCGCCGCTGTGGCTTATGAAGTGGAAGGCGCCACCGTGTTGCCGATCACCGAAGTGCCATTGATTCCGGTCAAGGGTCTGGCTGCGCAATTGTCGGATATCGCCGGTCGCTTTTATGGCGAGCCTAGCCATCACCTGAATCTGGTTGGTGTGACCGGCACCAACGGCAAAACCAGCGTGACCCAACTGGTCGCCCAGGCGCTTGACCTGCTCGGTCAGCATTGCGGCATCGTTGGCACCCTGGGCTCCGGTTTCTACGGCGCACTGGAAAGCGGCCTGCACACCACGCCGAATCCGATTGCCATGCAAGCGACTCTGGGCGACCTGAAAAAGGCCGGCGCCAAGGCCGTCGCCATGGAAGTCTCGTCCCATGGCCTGGATCAGGGTCGGGTCACCGCGCTGGCGTTCGACGTGGCGGTGATGACGAACCTGTCCCGGGACCACCTGGATTACCACGGCACCATGCAAGCCTATGGCGAGGCCAAGGCCAAGCTGTTCGCCTGGAACGATTTGAAGTGCCGGGTGGTTAACCTCGATGACGAATTCGGCCGGCAACTGGCCGCCGAAAAACGCGAGTCGCGACTGATCACCTACAGCCTGCTCGACAGCAGTGCCTACCTCTATTGCCGCGAAGCACACTTCGACGACGAAGGCGTGCGCGCCACGCTGGTCACGCCGCAGGGCGAACACCATTTGCGCAGTACCTTGCTCGGTCGTTTCAACCTGAGCAACGTGTTGGCGGCGGTCGGCGCCTTGCTGGGCCTGGACTATCCCCTGGACGAAATTCTCAAGGTGTTACCGAAACTCGAGGGCCCGGCCGGCCGCATGCAGCGCCTTGGTGGTGGCACTCAGCCATTGGTAGTGGTCGATTACGCCCACACCCCGGATGCTCTGGAAAAAGTCCTGACCGCTCTGCGCCCGCACGTCAAAGGTCGTTTGCTATGCCTGTTCGGCTGTGGTGGTGATCGTGACCGGGGCAAACGTCCGCTGATGGCTGAAGTGGTGGAGCGTTTGGCCGACGGCGTACTGGTAACCGACGACAACCCGCGTACCGAAGACCCGGCAATCATTTTCGACGACATCCGTGCCGGTTTTGCGGCTGTGGATAAAGTTACTTTCGTGGCAGGGCGTGGCCAGGCGATTGCCCAATTGATCGCGCAGGCTTCTGCGGATGACGTGATCGTGCTCGCTGGCAAAGGTCACGAGGACTATCAGGAAATCAACGGCGTACGCCACGCCTTCTCCGATCTGGTCGAGGCCGATCATGCCTTGACCGCCTGGGAGGTGGCCCATGCTTAAGGCTTTGAAACTGAGTGAGCTGACCCATGCGCTCAACGGCCGATTGATCGGTACGGATACCCGCTTCGACGGTGTCAGCATCGACAGTCGCGCGATCAAGCCCGGCCAATTGTTCATTGCCTTGGCAGGGCCGCGTTTCGACGGTCACGACTATCTGAACGAAGTGGCAGCCAAGGGTGCCGTTGCGGCGCTGGTCGAGCGTGAAGTCGCCGACAGTACTCTGCCGCAATTGCTGGTAAGTGATACCCGCCAGGCATTGGGGCAACTCGGCGCCTTGAACCGTGCGGCGTTTACCCAGCCCGTGGCCGCCATCACCGGCTCCAGTGGCAAGACCACGGTCAAGGAAATGCTCGCGAGCATCCTGCGTACCCGCGGCTCGGTGCTCGCCACCCGTGGCAACCTGAACAACGACCTTGGCGTTCCATTGACCCTGCTCGAACTGGCACCGGAGCACACCGCTGCCGTGATTGAACTGGGCGCATCGCGTCTGGGTGAGATTGCCTACACCGTCGGCATGACCAAGCCCCATGTGGCCATTCTCAACAACG
The DNA here is from genome assembly GCA_035563915.1 of Pseudomonas sp. Lineage (GTDB taxonomy): Bacteria > Pseudomonadota > Gammaproteobacteria > Pseudomonadales > Pseudomonadaceae > Aquipseudomonas. Next base: position 14,263 of record DATMUG010000219.1, on the reverse strand, counting down.
CCGGGACCGCCCACGTTGGCGAATTCGGCGGTCCGGAAAAAATCGTCGAAGCCAAGGGCGAGATTATTGAAGGCCTGGCTGCCGATGGCGTCGCCGTTCTCAATCTCGACGACAAGGCTTTTGATATCTGGAAGACGCGCGCAGCCGGTCGCAAGGTGCTGACTTTCGCCCTGACCAACAACAGTGCGGACTTCCACGCCAGTGACCTCACCACCGATGCTCGCGGATGCCCGGCATTCAATCTGCACTCCCCTGAAGGCGTGGAGCACGTTCAGTTGAACCTGCTCGGCACCCATAACGTCGCCAACGCCATGGCCGCTGCAGCCGCTGCCCATGCGTTGGGTGTGTCGCTGTTCGGCATCGCCACCGGCCTCGGCGCGGTGCAGCCGGTCAAGGGCCGCACCGTCGCGCAACTGGCCAGTAATGGCATGCGCGTGATCGATGACACTTACAACGCGAACCCCACCTCTATGTGCGCCGCCGTTGATATACTCGCCGGCTTTTCCGGCCGCACCGTCCTGGTGCTCGGGGATATCGGCGAGTTGGGCGATTGGGCGGAGCAGGGCCACCGCGACGTGGGCGCGTATGCCCGGGGCAAGGTTTCTGCACTGTACGCGGTCGGGCCGATGATGCTGCACGCCGTCAACGCCTTCGGTCCACAAGCCTTTCATTTCAGCACGCAGGCTGAACTGATCAAGGCACTGGGCGCCGAACAAGACACAAACACCACCATTTTGATCAAGGGCTCGCGCAGCGCCGCGATGGAAAACATCGTTGCCGCTTTGTGCGGGACCAGTCTGGAGAAACATTAATGCTGCTGCTGCTAGCGGAGTATCTGCAACAGTTCTACAAAGGCTTCGCGGTCTTCCAGTACCTGACCCTGCGCGGGATTCTCGGTGTACTGACCGCGCTGGTTTTGTCGCTGTGCTATGGCCCGTGGATGATCCGCACCCTGCAGAACCGTCAGATCGGCCAGGCCGTTCGCAACGATGGTCCGCAATCTCACTTGTCCAAGTCGGGAACCCCGACCATGGGCGGAGCACTCATTCTGTCTTCGATCGGCGTCAGCACCCTGCTGTGGGCTGACCTGAGCAATCGTTATGTCTGGGTCGTTTTGCTGGTGACCCTGCTGTTCGGTGCCATTGGCTGGGTCGATGACTATCGCAAGGTGATCGAGAAAAACTCCCGAGGCCTGCCGAGCCGCTGGAAGTACTTCTGGCAGTCGGTTTTCGGTCTGGGCGCTGCGATCTTCCTTTATATGACTGCCGCCACACCGGTGGAAACCACCCTGATCCTTCCGATGCTCAAGGACTACAGCATTCCGCTGGGCGCGGGGTTCATCGTGCTGACCTATTTTGTGATTGTCGGCTCGAGCAACGCGGTCAACCTGACCGACGGCCTCGACGGCCTGGCGATCATGCCAACCGTGATGGTCGGCGGTGGCCTGGGGATCTTCTGCTACCTGTCGGGTAACGTGAAGTTCGCCGAATACCTGCTTATCCCTTACGTACCTGGCGCGGGCGAACTGATCGTGTTCTGCGGCGCGCTGATTGGTGCGGGCCTGGGTTTCCTTTGGTTCAACACCTACCCGGCACAAGTCTTCATGGGTGACGTAGGCGCACTGGCACTGGGCGCGGCACTGGGCACCATCGCCGTGATCGTCCGTCAGGAAATCGTCCTGTTCATCATGGGCGGCGTGTTCGTGATGGAAACCCTGTCAGTCGTCATTCAGGTTGCCTCCTTTAAGCTGACCGGTCGCCGCGTATTTCGCATGGCGCCCATTCACCACCACTTTGAACTCAAGGGCTGGCCCGAGCCGCGCGTGATCGTCCGTTTCTGGATCATCACCGTGATTCTCGTGCTGATCGGCCTTGCCACACTGAAGCTGAGGTAGAAACCCGTGTCTCTGATCGCTTCTGACCACTTCCGCATCGTTGTCGGCCTCGGCAAGAGCGGCATGTCCCTGGTTCGCTTCCTGGCGAACCGGGGCGTGGCGTTTGCCGTGGCCGATACGCGGGAAAACCCACCGGAACTGGCCACGCTCAAGCGTGACTATCCGCACGTGGAAGTGCGTTGTGGCGAGCTGGATGTCGAGTTCCTGTGCCGTGCCGACGAGCTCTATGTGAGCCCTGGCCTGGCGCTGGCGACTCCGGCCCTGCAGGCTGCCGCTGCCCGCGGCGTGAAGCTGTCCGGCGACATCGAGCTGTTCGCGCGTAACGCGAAGGCGCCGATCGTGGCCATCAGCGGTTCCAACGCGAAGAGCACCGTAACTACCCTGGTCGGCGAAATGGCGGCTGCGGCGGGCAAGCGTGTCGCAGTCGGCGGCAATCTCGGCACGCCGGCGCTGGACCTGCTGCGCGACGACGTCGAGCTTTACGTGATGGAGTTGTCGAGTTTCCAGCTGGAAACCACCGACCAGCTCAACGCTGAAGTGGCGACCGTGCTCAACATCAGTGAAGACCACATGGACCGCTACAGCGGTCTGCCGGCGTACCACTTGGCCAAGCACCGGATCTTCCGTGGCGCGAAGCAATTCGTGGTCAACCGCCAGGATGCCCTCAGCCGTCCGCTGATGGGCGAGAACCAGCCCTGCTGGACCTTCGGCCTGACCAAACCGGACTTCAAGGCCTTCGGTCTTCGTGAAGAAGACGGTGAAAAATACCTGGCCTTCGAATTCCAGAACCTGATGCCGGTTCGCGAGTTGAAAATTCGCGGTGCCCATAACCAGTCCAACGCCCTGGCGGCACTGGCTCTCGGCCACGCGGTCGGCCTGCCATTCGATGCCATGCTCTCGGCCCTGCGTAACTTCGCCGGGCTGGAACACCGCTGCCAGTGGGTTCGCGACCTGGATGGCGTGGGCTACTACAACGATTCCAAAGCCACCAACGTCGGCGCCGCCTTGGCTGCCATCGAAGGCTTGGGCGCGGACATCGATGGCAAAATCGTGCTGATCGCCGGCGGCGATGGCAAAGGTGCCGAATTCAAGGATCTGCGTGGTCCGGTGGCAGCCAACTGCCGCGCTGTCATTTTGATGGGCCGTGACTCCGACAAGATTGGCGAGGCCATTGGCGATGCCGTTCCCCTGATTCGCGCAGGCTCTCTGATCGACGCCGTGGAACAATGCCGCGCCGCTGCCCAGCCAGGTGACGTGGTGCTGCTGTCTCCGGCCTGCGCGAGCTTCGACATGTTCAAGAATTACGAAGACCGGGGTCACCAGTTCGTCCAGGCAGTGGAGGGATTGGCATGATCCTCAAGGGCATCATCAAGCCGTATCCATCGCCGCTGATTACCGGACGCGGTATCGATCTCGACTTCCCGATGCTCGCCGGTTGTCTGGCGCTGCTGGGCCTGGGCCTGATCATGATCGCCTCGGCGTCGACCGAAGTGGCGGCGGTGCAATCGGGCAGCCCCCTCTATTACATGATTCGGCATTTGATCTACGTGGTGCTGGGCCTGGGCGCCTGCATTGTCACGATGATGATTCCGATCGCCACCTGGCAACGCCTGGGCTGGATGATGCTGATTGGTGCCTTCGGCTTGCTGGTGATGGTGATCATTCCGGGGATTGGCCGTGAGGTGAACGGTTCGATGCGCTGGATCGGCTTCAGCTTCTTCAACGTACAGCCGTCTGAAATCGCCAAGGTGTTCGTGGTGATTTACCTCGCCGGTTACCTGGTGCGCCGTCAGAAGGAAGTGCGTGAGAGCTGGATGGGCTTTTTCAAGCCGTTCATCGTGCTGTTGCCGATGGCGGGTCTGCTGTTGATGGAGCCCGACTTCGGCGCCACCGTCGTCATGATGGGCGCAGCGGCGGCGATGCTTTTCCTCGGCGGGGTAGGGCTGTTCCGTTTTTCCCTGATGGTGGTGCTGGCGGTCGGCGCGGTGGTGCTGTTGATTCAGATGCAACCGTATCGAATGGCGCGTCTGACCAACTTTGCCGACCCTTGGGCCGACCAGTTCGGCGCCGGTTACCAGTTGTCCCAGGCACTGATCGCCTTCGGTCGCGGCGAGTGGCTGGGGGTTGGCCTGGGCAACAGCGTGCAGAAGCAGTTCTATCTGCCGGAAGCCCACACCGACTTCGTGTTCTCGGTACTGGCCGAGGAACTGGGCGCCGTGGGTTCCCTGTGCACGGTCGCGCTGTTCGGATTCGTCTGTATTCGCGGCATGTACATCGGCTTGTGGGCTGAAAAAGCCAAGCAGTTTTTCGCCGCGTACGTCGCCTACGGCCTTTCGTTCCTGTGGATTGGTCAGTTCCTGATCAACATCGGTGTGAACGTCGGCTTGCTGCCGACCAAGGGCCTGACCTTGCCGTTCCTCAGTTACGGCGGCAGTTCGTTGGTTATCTGCTGTGCCTGCCTGGGCTTGTTGCTGCGCATCGAATGGGAGAGTCGAACCCACCTGGGCAGCGAAGAGATGGAGTTCCATGAGAGCGACTTCGCCGAGGAGCCGAACCATGGGCGCTAACGTATTGATCATGGCTGGCGGCACGGGTGGCCACGTATTCCCGGCGCTGGCCTGTGCCCGTGAGTTCCAGGCGCGTGGATATACCGTGCACTGGCTCGGCACGCCGCGCGGCATCGAGAACGAGTTGGTGCCAATGGCCGGCATCGAATTGCACCGGATCAACGCCAGTGGTCTGCGTGGCAAGGGCAAGTTGTCGCTGGTCAAGGCACCGTTCATGTTGCTCAAGTCAGTCTGGCAGGCACGGGCGATCATTCGCCGGTTGCAACCGGTCTGCGTGGTCGGGTTCGGTGGTTATGTGACCGGCCCTGGCGGTGTTGCCGCCAAACTGGCCGGCGTACCGGTGATCGTTCATGAACAGAACGCCGTGGCCGGTACCGCCAATCGGTTGCTGGTGCCGTTGGCCGCCCGGGTCTGTGAAGCGTTCCCCGACACCTTTACCCTGTCGAGCAGCCGACGGACCACCGGTAATCCGGTGCGTACCGAGCTGTTCCTCGAAACACCGCGGCCCGCCCTGGGCGGTCGCAAGGCGCGTTTGCTGATCCTGGGCGGAAGCCTGGGGGCAGAGCCGTTGAACAAGTTGCTGCCTGAAGCCCTGTCGCAAGTCGCTCCCGACCTGCGTCCGGAAGTGTTCCATCAGGCCGGCAAAAAACACGATGAAGTGACTGCAGAGCGCTATCGCGCGGCTGGCGTCGAGGCGCAGGTGCAGCCCTTCATCAAAGACATGGCCCAAGCCTATGGCTGGGCTGACCTGGTGGTGTGCCGCGCAGGTGCGCTGACCATCAGTGAACTGGCTGCCGCCGGTCTGCCCTCGGTGCTGGTGCCATTGCCCCATGCAATCGACGATCACCAGACTCGCAACGCCGATTATTTGGCCCGTGAAGGCGCTGCCTTCCTGATGCCGCAAAGTACGACCGGTGCAGCGGATCTTGCCGCTCGCCTGACAGAGGTCCTGATGCAACCGCAACGACTGAACGATATGGCCACCGCGGCCCGCCGCCTGGCCAAACCCGATGCCACCCGTAACGTGGTCGATACCTGCCTGGAGGTGGCCCATGGTTGAGAATCAGAAAGCCATGCCACAACCGGAAATGCGCCGCATCCGCCGCATCCACTTCGTCGGTATTGGCGGTGTGGGCATGTGCGGGATTGCCGAAGTGCTTTTGAACCTGGGCTATGAAGTGTCCGGTTCCGATCTGAAGGCTTCGCCGGTGACCGAGCGTCTGGAGTCCTTCGGTGCGCAGATTTTCATCGGTCACCGCGCCGAAAACGCCGCCGCGGCCGACGTGCTGGTTGTATCGAGTGCCGTGAACACCTCCAACCCGGAAGTCGCCAACGCGCTGGAACGCCGCATTCCTGTTGTGCCGCGCGCCGAAATGCTGGCCGAGCTGATGCGCTATCGCCACGGCATCGCCGTCGCCGGTACCCACGGCAAAACCACCACCACCAGCCTCATCGCTTCGGTATTCGCCGCCGGTGGCCTGGATCCGACCTTCGTCATCGGTGGCCGTCTGAACGCCGCGGGCACCAACGCCCAGCTCGGCACCAGCCGTTACCTGATTGCCGAGGCCGATGAAAGCGATGCCAGCTTCCTGCACTTGCAGCCACTGGTCGCTGTGGTCACCAATATTGATGCCGACCACATGGCAACCTACGACGGTGACTTCAACAAACTGAAGAAAACCTTCGTCGAATTCCTCCATAACCTGCCGTTCTATGGTCTGGCCGTGGTCTGCCTGGACGATCCTGTCGTGCGTGAAATCCTGCCGCAGGTCAAGCGTCCGACTGTCACCTACGGTTTTGGCGAAGACTGCGACGTGCGGGCCATCAATGTTCGCCAGCAGGGCATGCAGACCTTCTTTACCGTACTGCGTCCGGATCGTGAGCCGCTGGATGTTTCGGTGAACATGCCGGGCAATCACAACGTACTCAACGCGCTGGCGACCATCTGCATCGCCAGTGACGAGGGTGTCAGCGATGAAGCCATCGTCCAGGGCCTGTCCGGGTTCCAGGGCGTCGGCCGACGCTTCCAGGTCTACGGCGAACTGCCGGTCGAGGGCGGCAATGTGATGCTGGTCGACGACTATGGCCACCACCCGACCGAAGTCGCGGCGGTGATCAAGGCCGTGCGCGGTGGCTGGCCGGAGCGTCGCCTGGTGATGGTCTACCAGCCGCACCGTTACAGCCGTACACGCGACCTGTACGACGATTTCGTCAATGTATTGGCCGACGCCAACGTACTGCTGCTGATGGAAGTCTATCCGGCCGGCGAAGAGCCGATTCCGGGTGCCGACAGCCGCAAGCTGTGCAACAGCATTCGCCAACGCGGTCAGCTCGACCCGATCTACATCGAGCGCGGAATCGACCTGGCACCACTGGTCAAGCCGCTGCTGCGTGCCGGCGACATCCTGCTTTGCCAGGGCGCCGGTGACGTCGGCGGCCTCGCTCCGAGCCTGTTGAAGAGTCCGTTGTTCACCGGCGCCGTGGCTGCGCCGGTCGAGGGGAAGTTGAAATGACTGCTGCCTACGCCAACCTCGTCTCCACTGTCGCGCCAAAGGATTTCGGCCGCGTCGCCGTGCTGTTCGGTGGCAAGAGTGCCGAGCGCGAAGTGTCCCTGAAGTCGGGCAACGCTGTTCTCGATGCGCTCCAGAGCGCGGGTGTGGATGCGTTCGGTCTCGACGTCGGCGATGACCTTCTGCAGCGTCTGCTGAACGAAAAAATAGACCGAGCCTTCATCATCCTCCACGGTCGTGGCGGTGAGGACGGTAGCATGCAGGGCCTGCTGGAGTGCCTGGGCATTCCTTACACCGGCAGCGGCATTCTTGCCTCGGCACTGGCCATGGACAAACTGCGGACCAAGCAAGTCTGGCACAGCCTTGGTATTCCGACGCCGCGTCACGCCGTCTTGAGCAGCGAGGCCGATTGTATTTCGGCGGCGACGGAACTGGGCTTCCCTTTGATCGTCAAACCGGCCCATGAAGGTTCAAGTATCGGGATGGCCAAAGTGACTTCCGCGTCGGAGCTGATCGACGCATGGAAAGCGGCCAGTACCTACGATTCGCAAGTGTTGGTCGAACAATGGATTCAAGGTCCGGAGTTCACCATCGCCACCCTGCGTGACCAGGTGTTGCCACCGATTGCCCTGGGCACGACCCACAGCTTCTACGACTACGACGCCAAGTACATCGCCAACGATACCCAGTACCGCATTCCATGCGGGCTGGACAGCGCCAAGGAAAAGGAACTCATGGACCTCACGGCGAAAGCCTGTGAGGCGTTGGGTATCGCCGGTTGGGGCCGGGCGGATGTGATGCAGGATGCCGACGGGCAGTTCTGGTTCCTGGAAGTCAACACCGCGCCGGGCATGACCGATCACAGCCTGGTGCCGATGGCGGCCCGTGCTGCCGGCCTGGATTTCCAGCAACTGGTTCTGGCCATTCTGGCCGAAAGCGTTGCCCGCAACGCCGCCAGCAAGCAAGAGCCGCGAGGTTAAGACCATGCAAGGCGCACAGTTAAGACATCAGCCACCCGCACCCGGTCGCAAGCCGGTACCGCGGGGTGCCAGCCGAATGGTGGCCAAAGAGCCGATGTCCGCGCGCCTGCCGAAAGCCAATTTCGGCTTTTTGAAAAGTCTGTTTTGGCCGGTGCTGCTGGTTGCATTGGGGTTCGGTACTTACGAAGGCGCACAGCGTTTGCTGCCATACGCCGACCGGCCGATCACCAAGATCAATGTCCAGGGCGACCTGAGCTACATCAGCCAGCAGGCGGTGCAGCAGCGAATCGCCCCGTACGTGGCGTCGAGCTTCTTCACCATCGACCTGGAGAGCATGCGCACCGAGCTGGAGCAAATGCCATGGATTGCCCACGCCGAAGTGCGACGGGTATGGCCCGATCAGGTGGTGATTCGCCTGGAAGAGCAACTGCCGGTGGCTCGCTGGGGTGATGAGTCGCTTCTGAACAATCAGGGGCAGGCGTTCACTCCGCGTGAGCTGGCCAATTACGAACACCTGCCGCAGCTGTTCGGCCCACAACGGGCCCCGCAGCAGGTGATGCAGCAATACCAGGTGCTGAGTCAGATGCTCAGACCACTGGGCTTCTCCATCGCACGTTTGGAGTTGCGCGAACGAGGCAGCTGGTTCCTGACCACTGGCCCCGGTAGCGCTGGCCCCGGAATCGAGCTGCTGCTTGGACGCGGCAACCTGGTGGAAAAGATGCGCCGCTTCATCGCCATCTACGACAAGACGCTTAAAGAACAGATTACGAACATTGCGCGCATCGATCTGCGCTACGCCAACGGCCTCGCTGTTGGCTGGCGGGAACCTGTAGCGCCCCCGGCAGCCCAACCCGCTGTCGCGAAGAATTGAGAAGAGGCAGGACCCATGGCAAACGTGCAAAGCGGCAAAATGATCGTCGGTCTCGATATCGGCACCTCCAAGGTGGTGGCGCTGGTAGGCGAGGTCGAGGATAACGGCACGCTGAATATCGTCGGGATCGGTACGCATCCGTCCCGCGGCCTGAAGAAAGGCGTGGTGGTGAACATCGAGTCCACCGTGCAATCGATACAGCGCGCGATCGAAGAAGCCCAGCTGATGGCCGGTTGCCGCATCCACTCGGCGTTCGTTGGCGTGGCCGGCAATCACATCCGCAGCCTGAACTCCCACGGCATCGTGGCGATCCGTGATCGCGAGGTCAGCTCCGCCGACCTCGAGCGCGTCCTCGACGCCGCCCAGGCCGTGGCGATCCCGGCGGATCAGCGCGTGCTGCACACCCTGCCGCAGGATTACGTGATCGATAACCAGGAAGGCGTCCGCGAGCCGCTGGGCATGTCCGGTGTACGTCTGGAAGCCAAGGTCCACGTGGTCACCTGTGCCGTCAACGCCGCACAGAACATTGAAAAATGCGTGCGTCGCTGTGGCCTGGAAATCGACGACATCATTCTCGAACAACTGGCGTCCGCGTACTCGGTACTGACCGACGACGAAAAAGAGCTGGGCGTGTGCCTGGTCGACATCGGCGGCGGTACCACCGACATCGCGATCTTCACCGAAGGCGCGATCCGTCACACCGCGGTGATCCCGATTGCCGGCGATCAGGTTACCAACGACATCGCCATGGCGTTGCGCACTCCGACCCAGTACGCCGAAGAAATCAAGATCCGTTACGCCTGTGCCCTGGCCAAGCTGGCCGGTGCCGGCGAAACCATCAAGGTACCAAGCGTTGGCGACCGTCCTCCACGCGAGCTGTCCCGCCAGGCCCTGGCCGAAGTGGTCGAGCCGCGTTACGACGAGCTGTTCACGCTGATCCAGGCCGAACTGCGTCGCAGCGGTTACGAAGACCTGATCCCGGCCGGCATCGTGCTGACCGGCGGTACGGCGAAGATGGAAGGCGCTACCGAGCTGGCCGAGGAAATCTTCCACATGCCGGTGCGCCTGGGCGTGCCTCATGGCGTGAACGGTCTGGATGACGTGGTGCGCAACCCGATTTATTCCACTGGCGTTGGCCTCTTGATGTACGGCCTGCAGAAGCAATCCGATGGCATTTCGTTCTCGGGTATCGGCAGCCGCGACAGCTACAGCAACGATGAGCCGCAGGCGCCGTTGCTGGATCGACTGAAGAAGTGGGTCCAGGGAAATTTCTGATTTACCGCAACACCGCAACACCGCAACAAAAGCAGTAGGCGAAAAAACTAGAGAACGTAAAGGAGAGGGAAAATGTTCGAACTCGTAGACAACATCCCCGCAAGCCCGGTCATTAAAGTTATCGGTGTAGGCGGTGGCGGCGGCAACGCCGTGAATCACATGGTCAAGAGCAACATTGAAGGCGTCGAGTTCATCTGCGCCAACACTGATGCCCAGGCGCTCAAGAGCATCAGCGCGCGGACCATCCTGCAATTGGGTACCGGCGTGACCAAAGGTCTGGGCGCTGGCGCCAACCCTGAAGTAGGTCGTCAGGCCGCTCTCGAAGATCGTGAGCGCATTGCCGAAGTCCTGCAGGGCACCAACATGGTGTTCATCACCACTGGCATGGGTGGCGGTACCGGTACCGGTGCTGCGCCGATCATTGCTGAAGTGGCCAAGGAACTGGGCATCCTCACCGTTGCGGTGGTGACCCGTCCATTCCCGTTCGAAGGCCGCAAGCGTATGCAGCTGGCTGACGAAGGTATTCGTCTGCTGTCTGAAAGCGTCGACTCGCTGATCACCATCCCCAACGAGAAGCTGCTGACCATCCTCGGCAAAGATGCCAGCCTGCTGTCGGCTTTCGCCAAGGCTGACGATGTACTCGCCGGTGCCGTTCGCGGTATCTCCGACATCATCAAGCGCCCGGGCATGATCAACGTCGACTTCGCCGACGTACGTACCGTGATGAGCGAAATGGGCATGGCGATGATGGGCACCGGCTGCGCAAGCGGTCCGAACCGTGCTCGCGAAGCCACCGAAGCGGCCATCCGCAACCCGTTGCTCGAAGACGTGAACCTGCAAGGTGCACGCGGCATCCTGGTGAATATCACCGCCGGTCCTGACCTGTCCCTGGGTGAGTACTCCGACGTGGGTAGCATCATTGAAGCCTTCGCTTCCGAGCACGCCATGGTCAAGGTCGGTACCGTGATCGATCCGGACATGCGCGATGAGCTGCACGTTACTGTGGTTGCGACCGGTCTGGGCGCGAAAATCGAGAAACCTGTGAAGGTCATCGACAATACCGTTCACACCTCGATGGCTCCGCAGCCGCAACAACAAGCCCCTGTTCGTCAGGAAGCTCCAGCGGTGAACTACCGTGACCTGGACCGTCCGACCGTCATGCGCAACCAGGCTCAGGCCGGTGCTGCGGCTGCCGCGAAGATGAATCCGCAGGATGATCTGGACTACCTGGACATCCCGGCTTTCCTGCGACGTCAGGCCGATTGATGAAATGTATCAGGGCTATGAAGGTGATTGGTGTTCAGCAAAGGCATGGTCTGCTATCATCGCCAGCCTTTGTTGATACCAGTTCGCAAATTGCGCTGAAGCGGCCCAAGCCATGATTAAACAACGCACACTGAAAAATATTATCCGTGCCACAGGTGTAGGCCTGCATTCCGGGGAAAAGGTATACCTGACCCTCAAGCCCGCACCGATCGACACCGGAATCGTCTTTCGCCGTGCCGACCTCGATCCTGTGGTCGAGATCCCGGCTCGTGCAGCCAACGTTGGCGAGACAACCATGTCGACAACGCTGGTCAACGGTGACGTGAAAGTGGATACGGTGGAGCACTTGCTCTCGGCCATGGCTGGCCTGGGCATCGATAACGCCTACGTCGAGCTCTCCGCGTCCGAAGTCCCGATCATGGATGGTAGCGCTGGACCCTTCGTATTTCTGATTCAATCGGCTGGTCTGGAAGAACAGGACGCAGCCAAGAAGTTCATCCGTATCCTGCGGGAAGTGACAGTGGAAGACGGCGACAAGCGCGCCACTTTCGTCCCTTTCGAAGGGTTCAAGGTGAGCTTCGAGATCGATTTCGATCACCCGGTTTTCCGTAACCGCACACAAAGTGCAAGCGTGGACTTTTCCAGCACTTCGTTCGTAAAAGAAGTCAGCCGCGCCCGTACCTTTGGTTTCATGAGTGACATCGAGTACCTGCGCAAGCACAACCTCGCACTCGGCGGCAGCGTTGAAAACGCGATCGTTGTTGATTCGGATGGTGTACTGAACGAAGACGGCCTTCGCTATGAAGACGAATTCGTGAAGCACAAGATCCTCGATGCAATTGGTGACCTCTACCTGCTGGGCAATAGCCTGATTGGTGAGTTCAAGGGCTTCAAGTCCGGCCACGCACTGAACAACCAGCTGCTGCGCAAGTTGATTGAGCAGACAGATGCCTGGGAAGTCGTGACGTTTGAAGACGCCAGCACTGCACCGATTTCTTACATGCGTCCTGTTGCGGCCGTGTAAGTAAAAAACCTCTCTAGTTTTTTAAAGGCTGCCTTCGGGTGGCCTTTTTTTATGCTGATGGAAAAGTCAAAAGATCGCAGCCTCCGGCAGCTCCTGCATTGGAATGCGTACTCCTGTAGGAGCTGCCGGAGGCTGCGATCTTTTGCTTTTCAGGCGCCGCTGACCACCCGATTGCGCCCCCCATCCTTGGCCTGATACAGCGCCTTGTCCGCCGAAAACAGCAACTGCTCCAGGCTGATGTCACTGGCTGTGGTCCAGGTGCTGATGCCGATGCTGACAGTCATCGGCTGTTCATCGCCCGCCACCGATGGCAACTGTTCAACCTGTTTGCGGATGCGCTCGGCGATCTGTCGGGCGCCTGCGTTGTCGGTTTCGGCCAGGATCACCGAAAACTCCTCGCCGCCGTAGCGGGCCACCAGGTCAGTCGGACGGTGGACGTTGCTGCGAATGACCTCGGCCAGCGAGCGCAGGGCTTCGTCGCCGGCCGGGTGTCCATGACGATCGTTGAAGGCTTTGAAGTGGTCGGCATCGATCATCAGCACCGACATTGGCTTGCCGGAACGCTGCGCGCGGAACCACTCGTGGCGCAATGTCTGATCCAGAGTTCGGCGGTTGGCCACGCCGGTCAGGGCATCGGTGGCGGCCAGTTGCTCCAGTTCCTTCTCGATGCCATGGCGCAGGTGCAGTTCGCGGCACAGCAGCCAGGTCAGCCATAGCAATGCCAGGCACAGAACGCCAGTTGCGCCACTGATGACAATGGCCGTGCGCTTCCAGGCGGCGAATACTTCGTCACCGGACAGGGCGACGATCACCGTCAGCGGCAAGTTGCCGACCCGGCTGAAGGTGTACAGGCGCTGGTGCTGGTCAACACTCGAGACACTGTCAAAGCTGCCGCTGCGCTCGCGCAACATACGCACGACATTGGGTCGGCCAGCGTAGCTTTTACCGATCGAGCTGCCCTGCAGAAAAGGCTTCTGGGCCAACAGCACGCCGTCGTCATTGATGATGGCCAGCGTGCTGTCGGTGCCAATGTCCAGGCTGTTGAATAACTGTTCGAAGTACTCAAGGCGCATCGAGGCCACGGCGACGCCGGAAAACTCACCGCTCGCCGAGGCAATACGCCGACTGAAACTGATTTGCCATTCGTCGTTGTACTCGCAATCGCAGCGGGTCTTGTACGGGCGGCTGATGAACAAGCCGACGTCGCGGTTGAAGGCATGGGCGAGAAAATATTCCCGATCAGCGAAGTTGCCCGGTTTGGGCTCGATCAATGAGGAGTCGGCGAGCACTTCGCCATGTTTGTCGAGCAACAGGATGTCGCTCTTGTAGCGCGCCGTGGCGGAGCGGTCGAAGAGCACCAGTTGACGAATCTGCCCCGACACCTGCTTTAGATCATCCCGTTGCGAGGCGGCAATCAAGCCTTGCAGGGTCAAGTCATAGAGCTCAACCGTGCGCAACACATCGGCATCGATCAATTGCGCGATGGTGGTTGCACTGCGCGTGGCGGCCTGCTGGGCATTGGCGTGTTCACGAATCAGCAGAAAGGTGACGATGCCGAGAATCGCGATGACGGTCAGGCTGCTGCCCAGTATCACCAGAAGCTCGGGCCGCCCGGCGCTCACTGAACGATGTGGGGTACGGCGTAGGGTCATGGGGCTTATGTCTGCGGGAGTGACTGACTAAGCGTAGTCCCATACCCCTATCTCTGTAGGAGCGAGCTTGCTCGCGATGGTCGTCAACGTTAACGCTGGAAGCCTGACACCCCGCGGTGTTTTGTCCTCCATCGCGAACATACTCGCTCCTACAGGGCATGGGAATCGTTGCGCAAGCAGTAATAACAGACAAAAAAAAGCCGCTGGTGGGAGCGGCTTGGAAG
>DATMUG010000218.1:0-4550 GCA_035563915.1 Pseudomonas sp. | reverse complement strand
GTTGACTGACACCCCGTCTTCGCGAGCAAGCCCGCTCCCACAGTGGTTTTGTGGTCGCCGCAATTACTCGGCAATCTGCAGCTTGCGCGACTCGGTGTACACGTACCGCACCTTCTCGTACTCGAACGGCGAGTTCAACTGGCCGTAGCGGAAGCTGGTCTGATAACGCTTGTCGACGCCGCGCAGAATCCACACTTCCGGATGGTTGGAGCTGACTTCGGCGACGTTCAGGAAATTGATCGCGTTCTCGGCACTGAAATCCACCACCAGTCCGCCCGTATCACGCAGGTTGGACGGGCCGAGGATCGGTAGCACGAAGTAGGCGCCGCCCGGTACGCCATAGAAACCCAGGGTCTGGCCAAAGTCTTCGTTCTGGCGCGGCAGGCCCATGGCAGTGGCCGGGTCCCAGAGACCGGCGATGCCGATGGTGGTGTTGAGCAGCAGGCGCCCGGTGATTTCCATCGAACGCTGGCCCTTGAACTGCAACAGGCTGTTCAGCAGGTTCGGTACATCACCCAGGTTATTGAAGAAGTTGCTGACGCCGGTACGCACGAAGCTTGGCGTGACGTAGCGATAGCCGTTGACCACTGGCAGAAACACCCATTGGTCGAAACGGTAGTTGAAGTGGTAAACCCGGCGGTTCCACTCCTCGAGCGGGTCGTAGACGTTCAATGCGCTGAGGGTTGAGCGCTCGAACTCACGCTGATCCAGCCCGGGGTTGAATTTCAGCTTGCTCAGGGGCTCTTTGAAGCCATCGCTGTCGACGACAACCGGGGCGTTGGCTTTGCTGTTGTCGGCATTGGCAGCGGTTGCGCAGAGTAACGCGGCGATAAGCAGAAGGTATTTAGCCACGGAAGAACTCCAGCATGGCGTCGCTGTTGACGCGGTAGTTGAGGTTGCCGCAGTGACCACCCAACGGGTAGACGGTCAGGCGATTGCCAAAGGTCTTGCGCAGGAAGCCAAGGTCACCGGGGCCGAGAATCACGTCGTCGGCGTTATGCATGACCGCGATTTTCGGGCTGTTGCGCAGGTAATCCTCGAGGGCATACAGGCTCACCTGGTTGATCAGTTGCAGCAGGCTGCCGCCGTCGGTGCGGGCGCGCCACATGGGAATAACCTGTTCGGTGATGTAGCAGTCGAAGTCACACTGCAGTGCCCGCTTGAGGTACGGCGTGAGGCTGGTGCCTTCGGTGATGGGGGTTTTCGGTGGCGTGATCAGCCCGCGACGGTTGATCAGGTCCGAGGTGAAGGCGATGTCGGCCGCCGAGAAGCGGAACGAGGTGCCGATCAACATGGCCATCTGCTCATTGCTCAGGTGTTGCTTGGACTGCTGGAAGTCGTAGAGCAGCGCGTCGTTGAGATCGATGTAGCCCTTCTGCTGGAAGTAGCGTGTCAGCTTGTTCAACACCAGTTCATAGAACGTGGTGCTGTTGGTGATGCCCTTGACCTCGGTCTGCACCAGCTTGTCGAGATTGGTGATCGAGGTGTAGAGGTTGACCGGGGGGTTGAGCAGCAGGACCTTCTTGAAGTTGAAACTGCGACGGGTTTCGTCCAGATGCGCGACGAATGCCGCATCCAGGGCGCCGAGGCTGTAGCCCGTCAGATAGTATTCGGTGACGGGCAGTTTGGGGTTTTGCGCCCGCACGGCCTGCATCACCCGATACATGTCCTCGGCGTCATCCTTGGTGATGCCCGGCGTGGCAAAGCGCGACGCGGCGCTCATGAAATCGAAGCTGGTGGGCGAGGACAGTTGCACCACATGGTAGCCGGCCTTGTAGTACAGCTTCTTCAGGTATTCGTTCAGGCTGCTGTCGTAACGCGCACCAGTGCCGGCGATCAGGAAGATCAGCGGTGCGGGCTTGTCCTGCGTGGCGATGCGATAGGTGAGTTTTTTGACTGGCCAGAAATTGTCCGGCAGCTCGAACTGACGCTCCGGACGCAACGTGAGGGTGTGGTCGGTTTGGTCGATGTCGTCGTCCAACGGCAAGTCCGGGCGCAAATCCGGTGGTGTCGTGGCGATGGTCGCTTCAAACGGGTTGGTCAGGGGGTAGCCATAACCGGCGGCGTCGACATCAACCGCCAGTGCGGACGCACTCAGGATAAGGCCGCCAAACAGGGCGGCGAAGCGCAAGGAACGGAGCATGACTAAATCCCTTAGAAAAGGTGCCGAATGAAGTTCGCAGGCTATGACCACTGGATTTGCGCCAAAGTGCCATGCATCGGCACCAAACAGGCTTAATTCGAAGTAATAGTAGCTGGACGATACACTTTGCAGCGATTGGATAGCCAGTTAACTGTTGTTAGCGCTTGCGAAAGGCGGCGGGACGATTAAGCTGGCCGCCGTTTTCGCTTATTGGAGCGCTCCATGTCCCGCCGTTTGCCCGTGATTTTGCTGCTTGTTTTGCTGCCGCTGTGGCTGGCTGCCAGTTATGGCGCGCGTTATGGATTTATGGAAGATGCGCAGTGGGTGGGAATCTGCGTGGATGAGGCGAGCCGCTGGGAATGCCAGGTCCGTTCGAACCTGGGGCTGATGATTCACTTCGCCGTGCTGGGCTGGGCGGCGGTAGCTGCTGCGGTGATCGGCTTCGTGGTGCCGGGGCGGGCAGGGTGGTGGCTGGCGTTGCTGGGGCTGGTGTTCGGCTTTCCCGCGTTGGCGCTGTACAACACGACGTTGGCGGTGTTTGCGGTGGTGATTGCGGGGTTGCGATTGGTCAGGGCGTCTCGCAGCGTTTGATAGACCGTATTCGCGAGCAAGCCCGCTCCCACACTTGACCGAGACTCTTCAGAAAAAAACGCGGTCGAATATGGGAGCAACTGTCTTCACCATGCCATTCGTCACCGCCATTCGGTACCGTCTCTCAGCATGGCATTCAGCCTGATCAGCAACACCCGCATGCAGGCAATGAGCGCGACTTTCGCGCTCTTGCCTCGCTCCCGAAATCCCTCATAACGCGCCTTGAAAGCAGGCTGATGACGGATTACCACCCAGCAGGACATGTACAGCGCACGTCTAATACGGGCTCGCCCACCGTAGATTTGACGCTTGCCACTGTGATTACCGCTGTCGTCGTTTAAGGGCGCGATGCCCGCCAAGGCCGCGATTTCCCGGCGATCAAGTTCACCTAACTCGGGTAGGTAAACCAGCAAGCTGGCGGTGGCAATCGTACCTATGCCTTTGACAGATATAAGTCGCTCGGCTTTTTCTGCATCCAGGTCGTGCATGCTCTGATGGATGGCTTTATCGAGCTGTTTAATCTGCCCTTGCAAGTAGCGAATATGATCTTTGATCAGCGTAATAACGGCTGGAAGTTGAGCCTGCTGAAGCCGCCGTTTGTTGTCATCGCGTTGCTGGACGAAGTGCTCGCGTTGCTGAATCAGCTCGCGCAGCGCTTCACGCTCAGGCGAGATCGCCTTGCTGCGTGATGTGTTCAGCACTTCAGCGAAGTCGGCTAGAACAGCCGCATCGATAGCGTCGGTCTTGGCGTTCTTGCCTATCGCCACCGCAAAGTATCTGGCTCGGCGAGGATTGACTCTGTGGACCTTGAAGTTTGCACCTTGCAGGG
This sequence comes from Pseudomonas sp., assembly GCA_035563915.1. GTDB lineage: Bacteria > Pseudomonadota > Gammaproteobacteria > Pseudomonadales > Pseudomonadaceae > Aquipseudomonas. Next base: position 987 of record DATMUG010000218.1, on the reverse strand, counting down.
CTGCCATGGCATGACGCTCATAACCTCCGGTGGCCTCCAGCAAAATCATGCCGACGTCCAACTGACTCAATCGTTGAATCAGCTCAAGAAATCCTTCCGAAGTATTTGAAACCTCAAAACCTTGGCTCTGTGGTTTAACCCAGATAACAAGATTTGATTTTGAGACATCGATCCCGACCCAGGAAATCATGGCAAAACCCTCTTACACTCAGATGTGAGAGTGCTCTGGCTTTGCCCACGCTTGTGATTTCGAGTGGCGCTCGTCCAACTGTTCGGGCTTATGGGCCAGAGTGGAAAGGTGGATGGCCGCTTTGCTCCCACACGTGCTTTAAGCACCGCGGACTTACAGCTTGCCATCCACCCCTCTCACCTCAGAGTTTATCCCTCGCCCTAGACACAAGCGGGCTTGCTCGCGAAGAGGCCAGTCAGACTGCAGAAAACTGACCCCGCCAGAAAGCATGCCTCTCCTCACCTATCAGTTCTGATAGTAGACACAAACCCCATTAACTCCGAATCTAGTCATCCAATCCCCTGGATAAGAAACGGAGAAATGTCATGACGGGTCAGGGAGTGACGGTGCTGCAACGCTTGCAATACGACCCGTTGGATCGTTGTGTATCACTGAACCCGGGCAGTACTCAGCGTTTTTATCGAAACGATCGGCTGGCCACTGAAATACAGGGGCAAAAGCAATTTTCCTTTTTTGAGCATGGGACCCAAGTGCTGGCGCAGCAACTGCGTGAGGCGGGTCAGGTTGAGTGCGCGCTACAGGCCACTGACTTGCAGGGTTCGGTTTTGCATTCCTTGGCTTTAGGTCAGCATCAGCAGATGGTGTATTGCGTCTATGGTCATCGCTCACCAGAAAATGGGTTGACCAGTCTCTTGGGTTTCAATGGTGAACGACGAGATTCGGTGACTGGGCTTTATTTGCTAGGGAATGGACACCGCCCTTTCAGTTCCGTATTGATGCGATTCATCTGCCCTGAC
>DATMUG010000217.1:0-3773 GCA_035563915.1 Pseudomonas sp. | reverse complement strand
ACCTGTAGGAGCTGCAGAAGGCTGCGATCTTTTGATTTTGCTTTTTAAAAACAAGGTCGAAAGATCGCAGCCTTCGGCAGCTCCTACATGGATCAAGACTTTTTGGTAGCGGCCTTGGCTTTCGCGCCGCGCTGGCGCTGCGCTTCGAACAGGCAAACGCCCGTCGCAACGGACACGTTGAGACTGCTGACACTGCCGCTCATCGGCAGATGCACGAGATAATCGCAGAGATCGCGAGTCAGGCGACGCATGCCACTACCCTCCGCCCCCATTATCAGGATGGTCGGCCCGGTCAGGTCTTGCTCGTAAAGGCTGACTTCAGCCTCCCCTGCTGTACCAACAACCCACAAACCGCGCTGCTTGAGCTTTTCCAGGGTGCGCGCCAGGTTAGTCACGGCGACCAACGGAATTACTTCCGCCGCACCGCAAGCCACTTTACGCACCGTCGGCGTCAGGGTGGCTGATTTGTCTTTCGGCACGATCACCGCCAAAGCACCCGCCGCATCGGCGGAGCGCAGGCAGGCACCCAGGTTGTGCGGATCGGTCACGCCATCAAGCACCAGCAGCAGCGGCGCGCCTTCGGTGCGATCCAGCAGCTCGTCGAGCATTGCCTCGCCCCAGACCTGACTCGGGCTGACCTCAGCGACTACACCTTGATGCACGCCCTCGACCCAGGCATCCATTTCCCGGCGCTCGGCCTGACCGACCTGGACGCGATTCTCGTTGGCCAGTTCGATCAGTGTCTGAACCCGCGGATCACTGCGGCCTTCGGCCAGCCAGATTTGCTTGACGCGCTTGGGGTGGTGACGCAACAACGCTTCTACAGCATGCACGCCATAGATTTTTTCCAACTGACTCATGACTTGGCCTTAGGTTTACGCGCCCCACCGCTTTTGGCTGGGGCCGAGCCCGCTTTTGGGGGACCTTTACGATGTTTGCTCGGCTTGGCCGGCTTGCCGCCGACACCCTTGTCAGGCGCCGACCGTCCAGTCTTTCCCGCAGACGCCGCTTTACCGCCGTTTTTCACATCGGCCAGCAGCGCCTTTTTCAACTCACGACTCTTGCGCACCTCAGCGTTTTTCGCCGCAGCATCGCTCGAACGGTAGGCTTCGACAGGCTTTTCCTTGGCTGGACGACGACCGACTTTCGCCGACGCCGGCTCTGCAGCCGCTTTTGTAGAAGCGGGCGCTGGAGCTGCGGTTTCGCTGCCGCGTTTTTTGCGGCCGATTGGCGCGCTGATGGTTTTTTCGGCCATCTCGAAGTCGATCTTGCGTTCGTCGAGGTCGACGCGCATGACCCGCACCTCAACGGTGTCGCCAAGACGGAAGCTGCGACCGGTACGCTCACCCGCCAGGCGGTGATGCACAGGATCGAAGTGGTAGTAGTCGCCCGGCAGCGCGGTAACGTGCACCAGACCCTCGACGTAGATATCGGTCAGCTCGACGAACAGGCCGAAACCGGTCACGGCGGTGATCACGCCCGGGAACGACTCGCCTACGCGATCTTTCATGAACTCGCACTTGAGCCAGTTCACCACATCACGGGTCGCCTCGTCGGCACGGCGCTCACTCATCGAGCACTGTTCGCCAAGCTGCTCCAGCGCCGCCTCGTCGTACGGATAGATGCGCGCCTTGGGAATGGTCATCGCACCGGCACGACGAACGTGCGGAGTGTCCTGTTTGGAATGGATGACGCTACGAATCGCCCGGTGCGTGAGCAAGTCCGGGTAACGACGAATCGGCGAAGTGAAGTGGGTGTAAGCCTCGTAATTCAGGCCGAAGTGACCCTGGTTATCCGACGTATACACCGCCTGACTCAACGAACGCAGCATGACCGTCTGGATCAGGTGGAAGTCCGGACGATCCTTGATGCTGGCCAGCAGAGCCTGATAATCCTTCGGCGTCGGACCATCCTTGCCTTTATGCAGGGACAGGCCCAATTCGCCCAGGAAGGCACGCAGCTTTTCCAGACGCTCTGGCGGCGGACCGTCATGAACGCGGTACAGCGCTGGGATTTCGTGCTTCTGCAGGAATTCGGCAGTGGCCACGTTGGCGGCCAGCATGCATTCCTCGATCAACTTGTGTGCATCGTTGCGCACGGTCGGTCGGATTTCGGCGATCTTGCGCTCGGAGCCGAAGATGATTCGGGTTTCCTGGGTTTCAAAGTCGATCGCGCCACGGACATGACGGGCAGCCAACAGCACTTTGTACAGGGCATACAGCTGCTTGAGGTGCGGCACCAGGTCGGTGTATTCGCCGCGCAGCTTGCGTGCCTCGGCCAGTTTCGGCGTTTCGAGCATGGCGCTGACCTTGTTGTAGGTCAGGCGCGCATGGGAGTGAATCACCGCTTCATAGAAGCAGTAGTCGGTCATTTCACCGGATTTGGAGATGGTCATCTCACAAACCATGGCCAAACGATCGACCAGCGGATTCAGCGAACACAGGCCGTTGGACAATTGCTCGGGCAACATCGGGATCACGCGCTCGGGGAAGTACACCGAGTTGCCGCGAACCTGAGCCTCGGCATCCAGGGCCGAACCGAGTTTCACGTAGCTGGAAACGTCGGCAATCGCCACGTACAGCTTCCAGCCACCGGAGAACAGGCGCAGTTTGCCTGGACGGGCTTCACAGTAGACCGCGTCATCGAAGTCGCGGGCGTCTTCGCCGTCGATGGTGACGAACGGCAGATGACGCAGGTCGATGCGCTTCTCTTTATCTTTCTCTTCGACTTCCGGCTTGAGCTTGCCGGCTTCCTTGAGCACGGCGTCCGGCCAGACGTGAGGAATGTCGTAAGTGCGCAGGGCGACATCGATCTCCATGCCCGGCGCCATGTAGTTGCCCACGACCTCAATCACGTCGCCCTGCGGCTGGAAGCGTGGTGTTGGCCAGTGGGTGATCTTCACTTCGACGAACTGACCGATATCGGCGTTAGCGTTGCGTCCCGGGGTCACCAGCACTTCCTGCTGGATCTTCGGGTTGTCGGCAACCACAAAACCAATACCGCCCTCTTCGAAATAGCGGCCGACGATGGTTTCGTGAGCCCGGGACACCACTTCGACAATCATGCCTTCGCGGCGACCGCGACGATCGAGCCCTGAAACACGGGCCAGTGCGCGGTCACCATCGAATACCAGGCGCATTTGCGCAGGGCTCAGGAACAAGTCATCGCTGCCGTCATCCGGCACCAGGAAACCGAAGCCGTCGCGGTGACCGCTGATCCGGCCCAGAATCAGATCGAGCTTATCCACCGGTGCATAAGTGCCGCGGCGGGTATAAATGAGTTGAGCATCGCGCTCCATGGCGCGCAGACGGCGACGCAGGGCCTCGATCTGGTCTTCTGTAGTCAGACCAAACTCTTCGACCAGCTCCTCGCGGGCAGCAGGCGAACCTCGATCAGCAAGGTGCTGAAGGATCAGTTCGCGGCTAGGAATGGGGTTTTCGTATTTTTCCGCTTCACGAGCGGCCTCGGGATCGAGGGATTGCCAATCGGCCATTAGAGAGTTTTCACCTTGTCTATATGCGGGTTAGTTTGGCATAGGCGTAATGAAACGGGAAATTTCGAACTGGATAGAGGCCATATGTCGCCTTGTATCGACGCATCCAAAGGGTTTTGAACACCGCTGGTAAAAAAAATCATATTTTTCGGCGACGGGGGTTTACAGTTAAAAAAGCGCTCCGTATAGTGCGCGCCATCGACGACACAGACATGTTGTCGAAGCTGCCCAGGTGGTGAAATTGGTAGACACGCCAGCTTCAGGTGCTGGTGACCTTACG
>DATMUG010000216.1:0-4239 GCA_035563915.1 Pseudomonas sp. | reverse complement strand
CCCAAGGACGTGAAGCACCTGACGCTGTCCTACACGCTGTTCGATATCACCGCCCGACATCCTCCGGTGGCTGCAAACACTGGCGGTTAAGCGTGCCCGATAAGGAGAACAATAAATGGCAACTCATGAGCACTATTACGTCCCGGCCCAGAGCAAATGGCCGATCATCGCCACCTTCGGCATGGTCATCACCGTGTACGGCCTGGCGACCTGGTTCAACGATCTGAAGGCAGCGCGCCCGGAATCCCACGGCCCGTACATCTTTTTCGTCGGCGGGCTGTTGCTGGCGTACATGCTGTTCGGCTGGTTCGGGGCGGTGATCAAGGAAAGTCGTGCCGGGCTGTACAGCCCGCAGCTCGATCGCTCGTTCCGCTGGGGCATGAGCTGGTTCATCTTTTCCGAGGTGATGTTCTTCGTCGCCTTCTTCGGTGCGCTGTTTTACGTGCGCCACGTCTCGGGGCCCGCGCTGGGTGGTGAAGGCCCGAAAGGCATCGCGCACATGCTCTGGCCGAACTTCCAGTTCACCTGGCCGCTGCTGCACACCCCGGACCCGAAACTGTTCCCGCCGCCCAAGGAAGTCATCAGCCCGTGGGGCCTGCCGCTGATCAACACGATCCTGCTGGTCAGCTCCAGCGTGACCATCACCATCGCCCACCATGCCTTGAAAAAGGGCCATCGCGGCGCACTGAAAATCTGGCTGGCGATCACCGTTCTATTGGGCTGCGGCTTCCTCGCGTTGCAGGCCGAGGAATACATGCACGCCTACCACGAACTGGGCCTGACCCTGGGTTCGGGCATCTACGGCGCGACGTTCTTCATGCTCACCGGTTTCCACGGCGCCCACGTGACCATCGGCACGATCATTCTGTTCGTGATGCTGATGCGCATCATGAAGGGCCATTTCGATGCCGAGCATCAGTTCGGCTTCGAGGCGGCGAGCTGGTACTGGCACTTCGTTGATGTGGTGTGGATCGGCCTGTTCATCTTCGTTTACGTGCTCTGAGCACTGATCACCAAGGCGCGTGCGACACCAGTTGGCCGCTGTAGAAGCCCCAGGCGATCAAGCCGACGGTGGCAGCGGCCAGTGCCACCCGAACACTCAAGGCGATCACCAGGCGATTGGAGCTGCTGTCGTCCTTGACCAGGAAAAACAGGCCGCTGAACAGGCTGATCACCGTGGCAATCAGCAGCAGGACGATGGCTGCTTTGAGCATGGGAAGACTCCGGGGGACAGGCGATGCAGTTGAGTATAGCGATCGCGACGACTGACTTTGTGGCACGGCCATGAAGCGCTTCCGGCCGGGCGTGATACCGACCGTGGTGGTGGCGCTGTTGCTGCCGCTGCTGGTGTCGCTGGGCTTCTGGCAGCTCGGTCGGGGCGCGGAGAAAACCGCCCTGCTCGCCACTTATGCCGAGCGCCGCGCGGCTGATCCGATGGCCAGCAGCGAATTGCTGCACAGCGCCGACCCGGCCTTTCGCCGTGTGCATCTGTACGGCCAGTTCGATGGCGCCCACAGCCTGCTGCTCGACAACCGCCAGCGCAACGGCAAGGTCGGTATCGAGCTGCTGCAACCGTTTCAGGATCGGGCCACCGGCCAGTGGCTGCTGGTCAATCGCGGCTGGTTGCCATGGCCGGATCGCCGGGTAACACCAAAATTTTCCACCCCCGCCGACACGGTCAACCTGGACGCCTGGGTCTACGTCGCCCCCGGCGCAACCTTCCAGTTGCACGCCGACCCGGCCAGCAGCACCTGGCCGCAAACGATCACCGCCGTCGAGCCGGCGAAGCTGTGGAAAACCCTCGAACGCGACGGCTTCGCCTACGAACTTCGTGCCGAACCCGGCCCCGCCAGCTATGAGGCCGACTGGCCGGTTGTCGCCATGGGCCCGGAAAAACACCTTGGATACGCCGTGCAGTGGTTCGCCATGGCCACCGCCCTGCTCGGCCTCTACCTCTACCTTGGATTGCACAACGCAAAGGAGAAACACCATGGGAACGGCCATGAATCCACCCAGCATGTCTGAGGCGAAAACCCCGGCCACCCGCCGCCGCGGGCGGATTCAGCTGCTGCTGATTGTGCTCGGCGTGGTCGGCCCGATGATCCTCGCTACCGGCATGTACAAATTGCAGTTCTGGGTGCCGGAAGGTCGCAGCTACCACGGCGAACTGATCGGCAACGGCCAGACCCGCGCCGACCTCGGCGTGCAAGCCGATGAACAGCGCTGGCAGATGCTGGTGACCGCGCCGAAGGATTGCGCGGTGGACTGCCAGCAACTGGTGTACCTCGCCCGGCAGATCCAGATCGGCCTCGGCCGCGACGCCGGTCGCGCCAGCCACGCCCTCGCCGCTGCCCAACCGCTGAGCGCCGACTACGAAGCCAAGCTGAGCCGCGAATACCCGCAGCTGCAACGCTACCCGCTGGACAGCGCAGCGTTGAGCAAGGCCACCGGCGACAAGGCCACGCCGCAGCTGTGGATCATCGACCCCCACGGCAACTTGGTGCTGCGTTACGAGCCGAGTGTGAAGGGCAAGGATCTGCTCAACGACCTGCGCCACCTGCTGAAACTGTCGAACATCGGATAAGGGCATCGTCATGGCCAAACCTGGATTTCGCCTCGCGCTGTTTGCCACCCTGCTGGCACTGATCGTCGTGCTGCTCGGCGCCTACACCCGCCTGACCCATGCCGGCCTCGGCTGTCCGGACTGGCCGGGCTGCTACGGCTTTATCAGCGTGCCGAAAAGCGAAGCCCAACTGGCCCATGCCGAACTGCATTACCCCGACTCGCCGGTGGTGGCGCACAAGGGCTGGAACGAGATGATCCACCGCTACTTCGCCGGCACTCTCGGCCTGCTGATTGCGATTCTGGCCGGGCGTGCTTGGGTCAATCGTGGTCATCCGGGCCAGCCGCTGAAACTGCCGCTGTTTCTGCTGGCGGTGGTGTTCGCCCAAGCGGCGTTCGGCATGTGGACGGTGACGCTCAAGCTCTGGCCGCAAGTGGTCACCGGGCATCTGCTCGGCGGTTTTTCGACCTTGAGTCTGCTGTTTTTGCTGACCTTGAGATTGTCCGGGGTGCTGCCGGCACTGACCGTGCCCAAGCGCTTGCAGTATTGGGCAACGGCGGGGCTGTTACTGGTGATCGGCCAGATCGCACTGGGTGGTTGGGTCAGCTCCAACTACGCGGCGGTGGCCTGCATCGACTTCCCGACCTGCCACGGTCAATGGCTGCCACCGGCGGACTTTGCCAACGGCTTTCACCTGACCCAGCACATCGGCCCCAATTACCTCGGAGGTCAGCTCGACAGCGACGCGCGCACGGCGATTCACCTGACTCATCGCATCGGCGCGCTGTTGGTGACGATCGTCCTGCTCGGTCTGGCTTGGCAGCTCAGGGCTGTCGGCATGACGCGTTTGGCCGGGCTAGTCGTCATTGCCCTCGGCGCACAGATCACCCTCGGCATCAGCAACGTGTTGTTCCATCTGCCGCTGCCGGTAGCCGTGGCGCATAACGCCGGCGGCGCGGCGCTACTGCTGAGCATGGTGCTGGTCAATTACCACGCGCGCACCAGTCTGGTCCGGGTCAAACAGCCGATGTTGGCGCGCTGGCGTCTGAGCCCGCGTAAACATTCGGCTGCGCCCATCACGATAAAAGGAGAAACGCCATGGCGCTTCTGATCGGCGAACGTCCCGCGCAAGCGCTGTGGCGTGACTATCTGGAGCTGACCAAGCCGAAAGTGGTGGTGCTGATGCTGATCACCTCGCTGGTCGGCATGTTCCTCGCGACCCGCGCCGGGGTGCCGTGGACGGTGCTGGTGTTCGGCAATCTGGGGATTGCGCTGTGTGCCGGCGGCGCGGCGGCGGTCAATCATGTGGTGGATCGGCGTATCGACGCGGTGATGGCGCGCACGCACAAACGGCCATTGGCCGAGGGCCGGGTTTCGCCGGCAGCGGCGCTGACCTTTGCGCTGGTGCTGGCGCTGCTCGGGCAGGCGATGCTGCTGACGTTCACCAATGCGCTGACCGCGTGGCTGACCCTCGCTTCGTTACTCGGCTACGCGGTGATCTACACCGGCTTCCTCAAACGCGCGACGCCACAGAACATCGTCATCGGCGGCCTTGCCGGCGCCGCCCCTCCGCTGCTCGGCTGGACCGCCGCTACCGGCCATGTCAGCGCCGAACCGTTGCTGCTGGTGCTGATCATCTTCGCCTGGACCCCGCCGCACTTCTGGGCGCTGGCGAT
>DATMUG010000215.1:0-11323 GCA_035563915.1 Pseudomonas sp. | reverse complement strand
GCACCGCCGGCCTTTGCAGCGGCGCCAGCGGCACCGGCAGCACCAGCGGTCGCCGCAGCGCCGCCCATGCCTGGAGAAGAAGGAGCCATCTGGCTGGTTTGGTGAGTAGGCGCAGCGCCTGCGCTTTTGCCACCACCGAAGCGCTTGGCGGCATTGACGTCGAGACTCATCGTCAGGCCGATGCACAACGCCATGGCGATGCTAAGAAAACGTTTCATAAAGGGAATTCCCGTTTGTGGAAGGCACGCGCGCCATGTTGCACAGCTGAAGTGTTACTGGCTAGCGGCAGAGTGTTTCGGGCTTTTGCCTGACAGGTCGGGTTCAGCTTCAGTCAGTGCAATAAGGCTGTTCACTTTTGTCAGTGGGATGAATGGATAAGTTCTGTAGGAAGGTTGCCTAGCGTCTGAGCGCCAGCATGACCACCCCGGCTGTGATCAGGCCAATTCCGCCCCATTGGCGCAGGTCGAGTTTTTCGCCCAGCAGAACCACCCCGAGCACGGCTACGAGTACCACGCTGAGTTTGTCTACCGGAGCGACCAGCGAGGCCGGGCCGACCTTGAGTGCACGGAAGTAGCAGATCCATGATGCACCCGTGGCCAGGCCAGACAACAGCAGGAAAAGGTAACTCTTGGCTGAGATCGTTCCCAGGGACTGATATTGGCCCGTGGCGTACAAAATCAAGGCCAGGCTGACCAGCACCACTATCGTTCTGAGCAACGTGGCGAAGTCCGAGTTGACATTCTCTACGCCGATCTTCGCGAAAATGGCAGTCAACGCCGCGAATACAGCTGACAACAGGGCCCAGAATGTCCAGGAAGAAAAGAAGCCTGAGCCCATGATGGTTCCTTAATCGCACAAATTGGAATTGGAGGCTAGATGGGACCTTGTGGGAGCGGGCTTGCTCGCGAAGAGGGAGTGCCAGTCGGCATCAACGTTGACTGATGCACCGTATTCGCGAGCAAGTCCGCTCCCACATTGGATCTGCGGCGAGTATTAGATCGCTTCCAGCTTCGCATACCCCAGCATCAACCACTTGCTGCCTTCGCTGAAGTTCACCTGAACCCGCGCCTGCGCACCCGCGCCTTCGAAATTGAGTATCACGCCGTCGCCGAACACCGAATGCCGTACCGCCTGGCCCAGGGTAAAACCGGTTTGCGGTATCTCGCTGCCGCCGAACAGACTGCTGGTGCTCTGCTGCTGGCCACCGCCGAAGGGACGACTGACACTGTTGGAAAGCCGTACTTCCTGAATCAGGCCTTTAGGCACCTCACGTACGAAGCGAGACACCTTGTTGTAGGTCTCGCTGCCGTAGAGGCGACGGGTTTCAGCATAGGTCATCACCAGATTCTGCATGGCCCGGGTGACGCCGACATAGGCCAGGCGACGCTCTTCCTCAAGACGCCCAGGCTCTTCCAGACTCATCTTGTGCGGAAACAGGCCTTCCTCCATGCCCACCAGGAACACGTAGGGGAATTCCAGGCCCTTGGCGCTGTGCAAGGTCATCAGTTGGATGCTGTCTTCGTGCTCATCCGCCTGGGTATCACCCGCCTCCAGCGATGCATGACCGAGGAACGCCGCCAGTGGCGTCAGGTCCTCGTCTTCTTCGCTGTTTTCGAAGTTGCGCGCGGCGCTGACCAATTCCTCAAGGTTTTCTACCCGGGCCTGGCCTTTCTCGCCTTTCTCCGCTTCGTGGTAAGCAATAAGCCCCGACTGCTCGATGACGGTTTGAGTCATCAGGTGCAGCGGCATTTCCATGCATTTCGCCGCGAGATTCTCGATCAGTTCGATGAATGCGCCAAGCGCACTGGCTGCACGACCGGTAAGGCCCTTGTTGGCCACCAGTTGACGCATGGCTTCCCACATCGACACGTCGCTGTGGCGCGCGTGGTCGCGGATCGCTTCAACGGTTTTCTCGCCGATGCCACGGGCCGGCACGTTGATCACCCGTTCCAGCGCGGCATCGTTGCCACGGCCTTCGAGCAAACGCAGATAAGCCATGGCGTTCTTGATTTCCGCCCGTTCGAAGAAGCGCTGGCCGCCGTAAATGCGGTATGGAATGCGCTCGCGCAGCAAGGCTTCTTCCAAAACGCGCGATTGGGCGTTTGAGCGGTAAAGAATGGCAATGTCGCTACGGGCCAAGCCGGTTTTCAGCGCGCTTTCGATGGTTTCGACAACGTAGCGGGCTTCGTCGTGTTCGTTGAAGGCGGCGTACAAATTGATCGCTTCGCCATCGCCGCCGTCGGTCCACAATTCCTTGCCCAAACGTCCGGTGTTGTTGGCGATCAGAGCGTTCGCAGCCTTGAGGATCCCGGCTGTGGAGCGATAATTCTGCTCAAGGCGAATGGTCTCGGCGTCCGGAAAGTCTTCGGAATACTGATAAATATTCTCGATTTTCGCGCCACGCCAGCCGTAGATCGACTGATCGTCATCGCCCACCACCATCAGGCTGTCGCCACCCTTGGCCAGCAGGCGCAACCAGGCGTACTGCACGGCGTTGGTGTCCTGGAACTCGTCTACCAGAATGTGCCGGAAGCGCTTCTGATAGTGCGCCAGCAGCCCTGGGTGATCGCGCCACAGGTCGAGGGCGCGCAGCAGCAATTCGGAGAAGTCGATAACGCCGGCGCGCAGGCATGCAGCCTCGTAGGCTTCATAGATGCTGCGCATGGTGGCCAGGAACAGATCGCCGCTGGCTTGAATGTGTTGTGGGCGCAGACCTTCGTCTTTCTGCCCGTTGATAAACCATTGGGCCTGACGGGCCGGCCAGCGTTGCTCATCCAGACCCAGCTCGCGGATCACCCGCTTGACCAGTCGTTGCTGGTCGTCGCTGTCGAGAATCTGGAAAGTCTGGCTTAAGCCCGCTTCCTGCCAGTGCGCCCGCAACAAGCGATGCGCCAGGCCATGGAAGGTGCCGACCCACATACCGGCCGGGTTGATACCCATCAGTTGCTCGATGCGATGGCGCATCTCCGCAGCAGCCTTGTTGGTAAACGTCACCGACAGAATGGAGTGGGGCGAGGCGTTTTCGACCTGGATCAACCAGGCGATACGGTGCACCAACACTCGGGTTTTGCCGGAGCCAGCACCGGCCAGGACCAACTGACGACCCACGGGGGCCGCTACGGCCTGGCGTTGGGCATCGTTGAGATTGTTCAGCAGAAGGGAGAGATCATCGCGCATCGGGGCATTCTAGGGGGCGGCGCTACCCCGGGCAAACCCCGCTTTGCTTTAGCCGATGAAAGAGGCGCGCGGGACGACCGGTCAGTCATCGCTTGCAAGCGTTGACCGGTCTCGCCTACGGCTGTTTAACAGGATCGGATGCCCGATCAATTTGACTGTTTTTTGACCGGTAGCAGTTTGGTCCTGGCACTGGCTTGTGTATGCTCCGTCGACGTTTCGGGCGCCATGCCCATCATTATAAGAACAAGAAACTGCCTATGACCCTCAGTTCTGACCTGTCGGGCCCTCCTGTGGATCCTCGGGTTATCCGTAAGCAATACGCCATGGAAATGGCGGTCGAACGCACGCGTCTGCTGTATCAGGGCTCTTTGCTGCCCACGCTGTTCATGTTGACCAACGGTCTGGTCTGCGCTGGTTTACTCTGGAGTCCGCAGCGTTACTTCCTGGTCACGGTCTGGCTGGTGTGGCTGTTGTCGCTCGTGGCGTTGCGAGTGATTCAGGTGGCCGCCTTCGACTCGGCGATTCCCAACCGCCAGGCCCATCCAATCTGGTGGCGCATGTTTTTGCTCGGCTCGGGCCTCACGGGCCTGACGCTGGCCGGGGCCGGTATCGCCCTGGTCCCCGCTGATAATTTCATCCAGCAGGCCTGGGTCTTCGGTTTGATCGGCGCGGCGGCCCTTTCCGCCAGCGTGGCCTATGCCGTCAGCCTGCCGGCGTTCCTGTCGTTCACCTTGCCATGTCTGTTACCGGCCATCGCCTACATGTTCTGGGGGCAGGAGCAGGGATGGGGCTGGTTCGGGCTGATTTTGCTGGGTGCATTGAGCGTCGTCGCCTGGCAGGTCAATCGGTTGATTGATCGTGGCTTGTTGCAGCGTTTCCAGAATCAGGCGCTGATCGAGCATTTGCAGCAGGCGCAACACTGCAGTGACCAGCTTAACCAGAAGCTCGCCAGGGAAATTGACCAGCGCCGACGCGCCGAAGCCGAATTGCGCGAAATCCAGACCGATCTGGAAGGTCGCGTCGCCCAGCGCAGCCTGGAACTCGATGCGGCGAATCAGGCGCTGAGCAAGAGTGAGGCGCGACTGGCGCTGGCGCTGAAGGCCAGTGAACTGGGGCTGTGGGACTGGAACCTGCAAACTGACGAGGTTCACCACACACATATTCAGGAGTTGTTCGGCCTTGAACCCGAATACGTGACGGCGATGTTGCGCCATCTCAAGCCACGTCTGCATCCCGACGATCTTCCGGCATTGAGAAAGGCGTTGGTTGAGCATTTGAAGGGTCGCACTGACGATTACCAGATCGAATACCGTGTGCGACATAGTGCCGGTCACTGGGTCTGGATCGAGGACCGTGGGCGAGCGGTTGAGCGAGCCGAAAACGGCCGCGTAATCCGCATGGTCGGTACTCGCCGGGATATCAGTGTCAGCAAGGCGCTGGAAGAGCAGCAGCAGTTGGCGGCGACGGTATTTGAGGCAGCCAGCGAAGGCATTGTGATTTTCGACCCCAACTATTCCCTGATCGCGGTCAACCAGGCTTTCAGTCGTGTGACGGGCTATGAAATCGAGGACATGCTCGGACGCAATGTCGTTGAATTGCCGTGCAGTCGTGATGCTCGCCGTCATTACGCTGACATTCATCAGGCCCTGGAGCAGCATGGCAGTTGGCAGGGCGAGCTAGTGGAAACCCGCAAGAACGGCGAGATGTACCCACAATGGTTGCAATTGAGCACGGTGCGCGATGGACGGGGAAAGGTCAGCCATATAGTCGGCTTCTTTGCAGATCTCTCCGCTCGACGAGAATCCGAAGAGCGCATGCGCTACCTGACCCATTACGACGAGCTCACCGGACTGGCCAACCGATCGATGTTCCGCGAACGGCTCAGCGAGGCGCACCAGCGCGTACGTCAGGGTAGCCATCGCAATCTGGCGTTGCTGCACATCAATCTGGACCGCTTCAAACAACTCAACGATAGCCTTGGGCACGAAGTGGCCGACCAGTTGTTGCAAAAAATCGCGCGGCGACTGGTCAACGCATTGCCCGAGGCAGACACCATCGCGCGCTTGTCAGGTGACGAATTTGCCGTACTGTTCAACGCCTACGGCAATCTTTCGAGCCTGGCACGGGTGGCGACCCGGCTGGCGACCAAGCTGCGGTTACCCGTGACAGTCGAGGGGCACGAACTGGTGGTCAGTGCGTCGATGGGGATCAGTCTGTTGCCAGACAATGCCCGGGAAATTTCCGCTTTGGTCAGTCAGTCGAACATGGCCATGCAGCATGCCAAGCATCTTGGCGGTAACAATTTCCAGTTCTACACCGACAGTTTGCAAGCCAGCACACTGGAGCGTTTGCAGCTGGAAAACCAATTGCGAAAAGCCGTTGATGAAAAGCAGCTGAAGGTTTTTTACCAGCCGAAGCTGTGTCTCGCCACGGGCAAGCTAAAGGCTGCAGAAGCATTGGTGCGTTGGGATCATCCGACCATGGGCCGCGTACCTCCAGGGGACTTCATTGGCCTGGCAGAGGAAACCGGGTTGATCGGCCCGATCGGCGAGTTCGTGCTGCGCCAGGCGTGTTGGCAAGCCTGTGAGTGGCAGCGGATGGGGCTGGAGCCGATTCGGGTGTCAGTCAATTTGTCGGTGCATCAGTTGCGACAAGGCAAGCTGGTCAGCCTGGTGCGGCAGGTGCTGGAAGAAACAGGGCTGGCGCCACATTTCCTGGAACTGGAACTCACCGAAAGCCAATTGCTGGACAGCGTCGAGCACATCATCGCGACCTTCCAGCAACTGCGTGATCTGGGGGTAAAACTGGCGATCGACGATTTTGGTACCGGCTACTCATCCTTGAGCTACCTCAAGCGCATTCCAGTGGATTACGTGAAGATCGATCAGGCGTTCATTCGCGGTTTGGGGGAGGGCACAGAGGACGCGGCCATCACCCGGGCAATCATCGCCATGGCGCATGGTTTGTCGTTGAAGGTCGTGGCGGAAGGAGTGGAGCGGCGCGAGCAGCTGGAGTTTCTGAAGCAGGAGCAGTGTGATGAGGTGCAAGGCTATCTCATCAGCCGGCCTATCGAGGCGGATGGGTTGGCGGGGTTGCTGTGTGAACAAAAGCATGGGCTGGGAACGCGTCCCGCCGGTCCTTTTTGAAGGTCGGCGGGATGCTTGAATCTTGGTGTGTTTCTTAGTGGGTAATCATAACTTTGTCGATACGGTGCAGCAGTTCACCGTTATAGAAGATGCTAACGCTGGGGACAGTGGCGTCGCCCATGACTTTGTACTCGACGAACTTGTCGGTTTCAACTTGCAATGAGGGCTCATCGGATATGTCCAGTTTGAGCTCCAATCGCACATTGAATGACTTGTCCTGCAGTTTCATATATTCAAGTTTTGGTGTAGCCCCGCTGTGGGGAACGGTTACGGTGCCGTAGACGCGGAAAGACGCGTTGCCTGGCATACGATCGATTTGGGCGGTCCAGTCTTTGGTTTTGATGTTCATGGTGGGTAACTCCTGTAATTGAATTGATTGCTTCCTGCTCATTTAGTCATAATTGGAATTTCGTCAGTTTGGCAGGGTGAAAGCTCATCGATACCTGTTTTCGTCCTTAAGCTCGACAAAGCAACCTACCACGGACGCAGCGGTGTTTGTGTCTGTTGTGCAGCGCAACCGAATAATTAGATCTGTTAATACGTGATCAAGATTTTATCGATATGGTGAATGAGCTCCCCTTCGAAGTGTATGTTGACACCGGTAATGCTGTGATTACCCATTGCTTTATATTCAACTGGTTTGTCGTTTTCGATTTGCAATGTGGTTCTATTGTCATGTTTGAGTTCAAGGTCGAGACGTAGCTCATAAGGTTTTACTTGTATTGGGCTGCGCACCAGTCTTGCTGTAATACCATGATTGGAAACGGTTACGGTGCCGTTGACGCGCAAGTAATTATTGGCTGCGGCCGCGGCGATTTGTGCGTTCCAGTCCTTTGTCTTATATAGTCATAATGTATTGCTCCTTTAGTTCATTGATGTTGCCTTCTGCGGAATAAATATATCCGCGTTAAAAAACACGGGAAATGCTTAAAGTTAAGTTTTATAAGGCTGCATGTTTCGGTGATGATGTTTGGAGAGAAGCGCCGCCGCCTGAATTGAGGCCAGTGGCCGTTCCCTCCCTTTCGAGCCATGCAGCGATGACCCGCTTGCATCGAGCAAAAGGGCTACATGAAGCGCGGGCACCTGAAATCGAGGGAGACGGTTACGCATTGAGCAGGCAAAAAGCCGATTCATGTAGTATAACTACAAGCGTGCTACATCCCCGGCACCTGCCAATAACAAAGAGTCCATCCCTTTGAATCTGCTGCAACACATCGCCCAGTCTCGTCACCTGTTACGCAAGTCGGAGCTCAAGGTAGCCGATCACGTGCTGCTTGACCCCGCGGCCGTGATGCACAGCTCCATGGCCGACCTGGCCCATAGCGTCGGCATCAGCGAGCCGACCATCGTGCGCTTTTGCCGTGCCATCGGTTGTTCCGGGTTCCAGGACCTGAAGTTGAAGCTGGCTCAAAGCCTCGCGGCTGGCGCGAGTTTCGGGCAGTTCGCGATCCACGAAGATGATTCGGTCGCCGACTACAGCCTGAAAATCTTCGACACCACCCTGCACACCCTGATGGAGGTTCGCGAGAAGCTCGATCCGGTGGAGCTGCAGCGAGCGGTGACGCTGATGTCCCAGGCCCAGCGCGTAGAGTTCTATGGCTTTGGCGCCTCGGGTGCGGTGGCGGCCGATGCGCAGCATAAATTCTTCCGATTGCTGCTGACCGCAGCGGCGTATTCCGACCCGCACATGCAGGCCATGTCGGCGGTGACACTGAAGCCGACCGACGTGGCGATCTGCATTTCCCAGTCCGGGCGTTCCAAGGACTTGCTGATCACCGCCAATCTGGTACGTGAAAGCGGCGCTTCACTGATCACCTTGTGCCCGAGCCAGACACCGTTGGCCGAGCTATCGACCGTCAATCTGGCGATTGATGTGCATGAAGATACCGAGATCTATACGCCATTGACCTCGCGGATTGCCCACCTGGTGGTGATCGATGTGCTGGCGATGGGAGTGGCCATGGCACGCGGGCCGAGCCTGGTGAATCACCTCAAGAGCGTCAAGCGCAGCCTGCGCAGCTTGCGGTTGTCGCCCAAGTCGGTGAAGGCGCTGGACGACTGATATTGATCTGCAATGGCCGGAAGGTCGTTCCGACCTTCATCCGCGAGCAAGCCCGCTCCCACATTTGGAATGCATTTCAATGTGGGCTTGCCCGCGAAGGCATCCTTGAATTCACCACAACATTCATCAGCCTGTAACCCCCGAGCCGCCAAACCGTCATCCCTCGCGCCTATCTTGAAGCTCCCGTACTCGCCTTGGGAGACTCGAAATGGCCCAGCACTACGAAGAACGCAACAGCGCCGTCAAAACCCGCCGTCAGCAGGAAGATCAGCGCCGCATGGAGTTTCGCCGCGCTATCGAATATCGCTCCGAACAGCGTCAACTTCTTGCCGAGATCGGCGATTTTCCGGAAGATTTCGAGCTCAACTTCTGGCAGACAGCGTCGACGCCTTCCCGTCGAAACGCTCAACCAGCCCGCTGATCTGTACCCGCTCGCTGCGGACAAACGCAAGGAACGCGTGGGCCACCGGTGACAATCGTTTGGCCTTGGCCTGCACCAGGCACCAGCTGCGGTACAGCGGCAGTTCTTCGACCGGCAGCTCGATCAGCCCGCCGGTTGCCAGTTCCAGATTCAGGGCGTGGCGCGTCAATAGCGCAACGCCCAATCCGGCCAACACGCATTCACGCTGGGCTTCGGCTGACGAGACTTCCTGAGTCTGATTGAAGTGCACGCGCTTCTCCTTGAAATACTCCTCGCACGCCAGGCGCGTACCCGAGCCGGGTTCGCGCAATAGCAATGTGTAGGGTTCAAGGTCCTGCAAGCGCAGCGGGCCCATGTGGCACAACGGATGATCCGGTGGCGCGACGGCGACGATCGGGTTGTTGAGGAATGGCAGAAACTCCAGCCCCATGTCTTGCGGCACCATCGACATGATCACCAGGTCATCGCGGTTGTCAGAGAGGCGTCGGATCACCTGGCCGCGATTGACCACCGTCAGTTGCAGGTTGACCTCCGGATGCTGGCGCTTGAACGCGGCAAACAGGTGCGGGACGAAATACTTGGCGCTGGATTCAACCGCCAGTTTCAGCTGGCCCTGGAGTGAACCCTGCATGTCGGACAGCTGCATGTCGAGGTTTTCCAGACGCCCGAAAATGTCCCGACTGGCCCGTTGCAGTGCTTCAGCGGCTTCCGTCATGTAGAGTTTTTTGCCGACGTAATCGAACAAAGGTTGACCAATCAGCTCCTCCAGTTGACGAATCTGTAGGCTGACGGCCGGTTGTGTGAGTGACATTTCGTCGGCTGCGCGACTGTAGGACCGCAGATCACAGACTTCATTGAAAATCTGCAACTGACGCAATGTCATACGCATCAATGACTTACGCATTTCTAAAGCACCTTCGGCGCAGGCTGGAGCGGTAACTATAAGTCTTTGCTTATGCGTGTCCCAATTATTATTCATTTTTGTTAATCCCTTGCGGGCGCTAGTGTGGCCCTGCGACCAAACTGAAACATTTGGTCACGCGTCGACCTGGGTCTCGCAGGTCGTGGGTACTACCGGCTCAAGGGAAACTCCAAGTGATAACAAAGATCCTGATCGCCAACCGTGGTGAGATTGCCGTACGAATCGTACGAGCCTGTGCCGAGATGGGTATTCGCTCGGTGGCGATTTATTCCGACGCCGACCGTCATGCACTGCATGTAAAGCGCGCGGATGAGGCCCACAGCATTGGCGCCGAACCGCTGGCCGGTTACCTGAACCCGCGCAAGCTGGTGAACCTGGCGGTAGAAACCGGTTGCGATGCGCTGCACCCCGGCTACGGTTTCCTTTCGGAAAACGCGGAACTGGCGGACATCTGCGCCGAACGCGGTATCAAATTCATTGGCCCCTCGGCTGAAGTCATTCGTCGCATGGGTGACAAGACTGAAGCTCGCCGCAGCATGATCAAGGCTGGCGTGCCGGTCACTCCAGGCACCGAAGGCAACGTTTCGGGCATCGAAGAAGCCCTGAGCGAAGGCGATCGCATCGGTTATCCGGTGATGCTCAAGGCCACGTCCGGTGGTGGTGGTCGCGGTATCCGTCGCTGCAACAGCCGCGAAGAACTCGAACAAGCTTTCCCGCGTGTCATTTCCGAGGCCACCAAGGCCTTCGGTTCGGCGGAAGTGTTCCTGGAAAAATGCATCGTCAATCCGAAACACATCGAAGCGCAGATCCTCGGTGACAGCTTCGGCAATGTGGTGCACCTGTTCGAGCGCGACTGCTCGATCCAGCGCCGTAACCAGAAGCTGATCGAAATCGCCCCGAGCCCGCAGCTGACCCCAGAGCAGCGCGCCTACATCGGCGACCTGTCGGTGCGTGCAGCCAAGGCCGTGGGTTACGAGAACGCCGGTACTGTGGAGTTCCTGCTCGCCGAAGGCGAGGTGTACTTCATGGAGATGAACACCCGGGTGCAGGTGGAACACACCATCACCGAAGAAATCACCGGTATCGACATCGTCCGCGAGCAGATCCGCATCGCTTCCGGCCTGCCGCTTTCGGTGAAGCAGGAAGACATCCACCACCGTGGTTTCGCCCTGCAGTTCCGGATCAACGCCGAAGACCCGAAGAACAATTTCCTGCCCAGCTTCGGCAAGATCACCCGTTACTACGCCCCCGGCGGCCCCGGCGTACGCACGGATACGGCGATCTACACCGGCTACACCATTCCACCGTTTTACGATTCCATGTGCCTGAAACTGGTGGTGTGGGCGCTGACCTGGGAAGAGGCGATGGACCGTGGCTTGCGTGCCTTGGACGACATGCGTCTGCAAGGGGTCAAGACCACCGCCGCGTACTACCAGGAAATCCTTCGTAACCCGGAATTCCGTAGCGGCCAGTTCAACACCAGCTTCGTTGAAAGCCACCCTGAACTGACCAACTACTCGATCAAGCGCAAACCCGAAGAGCTGGCCCTGGCCATCGCCGCCGCCATCGCCGCCCACGCAGGCCTGTGAGGAATA
>DATMUG010000214.1:0-1841 GCA_035563915.1 Pseudomonas sp. | reverse complement strand
GCGAACGGGCCATTACATTCACCGCAAAGCCCCACGGGTAGACCCCCGCACCACCAACCGCGCCGCAAAATCCAGCGTCCGCACCGGCCCGTCATCTCCACGCAAGCGCTTGAGCAAACACTCAAACGCATGGGCGCCAATCTCGGTTGTCGGCTGAGCAAGGGCAGTGATGCCGCTACCCACCAGCGGATACCAATCCAGATCATCCAGGGCGATCAGACCCACGTCCTCAAACAGCTTGCACTGAAGTTCTCGCAGCGCGTGGGTGCTGGCCAGCGCCGCAATCCCGTTGGCGCAGAACAGCGCCTTGGGACCTGGGCCAGGGGTTTCAAGGAAAGTTTTCAGATTCGCCGTCAGTTCGCTGCCGGTTTCGATCAGCGTTCCGCGCAGTGCCGCACGCCGGGCGATCTGCGCGTTGAAGCTGGCGACCCGCTCGATCCGCGAGCTGGTGCCGTCAAAGGGCTCAGTGACCAGCAATACATCGCGATAGCCACGTTCTTCGAGGTGGGCGAGGGCCATTTCGACGGCCGCCGGGTTGTCCAACCCGACCATATCGCTTTCCAGGTGTTCGACCTTGCGATCCACCAGCACCAGCGGCATTTCCCGGTGCAGTTCGTGCAGTTCGTCACGGTGGTGGCCGAGGGTGTTCACGATCAGGCCTTCGATGTTGTAAGAGCGCAGCAAGGCCAGGTGCTGGCGTTCCTGCTCGTCGTCGCGGTCGGTGTTGCACACCACCAGGCTGTAGCCGTGCTGACGGCAGGCGGTTTCCACGCCATGCATCACGGCAATCGAATAAGGGTTGCGGATATCGGCCACCAGCATGCCGATCAGACGCGTGCGCCCGCGCTTCAGGCCACGGGCCATCTGGTTGGGGCGATAGCCCAATTCGGCAATGGCCTGTTCGATGCGCTGGGCAATGGCATCGGAAAGCAGGGCGCGGTCCTCGCCGATGAACCGCGAGACGCTGGCCTTGGACACCTTGGCGTGTTCGGCGACATCGAGCATGGTCACGCGGCTGCGTTGGGCGGCGGAGAAATCGTTCACGGGCTTAAACCTTGTTATTGGATTTATGGGGTCGAGGTGCGTCGTGAGGTCGCACTGAAACCGGTTTCAGAAGACACCACAATGCGCTGGGCCGTCAAGCCCTGTGATTGTCATTGTCCGACGGATGGGGTCAAGCCAAGACGCTCAACCACGTAGAACCCAGCAGAAACAGGGCCATACAGCGATTAAACCCCTGCTGCCAATGTGTTGGCGAAACTCAGTTCATGTTGTCTGGGGTCTGGGCGAACACCGCGCCGAGCTCACCGGACAGCCACTGCGGATCGATATACAGCATGCGATAAGTGAAACCCTCAGCCGTGGGCGCTTCACCGTCATGAATGTCACCCGGCTCCAGCAAAAACACCTTGCCCGGGGTGCTCTGGTGTCTGGCGCGCCGGCAATTGAACTGCTGTACCCCTTGCTCGGTAACACCCACCAGATAACTGTCGTGCCAGTGCGGGTCATAGGCGTGACCGTTGAAATGCGCGTGCAGGGTCTCGATGCCGGTGTCGGCGTCCTGGGCCAGATCGATCCAGTTGTGAATGGTCATGCGGCACCTGCGTTTTGGTTTGAATAAACCTGGAGGGATTAGAGCACTAGTGGCAGGTTAAGTGGAACATGCATATATCGAAGGTGTACGCAACTAATAGTTCTGCTAGTTGTTGGGTCGGTATTGGCAGAGGTACATTGTTATATGTAAAGAGGAGGGTCGGTCATTGCGTAAATCATCGAGCACGTCAAGCGAAGTATCGGCGTCTACCTTGAGAATCTGCAGTCCGGGGAGGTTGTGGGGACAT
>DATMUG010000213.1:0-16636 GCA_035563915.1 Pseudomonas sp. | reverse complement strand
ATGGTCAATGAACTGGAGCAATTCCAGCAGGACTTGCTGGACTCTGTCCGCCAAATGAAGGCAGGAAAAGCTGCTCGTGTGACAGAGGTGCCACTCTCGGCGGCTGCTGAAGCGCGGGCGAAGGTGGGCGTTTCGCAAAGTGCATTCGCCAAGTTGATTGGTGTGAGTCTGCGTACGTTGCAGGATTGGGAGCAGGGTCGCAGGCAGCCGACAGGTGCGGCACAGACATTGTTACGTGTTGCTAGCCAGCATCCGGAAGCATTGCGGGATTTGCAGCCAGCCTGAGGTGAAATCGTCTACGCACTGTTCCGACAAGAAACCGGCTATGCGATTGCCGGCGATCGGAGATGTGGACGAAATGTGGACACTCCAGAAACAACAAAGCCCCTGCATTTCTGCAGGGGCTTCGTTTTGTATGGTGCCGGCACCAGGAATCGAA
Organism: Pseudomonas sp.; assembly: GCA_035563915.1. Lineage (GTDB taxonomy): Bacteria > Pseudomonadota > Gammaproteobacteria > Pseudomonadales > Pseudomonadaceae > Aquipseudomonas. The sequence goes on along the minus strand of DATMUG010000213.1, from coordinate 16,197 downwards.
CCCGGGACCTACTGATTACAAGTCAGTTGCTCTACCATCTGAGCTATACCGGCGTGTCAGGGCGACGATTATAGCGATTGGGCAGGTTCTGTAAACCCCTGAATTCTGACTATTTTTGCTCGGTGGATTGCACAGGATTCATGGCATGCCTGAATCGAGCTTTTCAATGGTTCAGACACAACCAACGTGCCTGTTTACTTAGCGTCGTAAGCCCGCATTTTCTGCTCTAGCAGCCCGTTGGTTTAGCGGTTATTTCCTTTTGGTCGAACGCTTATGCACAACCGGCTTTGCAATGCGCGGGCGATTTGGCCAATTTATGGATCCGTTCTCATGTACACGCAAATTACTGTTTTTTGGGTCCTTTCTTTGAGTGTACGAAAATTGAACAGTGCCGTTTCACCTCTGAAACAGCTGTAAATCTTGGATCCACGCTATTTTCATCAACAGAGTTATCCACAGGCTGCGAGGCGTTAAGGGCGTTCGGCCAATATCAGGAAATTGCGCGGTGTGAGTGGGGTTTCGCAGAAGGTGCCAAGGCGAACGTTGTAGCCCTGTTCCTGCAGGAAAAGGGCTCGGTCGAGCACCAGCCAAAGCTCCAGCGGGCGTCGGAAAAGTCCGCGTAAAAGCTCCAGATTGCGGACCTGTGCCAGGCGCTGCCAACCGGCGGCTTCCCATGCTGGCCAGTCTTGAACGCCGATTGTGGATAACTCTTTGAGCTCGGCCAAATGATGGCAGTAGTCGGCAAAGGGCTGGTCCAGCCAATGACTCGGCAGAGAAGGGGTGGGCAGGTATTCGTCCGTGCCGCGCACCTGCCGCTGCAACAGGTCGAACGCCAGGCGTCGGGCCATCGACGTGTCACGCTGGCGCCGGACCCGGGCACCGGCGGTAACGGTTTCGCTCATCGGTAACGCTAGATCGTCGAGTGACAGCTGTAGGCCTGAGCCCTTGGCCGCTGAGGAAATCGGAGCGTACCGGGTCTGATTGATGCGGTTGTAGCAGCAGGGGGCGATGGCGAGTTGTTTGCAGCCTGCGGAGCTGGCGAGCTGGATCAAGCGTACGTGCAGATCGCCACAGGCGTGGAGTGCAACAGGGGTGTGTTGAGCACTCAGCAATGAGTCCACACCGGCAGCGAGCACATCCTGTTCGACGTGTAGAGCGTGCAGTTGATGACGCTCACTGAGGGCCTGTCCGCTGGCAACCAGCGCTGGGTCGTATTCGAGGCAGGTCAGTTGCTGACCGGTTTGCAGCAAGCGTCGCCCCAGATGACCCTTGCCCGAACACCAGTCCAGCCAGTGTCTGGGGGTATCGGCAAACTGTAGCCGGCTGGCAAACGCTTCGATCTGCTGCCATTTGCGTCCCGGCACGTCGACATTCAGTCGATGGCCCGCTGCTTCCAGGGCTCGGGCGGGCAGTTCACCCACAGCACCCAAGGTCAAGGACATTGCGGCCAAAGCCGCAAACGGCTCTGGGGCATCGGCGAGATCGGCAGGTTGGTTGTGCGCGCTTTCTGCCTCTTCCAGAGACCGCTTTCGTAGCCAGGCGGCCAGTTCAGGGTAGGACGTTTCCCAAGGTAGGTGCCGGTGAGTGAATGGCCGTGGTTTCCACAGCGCCTGATGCGCTGTCAGAAAAGCATCGAGCGCGGCGAAACGGGCGAGCAGGGTCTCGCCCGTCAGCACGCTGTCATCAGCGTCCCTGGCAGGCATCGACGCGCAGCCAGCGCTCCAGCAGCTTGAAGCCGCGCACCAGCACATAAGCCATCAAGAGATAGAACACCCCGGCGGCGAAGAAGATTTCCACCGGCAGGTAGGTACGGGCAATGATGGTGCGGGCCATGCCGGTCAATTCCAGCAGGGTCACGGTGCTGGCCAGGGCGCTGGCCTTGAGCATCAGGATCACTTCGTTGCTATAGGCCGGCAGGCCGATACGTGCTGCTCGCGGCAACATGATGTAGAACAGCGCCTTGGGTTTGGACATACCCAGCGCCCGGGCCGCTTCGATCTCGCCGGGCGGGATCGCCTGAATGGCGCCGCGCAGGATCTCTGCGATATAAGCCGCCGTGTGCAGCGTCATGGTGGCCGTGGCGCACCAGAACGGATCGCGCAGATACGGCCACATCGAACTGCTACGGATCACATCAAACTGTGCCAGGCCGTAGTAGACGAGGAACAGCTGAACCAGTAATGGCGTGCCACGGAAAAAGAAAATGTAACCGTAGGGAAATGCTCGCACCCACCACAGCCGCGATGAGCGGGCGATACCCAATGGAATCGCCAGCAGCAGGCCGGCGATCACGGCGATGGCCACCAGCTCCAGGGTCAGGGTCGCGCCCTGGGCCAGTTTCGGCAGCCACTTGATGATGACTTCCCAGTTCATTGGGTGCTCCTCGCGAAGCCGCGAGCGGCGCGTTTTTCCAGGAAATGCATACCGGTCATGGCCAGAATCGTCAGGCCCAGGTACATGAAAGCCGCGACCATATAGAAGGTGAACGGTTGCTTGGACACGGTTACGCCAATCTGTGCGTGACGCATGATTTCTTCCAGGCCGATCACCGACACCAGAGCGGTGTCTTTCATCAGGATCATGAACAGGTTGCCCAGGCCCGGCAGGGCGATACGCCACATCTGCGGCATGATCAACCGGGTGAAGATGCGCCATTTCGACAGGCCCAGGGCCACGCCGGCCTCACGATGGCCCTTGGGAATGGCGAGGATCGCGCCGCGAAACACTTCCGTGGCGTAGGCGCCGAAGCACAGTCCCAGCGCGATCACACCGGCGGCGAAGGCGTTGAGTTCCAGGTCGGGGTTGCCGAAGAACTCGCCCAGGGCACGCATCATGTTGACCGTGCCGAAGTAGATCAGCAGCACCCAGAGCAATTCCGGGACGCCGCGAACCAACGTTGAATAGGTGCCGCCAAGCCATTGCAGCGGCTTGTACGGGGAGGTCTTGGCCAAGGCGCCAAGCAGACCGAGCACCAGCCCCAGGCACAGGGCCGTGAGCGCCAGTTTCACAGTCATCAGCGCGCCAGCGGCAAGCGCCGGGCCGAATCCGTAGAGGTCGATAATCATGGATTTCTTTTCAAATCGCGGCAGGCAAAGCCGGGGACCGGCGCCGTCAGAGGGCGGCGCCAGTCCGGCAGGTCAGTATCAATAGATGCTGAACGGGAAGTACTTGTCGTTGATCTTCTTGTAGGTGCCGTCAGCAACGATTTCCTTCAGCGCGACGTTCAGCTTCTCGCGCAGCGGGTCGTTCTTGCGTACGGCGATACCGATCTTGTCGCTTTCTTCCACCGGGTCGCCCTTGAATTCGTAGGACTTGCCGGCGTCGCTTTTCAGCCACTCGTAGTTGACGTACTTGTCGGCCAGGATGGCGTCCACACGGCCGGCAGTCAGGTCGAGGTAGGCGTTTTCCTGGGTGTCGTAGAGTTTCACTTCAACGCCAGGCATGTTGTCTTCCATCCAGGTACCAGCGAGCGTCGCACGTTGTGCGCCGATCACTTTGCCTTGCAGGGAATCCTTGTCGGTCTTGAAGTCAGCGTCTTTCTTGGCGATGAACTGCAGCTTGTTCGAGTAGTACGGGTCGGTGAAGTCCACCGCTTGCTTGCGCTCGTCGGTGATCGACATCGAGGAGATCAGGAAGTCGAACTTCTTGGCGTTCAGGGCAGGGATGATGCCGTCCCAGTCGGAGGTGACAACGGAGCATTCGACTTTCATCTTGGCGCACAGGGCGTCGCCGATTTCCTTGTCGAAGCCGACGACGTTGCCGCTGGCATCTTTGTTGTTGAACGGCGGGTAGGCCGCTTCGATGCCCATCTTCAGGGTCTCGGCCATGGCACCGGCGCTGAAGGCCAGGGTGACGGCGGCGGCCAGGAAGACCTTTTTGTAGTTCTGCATGTGGGTAGCTCCGTTAGCGGTTGCTGGACATGAATTGTTTGCAGCGCGCCGAAAGCGGGTTTTCAAACACCTGCTGTGGCGATCCTTGCTCTTCGACCAGGCCCTGATGGAGGAACACCACTTCGCTGGAAACCTGACGGGCAAAACCCATTTCATGGGTGACCAGCAGCATGGTGCGGCCCTCTTCGGCCAGGGCGCGGATGACATTAAGTACTTCCTGGACCATTTCCGGGTCAAGGGCGGAAGTCGGCTCGTCAAACAGGATGACTTTGGGCTGCATGGCCAGGGTGCGGGCGATGGCCGCGCGTTGTTGCTGGCCGCCGGACAACTGCGAAGGGTAGGCGTGGCGCTTGTCGGCGATGCCGACCTTGGCCAGCAGGGCTTCGGCCACTTCGATGGCTTCGGCTTTGCTCTGGCCGAGTACGCGACGCGGGGCCTCGATGATGTTGTCGAGCACGGTCATGTGCGGCCATAGATTAAAGTTTTGAAATACAAAACCAATCTCGCTGCGCAGGCGATTGATCTGCTTGCCGTCGGCAGCGACCAGTTCGCCGTTCTTGGCGGCCTTGAGCTTGAGTTCTTCGCCAGCCACCAGGATCTGGCCCTGGTGCGGGTTTTCCAGCAGGTTGATGCAGCGCAGGAACGTGGACTTGCCGGAGCCGGAGGAACCCAGGATCGAGATCACGTCGCCGTCACGGGCGGTCAGCGAGATGCCCTTGAGCACCTCCAGCGAACCGTAGCGTTTATGCAAGTTGCGGATTTCAAGCGCGGGCGTGGCCTCAGCCATGTGCGTTCCTCATATATGTTGCGCTCCTGCTGTTGGCGGCCTTCCTGACGAGGCGGCCAACCTAGCATAGCGTTTCGATGGCAGCCAACCGCGCTACGGGCCGTAAACGGGTGGCATTGGGCAGGTTGTCGCATCGGCACAGCAGACTGTCGCCCAACCAACAACCGAACAGCCGTTTGAAGTGAGTTTCCAGTCGCAAAGCCGGTCGGCTGTCGCAAAAAAAGGCGCGATGTTGCCAGCTTTGGCGGGGTGTTGGAAGCGTTAAAGGACCAGGCGGGTGCGATCTGCACTTTTATCGTGCGTCAAGGGCTTTCCGGGGTGTGTTTCCGGTGCGCTGTTTCGTTCTTGAAGTGGGTCGGCGGGTAACGTTTTGGCAAAGTGCCATTACTTTCAATGACTTGCGATGACTGTCCGGTCGGAGTGAGATCGCCGGACTAGAGGGTTTTGAAACATTTTGGCGCAATAATTGCGTGCAGATTCCGGAACGCCCCGTTGGTTTCTTTTTACAGAAGGGAAACACGCACGGGATGCATGCATTCGCTTTTCCTTACAAAGGTAGTTTCAATGAGCAGTATCCAAAGCTCTAACGGCCTCGAACAGGGGCTTAAACCGCGTCATGTAACGATGCTGTCGATCGCCGGTGTAATCGGCGCAGGCCTGTTCGTAGGCTCCGGCCACGCTATCGCTGCTGCAGGCCCGGCTGTGCTGTTGGCCTATGCCGCCGCCGGTATGCTGGTGGTGCTGGTGATGCGTATGCTCGGCGAAATGGCCGTTGCTTCGCCTGATACTGGTTCCTTCTCCACTTACGCCGACCGGGCGATCGGTCACTGGGCCGGTTTCACCATCGGCTGGTTGTACTGGTGGTTCTGGGTTCTGGTGATCCCGCTGGAAGCCAACGCTGCCGCCACCATCCTGCACGCCTGGTTCCCGGGTGTGGATATCTGGGCCTTCGCCCTGGTCATCACCATGCTGCTGACCGTGACCAACCTGTTCAGCGTGAAGAACTACGGTGAATTCGAGTTCTGGTTCGCCCTGATCAAGGTGCTGGCGATCATCGGTTTCATCGTTCTGGGCGTCATGGCGATCTTCGGCTTCCTGCCCAACAGCCAGGTCAGCGGCGTTTCGCACATATTCGACACCCAAGGCTTCCTGCCAAACGGCATGGGCGCGGTACTGGGCGCCATTCTGACCACCATGTTCTCGTTCATGGGTACCGAGATCGTGACCATCGCGGCCGCGGAATCGAAGAACCCTGGCAAGCAAATCTCCAAGGCCACCAACTCGGTGATCTGGCGTATTGGTTTGTTCTACCTCGTTTCGATCTTCATCGTTGTGGCCCTGGTGCCTTGGAACGACCCGGTTCTGGCCAGCCTCGGTTCGTACCAGACCGTTCTTGAGCGCATGGGCATCCCGAACGCCAAGATGATCGTCGACATCGTCGTATTGGTTGCGGTAACCAGCTGCCTGAACTCGGCGCTCTACACCTCGTCGCGTATGTTGTTCTCCCTGGGCAAGCGCGGTGATGCACCGGCCATGTCCACTCGCACCAACAAGAGCGGCACGCCTTACTGGGCGGTGATGCTGTCCACCGGCGCAGCGTTCCTGTGCACCTTCGCCAACTACGTGGCCCCGGCTGCCGTGTTCGAGTTCCTGCTGGCCAGCTCCGGCGCCATTGCGCTGCTGGTGTACCTGGTGATCGCGATTTCGCAACTGCGCATGCGCAAGCAGCGTGTGGCGCGTGGTGAGAAAATCGCCTTCAGCATGTGGCTGTTCCCGGGCCTGACTTACGCGGTCATCGTCTTCATCGTTGGCGCCCTGACCATCATGCTGTTCCAGGAAGCCCATCGCGTGGAAATCATCGCGACCGCTCTGCTCAGCATTTTGGTGGTTGCAGCGGGCCTGCTGGTGGCACGCCGTCGTCGCAACGAAAACGGTGTTGCGGCAGTCGCGCGCTAAGCCTTTTGGCTTGAGCCAGCGTTGTTGAAGTAAAAAACGGCCGCTGTCAGCGATGACAAGCGGCCGTTTTTGTTTGCGCTGTAACCCTTACTCGGCTTTTTCTTGCGGCGCATCCTGCGTCTGACGGTAGACGTCCAGGGCATCTCCGAAGTCGGCAATGAACTGTGGGTCGCTTAGCCACGTCTGGGCGGCGTCGCGGTCCATGCCATCGGCCCACATGCGGTAGTCGATCAGCATGTCGGCGGCCAGGTGGGTGGCGGCCATGCCTTCGTCGTCGGCGTTTTCCATGTCCAGCAGTTCTGGATGGTCGATGATGATAAAGGCCAGATCGGTCAGCAGGACGGAGAGCATTTCGCTACGGCTGGTGGCTTCCGCTTCGCGCATTTTGCTGAACATCGCCAGGGTGTATTCCCGGATGGGCTCCGGGAAATCCAGGTCACTGTCCTGTGCCAGGGGCTTGCGACCGACCATGCGGATTTGCTTGGCTTTGGCTTTTGCGCGTTTTGCGCGTTTCTGTAGCTTGTTCAGGGAGGCCATGGGAGCTCAGTTCGGTTTCTGTTGGTTTTGGTCTTGGATGACTTTGGAGGCAGCCACGTAGTCCGCCTGGAATTCCGGGGATTCGATCCACGCCATCGCACCGGCTTCGTCGGTTTCAGTGGACCATTGGCAATACTCGATCAGCGCACCGATGATGAAGTCAGTCGCTGTTTCTTCGCCTTCCTGCTCCAGTACCAGTGCGAGCAGCGGATGCTCCAGAAACGCCTTGCACATGTCCTGTTGGCTGATTTTCTGCGCGTCGATCATTTCTTTGAACATATCGGTCAGGTCCACCGATTCAAAGTCGATACGATCATCGTTCGGATCCAGCTCGACCGGCGCGGCGGCGCGCTGGGTGCGGTTCTGCTTGGCTTTGGCCTTGGCGCGGGAGGCGCGTTTTTGCTGCTTGTTGGCGGAAGCCATGGGCGTCGTTCCGTAATTCGTTGAAAGGGCAATGGTTCAGGTGCGTGGCACGGCCTTTCCGGGAGTACCGGGGGCCATTTCGCCGTGTTGCAGCCAGGACAATGCAATGGGCCATAGTGTGGCTTGGTATGCGCTACGAAAAAAGGCGAAATGTCCGACTTCTTTTTCGCCAATGTCTTCGGGCGTGATGTGCAGGTGCGTCTGGGTGCCACCGGTGAAGTAGCCCAGCAGGCGTTCGATGGCTGCGATGGTGCCGTAAGGGTCATCGCTGATGCTGATCGCGAGGATTTTCGCGTTGACCGAGGCAAAGGGCAGGCGACCGTTTGTTGCCAGGAGGAGGCGACCGCTTGGGCGTTTTTCGTAGCGGGGCGTGGGTGTGGCCCAGTCGCGGACCACGCCGGCGGGGGTGTCCTCGAGCCAGCCCAAGCGCTTGCCGGGAAAGAAACCGCACAGCAGTGTCACAATCGGCATCACCACATGCCATTTGCCGAACATGCGCCAGCGGTGAGCGGGCGCATAATCGCGCCAGTAAGCGAACTGCGCCCCGACCGTCACCAGACGCCGGATTACCTTCCCGGACGCTCCCAGTCCCGCTGCACAGCCTCCAAAGCTATGACCGACCACATCAACGGGCTGGCCCGGAAACTCGCGCTGTGCGCGCTGGAGCATCGCTTCGAAGTCCAGAGCGCCCCAATCGGTCCAGGACGCCTCCAGTCCCTTGAGCGATGCCGGGCGCGATTCACCGATGCCGCGGTAGTCATAGGTGATGACATCGAAATCGTTGGCGAACAGGTAATCGGCGAAGCGCGAGTAGTGCCGACAGCGAACCGAGGTGGCGGCGTTGATGATGACCACCGGGCGGGAAGAGTGCTGGACAGCGTGTCGCCAGGTGAAGCCGCCGAGCATGAAACCGTCGGCGGCGGGTTGCTTGAAGGGCTGCGCAACGGCGTCCGTCGTCAGCGGTAGCTCGATTTGAGTGGGGGCCAGAGGTGGCATGTCCTGCAAATTCATGGGCGCTGTACCTTTGCCGGGTAGCTGCCAACGATAGTCTTCAAGACGTGGTTGAACAATCCATCGCTACTTCACGGTTCTTGATGAATCCGTTCCTCAAGTAATACCTGCTCTCGGTCCAGCTCCGCGCGTAGTTCCTCTTCGGTGGGCAATACGAGTTGGTACTGAAATCCCGGGGGCTTACCTTCATTTGCTGGATGTTGGTGCTGGCTTCCTGCATGACTGGCTTTCGGTCTTTGCTCGCCAGGAGGCGCTCGTAGTAGAGGGTATTGATCTGGCGCTCCAGCGCTCGACTCGACCAGTTTTGAGTCGCTGATTCATTCATGTACCAGAGGCAGGACCGGCCTGATGTCTTGTGAGGCTTCAGAGGTATTTCATGTAGTACGTTTCGTACTAAACTCAATCACGAATCCATCTAAAACCCGACCGCTGCACCCGACATCCAAATTAAGTAACGATTGGGTTCTGTGGAGCCCGGGAGTCGTCATCATGAAGCGTTTCCATTCACTGATGTTGCCCCTCGCCACGGTCGGCGTTTTGATGTTCCCCACCTTGTTGCCAGCCGCCAGTCTCGATCCTGTCGACAGCATGGGTGTGCAGGTTCAGCGGCAGGAACAAAATGGGGTTGTCTATCTGTCTGGCGGTATTGGCGAAGATGAGGCGAAAGCCATCCAGCAGACTACCGGCTACAACCTGCACATGACTTTTTCTACCGGACCGAAGGATGAGTATGTGCCCGATGTAGATGTGGTCGTCGAGAAAGCTCCAGGGCACGCTGTGCTTAAGTTGAATCAGGCTGGTCCGCTGGTTTATGCCCAATTACCTCCGGGCAAATACACCGTAGTTGCGACGCGCAATGGCGTAACTCGGAGCGATACTACGGATGTCGGAAGCAACTCTGCGCGCAATCTTGTATTTCACTGGAATGATGCTGAGTAACGGTTTCTCTGACATCAATCGAGGTGATGCGGGCGATATGACCTTGGCGAGGCATGTCGCCTGCCAAGGCTGAGTTGATCATGACGAAGCCAATGATTGAATGACCGCAACGCGTAACGGGTTGGTCTCAACGCTCAGTAGCTTGATGGCCAAGGCGCAGCAGACCACGATCAACATGGGCTTGATCAGCCGAGGGCCGACCCGAACAGCGGCTCGTGCACCCAATTGAGCTCCGGCGAAAGCTGCCAAAGCCATGGCGATAGCTACTGGCCAGATAATCACCCCTTTGAAAATAAATACCGAAAGAGAGCCGAGATTGCATGAAGCATTGGCAAGTTTGGTAAAGCCCATGGCCCGCATCATGCCGAAGCCGCAGAGAATAACAAATCCGACTATGAAGAAGGATCCCACGCCAGGGCCAAAGATGCCGTCATAGAATCCAAGTAGCGGCGCCACAGTAAATGAAAAAAGCAGAATTCCGATTCTCTTGCGTCTATCTTCATTCGCCAACTTTGGAGAGAGCGCAAAATAGATGGCTACCAAAATCAACATGAGAGGCACGCAAACTTCCAGATAACGTTTATCAACAGAGCTGACCAGAAATGCTCCACTGGCTCCGCCAATAAAACCGCAGATAATCAAAAAACGGCCCTCGCGCCACTCGATCATTCCTTTGCGAGCAAAGGTTGCGGTTGCTGAAACCGTTGCCGAAGCGGCCTGGAATTTGTTTGTTGCGATTGCGCTGATAGGGTCAACCCCGGCCAAAAACAATGCAGGCAAGGTAATCAGTCCGCCGCCACCGGCAATCGCATCAAAAAAGCCGGCACAAAACGCGACGAGCGCTAACATACCAATCAGATCCCAAGTCATACTTTTCCTCGTATTCAATTATCGGCAAGTTACCCATCTAGTGAAAATTAGCCTTGCAGCACTAATGGATCCTTCGAAATAACAATCGGAGAGGAAAATTTTGACAAGCCAAAAATGCGGATTAAGACACGTCTATTGTCTTTAATTACATCCCGACAGTGCAGTGCTCGAACGTTATTGATGACCATGGCCGACTCTTGCGTGAGCGGGTATTCGACGGGAGTTGCTTTGTCTACACCCTGACATAGAGCGGTGTAAGCTGTTTTAACAAAATGTGAGGCGTTGGCATCGACTGAGAAACGGTAGGAGTTAAAGCGAGCTGCGAATCCTATATGTTCATTGAATTCAAGAATTGAAACATTGCGACCATCTTCACCCTTGCCTCTGACGAAGAAGTCACTACGGGTGAAATGGAAATTTCCCGTAGTGAGCGCGAGGCAGTTAGTTACACCGATTGTCTCGAGAATGGGCGGCAGTGGAATGACTCGCGTAGGTTCCAGGCTTGGGTTCCATAGAGCTGAAAGTATTAGAGATGAGGGGGAAGGGGAGTGTCCGTTCTGGGCTTTCACGGCGCACCAGTAAGGCGCCTCGGTGTGCGGGCCAAGCGCAAGGCCGGAATGGGAACTCAGTTCCTTGATTTCCGGCTCGGCATTGATTTTGGTAAGACCGCCACCCTTGAAGTTGGCAACCAACCGTACCAGCTTTCCTTCGTTATCCATGTCATAGGCAAAGGCGCTGTTATCAACCAGCCTCAATAAGATCTGATTACGGGCGGCCAGGCACAGCACGTCATACCGGTTTTCCATAGAGGCGAGGTCTGGCAGTTCATTTGGAAGGAGGGGATCGTTTATTTTTTGCAAGCCGTCAAAGATCAGTGAGGAAACCAGGCCATCGGAGTAGGCGCTTAGTGATTCGCACTGTTGTTTCGAAAACAAGAGTTTTAATTCGGCGGCAGCCAGTGAGGCTTTCGACTTGGCTCCTGATACCTGCGGCCCGCCAATGGCGGCCAGTTCTTCGGTTTTCTTGTGTAGCAATGCTGCCTGTCGCGTATCAAAGCTGAACGTCCTGATTTCTTGTTCCATAACAAGCTTGGTGGTTTCGACGTTTGGTTTGATGGTACACGTCATTGTCTACTTCCTGATGTGCCTCTGTTCCCGGTCTTGGGCGCAGATCCTCCTCCGATTCTGTCCAGTCTTCTTTTCCGTGTATGTCATCCATTTCCGGAAAAGCTTACAGAGCGTTCCGAGGGGCTTGAGAGACTGCGAGGAAGAGCTGATCAGCAATGCGCAGTCCAAAAGGTCTGGCAAGCGTTTTGGGCAAACGCTGGGGTGATGGGGCGGCGGGGGATCGATGCTCTGCAGGGTAATCAATGGAGTCTGAAGCGAGAGCCATCAAATTGCAGGCATAAAAAAACCCTGAATCTTTCGATTCAGGGTTTTCGGTATTTGGTGCCCAGAGACGGAATCGAACCGCCGACACGGGGATTTTCAATCCCCTGCTCTACCGACTGAGCTATCTGGGCAACGGGGCGCATTAAACGGGTTTTTCAGGGGGTCGTCAAGCAAGTTTTCAAAAAATATTTAATTATTACCGTCGCTTACGTTCCGACCCCTGAAAAAACGGGTTATTCGGACGGCGGCACGTAGCCTTCGGCCTTGGCGTAATCTTCACCTGCGAAGTACTTGTCCATCTCCGCCTGAAGATATTTGCGGTCTTCGGCGTTCATCATGTTCAGGCGTTTTTCGTTGATCAGCAGGGTCTGGTGCTTTTGCCAGTCAGCCCAGGCCTTGGCCGAAACGTGATCGAGAATGTCCTGGCCTTTGGCGCCAGGGAAGGGCGCGCGCTCCAGGGCGGGCAATTCTTCTTTGTACTTGCGGCACATGATGGTGCGGGTCATGACGACTCTCCTGCGTTCAATACGACGGCCGCGCGTTCGAGCAAGGTCTTGACCGGGGCGGCGAGGCCCAGGCGCGGCGGGGTGGCGAGGTTATACCAGAGCCAGTCGGCCTCGGCCACGTGGTGACCGGCCTCCTGGACCTGAACCAGCACGGGTTCGATGGATAACTGAAAATGACTGAAGGTGTGCACCAGCTCAGGCAGCGCCTGATGGTCGCCAAGCTCCAGCGAGTGTTGCGCAGCCAGATGTTGCAGGTCTTCGAGGTCATCGAGTTCCGGCAAGCTCCACAGGCCGCCCCACAGGCCCGTTGAAGGGCGTCGGTAAAGCAGGATTTCGCCTTCGCCGTTGGCGAGCATCGGCATCAGTGTGCGCTTCTGTGGGATGGCCTTGCGCGGCTTGGGAACCGGATAGCGGGTTTCCAGGCCCAGCATGTGCGCTTCGCATCCCTTTTCCAGCGGGCACAGCAGGCAGCTCGGCTTGCTGCGGGTACAGAGCGTGGCACCCAGGTCCATCATCGCCTGGGTATAGGCGTTGACCCTGTCGTGCGGCGTAAAGCGCTCAGCGTTAGCCCACAGCTGTCTGGCGACCTTCGGCTCGCCAGGGTAGCCCTCTTGCGCGGTAAAACGTGCCAGCACCCGTTTGACGTTGCCGTCGAGGATCGGCGCGCGCAGGCCCATGCTGATGCTGGCAATGGCTCCAGCGGTGGACAGGCCGATACCGGGCAGGTCAGTGAGTTTTTCCACATCCCGTGGAAACTCGCCGCCGTACTGCTCGACGACGATCTTCGCGGTTTTCTGCAGATTGCGTGCGCGGGTGTAGTAGCCCAGGCCAGTCCACAGGTGCAGCACTTCGTTCTCCGGCGCTGCGGCCAGCGCCTGGACCGTCGGCAGCGAGGCCATGAAGCGGTCGAAATAGTTCAGCACCGTGCTGACCTGGGTTTGCTGCAACATGATTTCCGACACCCATACCCGATACGGATTGATGTCCTGTTGCCAGGGCAAATCATGACGGCCGTGGCGGTCGAACCAGTCCAGCACCGCCGTGGAAAACTGCTCGGCTCTCATCGTTTGAACAGCCCCTTGAGTGCGTCCTTGAGTTCCGGGCTGACCTTGTCGCCAAGTTTTTCCTCGATTTTTTCGCCGATGCGCTCGCCGGCCATTTTGCTGGCGACCTGGCCCATGCGCTCGTTGTCCAGCCGGCAGGCCTTGGCGCCCAGTTCGAGAGGGCCACGGCAACGTAGCGGCCATTCGATACCGACGAATTTCTCGCCCACCTGGCAGGCCGGGTCGGGCATGTCACTCTTGTCGCCTTCGACGATGATGCCGACGCGATAGTCCATGCCCAGTACCCGCAGATCGACATCGCCGTCACCATTGACGGTCATGCCCGGGATGCGAATTTTCAGGTCCGGGTTGCTGGCCACACCGTTACGGAAATTCAGGTTGCCCTTGAGTTCCTGGAACGGTGTGTCCTTGCCCCGCGGTTCGCCGCTCAGAGTCTTGCGGTTGAGCGTGGCGATGCCTCGGCACAACTGTTGTTCGAGGTTGGCATTGAGCAGCACGCCATTGTTGATGACGAAACTGGCGTTGCCGTTAAGGGTTTCGATCAGTGCTTTCTGGCTGTTGCCACTGCCGGTCAAGGTGCTGTTGAGAGTGACCAGGCCTTTGACCGGAGGATTTTTGCCCTGGCTTTCGAGGATTTTCTCCACCGGCACCCGGCTGATCTGCGTCTGCAGATTCAGCAGTGGTGCCTGTGGGCGTACGTCGAGAGTGCCTTTGGCGTCGAAGCTGCCTTCGTACAGGTCGCCACGCAGGTTCGCCAGGGTCAGTAGTCCGCCCTGGCCGTTGGCCTTGAGGGTGGCGTTGTGGATCGGCAGTTTTTCCAGGGTCAACTGGCCGAAAGTCAGGTCGGCGTCCACGTCCAGCTTGCTCAGGCGTTCCACCGGCAACAGGCGTTCATTGCTCCATGCCTCTTTGGTCGGTGCTTGCGGCAACGGCGTGGTGCCAGCGCCGGCCATGGCATCGGCTTCGGTGCTGGCGACTTCAGCCTGACGCACCTGTTTCGCGCTGTTGGCCTCTGCCGACTTCGGCGGCAGGTAGCGGTCGACATTGAAGGTATCGGCCTTGAGGGTGGCGCGCAGAGATTGTTTGGCGAAGTCTTCGACCGCGATGCGACCGTTGAAGGTGCTGTCGTCGACTTTCAGATTAATGTCATCGAGCACAACGCTGGTCGGCGTGGCTGCGAGACGGCTGACCAACTCGACCTTGCTCAGGCTGCCTTCGGCCATCTTTGGCAGTTGCTGGCCGATGCTGTCGACGAATTTCGCCAGGTCGAACTGGGCAATCGACAGGCCGCCACTGACCTGCGGCGTCTTGTCGAGCTCGTTGACCTTCAGCTCACCCAGGGCGCGAAGCTGGTTGGCGGAGATTTTAATGCCGGTCCATTCGGCGACATTGGCGGCCTTGTCGAGCAACAACTGCCCTTGGGCGGCAAAGGTCATGGTCTTGCCCTGCAGCGGATCGCCGGCCAGTTCACCGGACAGTTTCATGTCTTCGAGCTTGTAGCGCTGCAACGCACGTTCGAAACGCAGCTCGCCGCTGAGCTCGGTACGGACCCGAAGAACAGGCTGGTTGGTGCCCAGGAAAGCGGTGAGCTTGACCGGAATATTGGTGGAGTCGTGCACCGGCCCCGTGCTCAGCTGGATGCTTTCGGCGCTGAATTGGCGGCCGGTTTTCTCATCGCTGTATTCGACGCGGGCGTTATTGACGGTCAGGCTGTCGATGTCCAGGCGAATGGGCTGCGCCGGTTTTTCCGGCTGGGCTGAGGGTTGCGGTGCAGGTTCGCCAGTGGTGGCGGACGGGGTGCCAGCGGTGTTCGCAGTGGCCGGGACTTTGCCGATGTCTTCCCAATTGCCGTGACCGTCCTTGTCGCGGTTCAGGCGCAGATTCAGGCCCTCTACACGCACGTCGCTCATCTGCACTTCCCGACGCAGCAATGGCAGCACGCGGACGGAGAGACCGAGCATCTGCAGGTCGGCGAAAGGTTCGGCGGGCTTGGCCAGGGTTGCCACGGCAGCGTCGTGCAACTCCAGGCCCAGCCACGGGAACAGGCTCCAGCCGATATCGCCATTGAGCGTCAGTTCGATGTGGGCCTTGTTGCGGGCAATCTGACGGATCTCGTCTTTGTAGTCGTTGGGATCGAAGAGGTGGGTCAGGGCAAAGCCCAGCGCCACAATGATCAGCAACAACCCGAGAAGTACCAGACCCAGGATTTTGCCGAACGCTTTCATGGGCGAGTCCTTGTAGTTAGTCGAATTCAAAATTTAGCCGACGAGTATAGCGCCCCGCGGCGGACGACCGGTCAGCGATCACTCGGACAGGGTATCAAGTGGCACGTTCAACTTCGCCGCCAGTGCCTGGGCTTCCAGGTGACCAGCGGGTGCGAGCAGATGCAGGGTAGCGCCGGACTGGGTAGCCATGGCCTGCGCTGCACGGACCAGGCGTTCCGCGACCCCACGGCGCCGGGTGATTTTTCGTACGCACAATTGGGACAACTGCCAGACGTCCCCTTGCCGTTGCAGGCGTGCCGCGCCCAGCAGTCGATCATTGAAACGTCCTGCGATCAGCGAGCCTTCCAGCAAACTTGTTTCAATGAGTTGCGTATCCCCTGTGAACGGCGCAAACAGCCACGCTGGAGCGTCGCGATAGATTTTCTGCAGATCCTGTTGATCCTGATCGGTGGCTTGATTCAGCAATTGGACAATGACCGGCATGGTGTCTCCTTTTGAAATGGGTCCATGTGGGAGCTGCCGAAGGCTGCGATCTTTTGATTTTGATTTTTAGAAGCAAGATCAAAAGATCGCAGCCTTCGGCAGCGCCTACACGGAT
>DATMUG010000212.1:0-6763 GCA_035563915.1 Pseudomonas sp. | reverse complement strand
AATGTTTCCGCATCAAACCCGACCTCAACTGGCGCGTGAGGTCATAGCTCAGGTATAATCCTCGGCTTGTTTTTTGCCCGCCAAGACCTTCAGTGGATAGGGTGTTATGTCCGGAAAAGCGCAACAGCAGTCTCGTATTATCGATTTGATCAAACTGGGTCGTGAGCAGGGTTACCTGACTTACGCCGAGGTCAATGACCACCTGCCCGAGGATATTTCAGATCCGGAGCAGGTGGAAGACATCATCCGCATGATTAACGACATGGGGATCCCCGTACACGAGGTTGCTCCGGATGCGGACGCCCTTATGCTGGCCGACGCCGATACCGACGAGGCCGCTGCGGAAGAAGCAGCCGCTGCGTTGGCAGCGGTCGAGACCGATATCGGCCGCACCACTGACCCGGTGCGCATGTACATGCGCGAAATGGGTACAGTGGAGCTTCTGACTCGTGAAGGCGAAATTGAAATCGCCAAGCGTATCGAAGAAGGCATCCGTGAAGTGATGAGCGCGATTGCGCACTTCCCTGGCACGGTTGAGCACATTCTCTCCGAGTACACTCGCGTCACCACCGAAGGCGGACGCCTGTCCGACGTCCTGAGCGGTTATATCGACCCGGACGACGGCATTGCGCCACCTCCCGCCGAAGTGCCTCCGCCGATCGACGAAAAGGCTGCGAAAGCGGACGACTCCGACGACGACGACGACGCCGAAGGCTCGGATGACGAGGAAGAAGCCGAAAGCGGTCCGGATCCGGTCATCGCTGCACAACGCTTTGGCGCTGTTGCCGATCAGATGGACATCACCCGCAAAGCCCTGAAAAAGCACGGTCGCCATAACAAGGCCGCCATCGCCGAACTGCTGGCCCTGGCCGAGCTGTTCATGCCGATCAAACTGGTGCCGAAGCAGTACGAAGGTCTGGTCGAGCGTGTACGCAGTGCCCTGGACCGTCTGCGTCAGCAAGAGCGTGCAATCATGCAGCTCTGCGTTCGTGATGCGCGCATGCCGCGTGCCGACTTCCTGCGCCAGTTCCCGGGCAATGAAATCGACGAAAGCTGGACAGATGCACTGGCCAAAGGCAAAGGCAAATACGCTGAAGCCATCGCCCGCCTGCAACCGGACATCGTTCGTTGCCAGCAGAAGCTGACCGCGCTGGAAGCCGAAACCGGCTTGACCATTGCCGAGATCAAGGACATCAACCGTCGCATGTCGATCGGTGAGGCCAAGGCCCGCCGCGCGAAGAAAGAGATGGTGGAAGCGAACTTGCGTCTGGTGATCTCCATCGCCAAGAAGTACACCAACCGTGGCCTGCAATTCCTCGACCTGATCCAGGAAGGCAACATCGGCTTGATGAAAGCGGTGGACAAGTTCGAATACCGTCGCGGCTACAAATTCTCGACTTATGCCACCTGGTGGATCCGTCAGGCGATCACTCGCTCGATCGCCGACCAGGCCCGCACCATCCGTATTCCGGTGCACATGATCGAGACGATCAACAAGCTCAACCGTATCTCCCGCCAGATGTTGCAGGAAATGGGTCGCGAACCGACGCCGGAAGAGCTGGGCGAACGCATGGAAATGCCTGAGGACAAGATCCGCAAGGTATTGAAGATCGCCAAAGAGCCGATCTCCATGGAAACCCCGATCGGTGATGACGAAGACTCCCATCTGGGCGACTTCATCGAAGACTCGACCATGCAGTCGCCAATCGATGTTGCGACCGTTGAAAGCCTCAAGGAAGCGACTCGCGAAGTGCTGTCCGGCCTCACAGCCCGTGAAGCCAAGGTACTGCGCATGCGTTTCGGTATCGACATGAATACCGACCACACCCTCGAGGAGGTTGGTAAGCAGTTCGACGTGACCCGTGAGCGGATTCGTCAGATCGAAGCCAAGGCACTGCGCAAGCTGCGCCACCCGACGAGAAGCGAGCATCTGCGCTCCTTCCTCGACGAGTGATCACAGAACCCCCGGCCCATGCCGGGGGTTTTGTTTTATGCAGATTAAATCCCCCCGCAACACCCCTGCCATCAATTTGCCCGTCTACACTCGAAGCATTCCCAGAGCCATAACGAGACCGTTATGCCCAGACTGCCGACCGTGCTTTTTTTGCTGTCGCTGATGACCTGGACCGCAACGGCTGGCGCGCTGACTCTCACCGACGAAGAACGTAGCTGGCTGGCGGCCCACCCGGACTTGCGCCTGGGTGTCGATGCGTCCTGGCCACCCTTTGAGTTTCGTGACGACCATGGGCGTTACCAGGGCCTTGCAGCCGACTATATCGACCTGATCCGCCAGCGATTGGCGGTGAAACTCACCCCCATAGAACCGGTCAGCTGGACCGTCGTTCTGGATCAGGCCAGACAAGGCAAGCTCGACCTCTTGCCAGGCATCATGTCGACGCCCGAACGCCAGGCATTCCTGTCGTTCACCCGGCCTTACCTGGATTTCCCGATTGTCATCCTGGCCCATGTCGGCGGCCCTCAACCGCGCAAAATCGAGGAACTGTACGGCCTGAAGATTGCCGTGGTGGAGAACTACGCCCCCCATGAGTTGCTGCGCACCCACAATCCCGACCTGAACCTGGTGGCCATGCCCAACGTCAGCTCGGCGTTGCAGGCGCTGGCTACCGATGAAGTCGATGCGGTGGTGGGCGATCTGGCTTCCAGTGTCTGGAGCTTGCGCCAGCTCAAGCTGGATGGCCTGTACGTGAGTGGCGAGACTCCTTATCGCTATCAGTTGGCCATGGGCGTACCACGGGACAACAAAATACTGGTTGGCATCCTGGATAAAGTCCTCGCGGACCTGACCCCGGCAGAAATCAGCGCCATTCAGGAACATTGGGTTGGCAACGTCCTCGATCATCGAACTTTCTGGTCCGACCTGGTGATCTATGGCCTGCCGGGCCTATTGTTGCTGATCGCCGTGCTGGCGGCCGTCATCCGGGTCAATCGCCGACTGAGTTCGGAAATCACCCGTCGGGTGGATCTGGAGCAGGAGCTTCGCAGCAGCGAGTATCACTACCGCGGTCTGGTGGAGAGCCTGTCGGCCATTGCCTGGGAAGCGCGGGTGAGCGATTTCACTTACAGCTATGTGTCGCCCCACGCCGAGGATCTGCTCGGTTACCCCCTCTCTCACTGGCTGATCCCGGGCTTTTGGCGCAACATCATTCACCCCGCGGACCTCACCCGCGCACAGAGCTTTTGCGACCACGAGGTCCTGGCCGGACGCGACCACAGCCTCGATTACCGGGTGATCACCGCTGACGGTCGTATCCTGTGGGTTCGCGATATCGTCAGCCTGATCGAACACGGCCACGAGCCGGTGTTGCGCGGGCTGATGATCGACATCAGCGAAGCCAAGCGCACCGAAGAAGCGCTGCGGCTGTCGGAACAGAAGTTTGCCTCGGTGTTCCAGCAATGCCCGGATATATTGGTCATTGCCCGGCTCTCCGACGGTTGCCTGCTGGAAGTCAACGAAGCGTTCGAAGACCAGATCGGCCTCAAGGCCGAAGAGGTCATCGGCCTGACCGCCACCGATCTCAACATCTGGGGCATTCCCGGCGTGGGGCCGGGGCTGCTGCAACGCTTGCAGGCCGGCAGCATCCGCAACCTGGAGATGCCCTTCCGCCGCAGCAATGGCCAGGTGTTTACCGGCCTGATCTCGGCCGAACCCTTCGATCTCGATACCACCCCGGCACTGGTCGTGGTAGTGCGCGACATCACCCAACTCAAAGAAACTCAGCAGCAACTGCAAACCTCCGAAGAAAAATTCGCCAAGGCCTTCCACGCCTCTCCGGATGGCTTGTTGTTGTCGCGCCAGAGCGATGGTTTGCTGCTGGAAGTCAACGAAGGTTTCAGTCGCATCACCGGGTTCAACAGTGCGATGTCGGTGGATCGCTCGGCCCTGGACCTGGGGATCTGGGTCAACCTTAACGAACGCAAGCAGATGCTCGACCTGCTGCACCGCGATGGCTTTGTCCGCGATTTCAGCTGCCACATTCGCCGCAGCGATGGGCAGATCCGCCTCTGCGAGGTCTCCAGTCGTCCTCTCCCGATCGGCGACGACGACTGCATGCTGACCATCGCCCGGGACATCACCGAGCGCCACCTGATGCAGGAAAAACTGCAACAGGCCGCCACGGTATTCGAGAGCACCGCCGAAGGCGTATTGATTACCGATAC
Organism: Pseudomonas sp.; assembly: GCA_035563915.1. Lineage (GTDB taxonomy): Bacteria > Pseudomonadota > Gammaproteobacteria > Pseudomonadales > Pseudomonadaceae > Aquipseudomonas. The sequence goes on along the minus strand of DATMUG010000212.1, from coordinate 2,584 downwards.
CCAGCAGCACATCAGTGCGGTCAACCGCGCCTTCACCGAGATCACCGGCTACAGCGAAAGCGAAGCCTTGGGCCATACCCCGCGCCTGCTGGCCTCCGGCCTGCATGACAGCGCGTTCTATGCCGCGATGTGGCACCAACTGACGGCCGAAGGGCACTGGCAGGGCGAGATCTCCAACCGCCGCAAAAATGGCGAGCTCTACCCCAGCTGGCTGACCATCAGCGCCGTGCGTAACCGGGACAGGTTCATCACCCACTTTGTCGCTGTATTCGCCGATATTTCCAGCCTCAAGCACGCCCAGGCCAAACTCGACTACCAGGCTCACCACGACCCGCTCACCGGCCTGCCCAATCGCACGCTGTTCGAAAGCCGTTTGCAGACCGCGCTCAACACCCAACGAGAAAACGGCGGCCAGGGCGCGGTGCTGTTTCTGGACCTCGACCGTTTCAAGCACATCAACGACAGCCTTGGCCACCCTGTCGGCGACCTGCTGCTCAAAGGCATTGCCGTGCGCCTCAAGGAACAGCTGCGCGACATCGACACCGTGGCGCGCCTGGGCGGCGACGAATTCATCATCCTGCTGCCCGGCCTGCAGCAGCCCAGCGATGCCGACAATATCGCCAACAAGCTGCTCAATTGCTTCACCGCACCGTTCCAGGCCGGTGAACACGAGTTCTTCATCAGTTCCAGTATCGGTACCAGCCTGTATCCACAGGACGGCAGCGATGTGGCCACGCTGATCAAAAACGCCGATGCGGCCATGTACCGCTCCAAAGCCAAGGGCCGTAACCGGGTCGAAAGCTACACCTGCGACCTCACCGCCCAAGCCAGCGAACGCGTGGCGCTGGAACATGAGTTGCGCCGCGCCATCGAACGCAACGAATTGCACCTGTACTACCAACCGAAGATCAGCCTCGACGACTATCGCCTGGTTGGCGCGGAAGCACTGATCCGCTGGCGCCACCCGACCTTCGGCGACGTACCACCAGAACACTTCATTTCCCTGGCCGAAGAAAACGGCATGATCCTGCAAATCGGTGACTGGGTACTGGAGACCGCCTGCCAGCAACTCCACGAGTGGAACAAGTGCTACGTGGGCCTGGGCCCGCTATCGGTCAACCTGGCCGGCGCGCAGTTGCGCCAGCCAAACCTGCTCGGCCGAATCGAACAATTGCTCAAGGACTACCGCCTCAAACCCGACCTGCTGCAACTGGAAATCACCGAAAACTTCATCATGAGCCAGGCCGAAGAAGCGCTGGCGGTGTTACATCAGCTCAAGCACCTGGGCGTGCAACTGGCGATCGACGATTTCGGCACGGGCTACTCGTCCTTGAGCTACCTCAAGCGCCTGCCGCTGGACATCCTCAAGATTGACCAATCGTTCGTTCGCGGCCTGCCGGATGACCCCCACGACGTCGCCATCGTGCGCGCCATCATCGCGCTCGGCCGAAGCATGCAATTCACGGTGATTGCCGAAGGTGTCGAAACCCAGGCGCAGCAGCAATTCCTCGCCTACGAGGGCTGCGAACAGATTCAGGGCTACGTCGTCAGCCTGCCCCTGCCCCCCGACGAATTCGCCGCGACGTTTCTTCGTACAGCCGTAATGGATTTTTCGGATAGCACAGCCGCAAAACCGTCGCTATAATCCGCGACCTACTGGGGCCTATAGCTCAGTTGGTTAGAGCAGAGGACTCATAATCCTTTGGTCCACGGTTCAAGTCCGTGTGGGCCCACCAAACAAGAAAGCCGCGCAATGCGCGGCTTTTTCGTGTCTGGCCGGGTAGGCGCGAGCTTGCTCGCGAAAAACCGGAGAGCACCACCGGGTATCTGGTTTACGCGTTATCGTTCAAATCCTTCGCGAGCGAGCTCGCTCCTGCAGGGCTCATCCGCTCCAGCACTTCCCCCGTTAACGCAACCTCGTAGGTATCCGCCGGCCTGCCCCATTGTTCGACCAGGACCATGCGCTCTACCAATGCCTCTGCAAGTTCGGTAATGGTGCCTGCCAAGGCTTCGACGATCTCTTGGGTCCGCAACCATAGCCGATCATTGATCGCCTTCAGCTCGGCGGTGATGCGGTCGCACGCTGCCGGATCAGTATCGGGGCAGGTCAAGTTGCGCAGAAGCTGTCGCAATTCCCTGATCTTCGCGTCATCCCGCTCCGCGCCAAACGCGCCATTGAGGATGGCGACCGCTTTCGCTTTATCGACACGTTTCTCGCGTGCACGGGCTGAAGGCAATGTCTGCGCCATGGCACCCGCAAACAGGACCATAATCCGGGCCTCAAGATAGTCCTTCATGCCTTCCATCGACGAAATTGGCCGCATCAGGCTGATGGAGGCGCCCCCTTTATGCCTCAGGTCCCTTGTCACTGTCAGGGTCACACCCCCCGCTTCAAACCCCAGCGCCCGCGCCACAACGTAGTGCCCCATTTCGTGATAGGCGATCTGCAGGGCATGGTCCCGTACGGGGGGAGGCATCTTCTTGGTTTCCATCGCGTCGGCTCTCCATTCGACTACGAGTGACTGTAGCTCTGCAAAATTCTCACACAGAAAAAAGCCGCGCTAGTGCGCGGCTTTTTCGTACC
>DATMUG010000211.1:0-11954 GCA_035563915.1 Pseudomonas sp. | reverse complement strand
CGGATTTTTCGACTAAAGAAATCCCCAGTACGCATGGGAGATTTGCTTGCAACGGCTGCTGTTCCTCTTGATACCGATCGGTCATCGACTGACTTACCTTACCTGCAGCGATGCGCATCGTCGTTGCGGTCTGCTTTCCGGGACCGGCCTTGCAATGAGCCCATAACAACAAGAGATCCGAAAATGTCCGAGCCCTGCGTCCTTTCCATTCCTCTTGGAATCCGCCTTCCATCGTCCCGCACTCAGTGCGCGTAACCGCTTGCCCGGTCAAGCAACCGAACGGATTCCCAGAGGAGTAAACACCCGTGAATATCCAGGTCGATAACGCGATCCTGCAGCAAAAGAAAACCTACTTCTACGAGTGGTATGTGGTGGGCCTGTGCATGGTGGCCTACATCTTTTCATTCGTGGACCGGCAGATCCTCGCGCTGATGATCGAGCCGATCAAAGCCGACTTGCAGCTCAGCGATACCCAGTTCAGCTTGCTGCACGGGCTGGCCTTTTCCCTGTTCTACGCGTTCATGGGCATGCCCATTGCCTATCTGGCCGACCGCTTCTCGCGGCCGAAAATCATCGCGGTCGGGGTGGTGTTCTGGAGCCTGACTACTGCGGCCTGCGGCTTGAGCAAGAACTTCCTGCACATGTTCCTCGCCCGTATCGGCGTGGGCGTCGGTGAAGCGGCCCTGTCCCCTTCGGCCTACTCGATGTTCAGCGACATGTTCCCCAAGGAGAAACTCGGCCGCGCCGTGGGTATCTACTCGATCGGTTCGTTCGTCGGGGGTGGCCTGGCCTTTCTGGTCGGCGGCTATGTGATCGCCCTGCTCAAGGACATGAACACCATCGAGGTCGCCGTTCTCGGGGCAATGAAGGCCTGGCAACTGGCGTTTTTCATTGTCGGCTTGCCCGGCATCCTGGTCGGTGTGCTGATCTGGCTCACCGTGCGCGATCCGGCGCGCAAGGGCTTGCAGGTGGATGAGCAGGGCCGGCCGAAGAAGGTTGCGCTGAGCGATGGCCTGCGCTTCCTCGCTCGTCACCGCGCCACTTTCACTTGCCACTACCTGGGCTTCTCGTTCTACGCCATGGTCCTGTTTTGCCTGATGAGCTGGAGCCCGGCGCTGTATATCCGCAAGTTCGGCCTGACACCGGTCGAGGCCGGCTACATGCTCGGTACCGTGCTGTTGCTCGCCAACACCACTGGCGTGCTGTTTGGCGGGTGGCTCACCGATTACCTGGCCAAGCGCGGTCATCAGGACGCGGCGATGCGCACCGGTGTGATCGGCGCCCTCGGCATGGCGGTGCCGGCTGTGTTGTTCCCGCAAGTCGACCAGCTGTGGCTGTCCGTGTCGCTGCTGGTACCGGCGATGTTCTTCGCTTCGTTCCCGATGCCGGCGTCGACCGCAGCCATGCAGATCCTTGCCCCGAACCAGGTGCGCGCCCAGGTCTCGGCCGTGTTCCTGTTGGTCAGCAATCTGCTGGGACTTGGCCTGGGGACCACGCTGGTGGCGCTGTTGACCGACCGCTATTTCGGCTCGCCGGCGGCGGTGGGCTCGTCCATGTCGCTGGTGATCGTCGGTGCCTCGGTATTGACGGTGCTGTTGCTGTGGCGCGGCTGCCGCTGCTTCCGTGAAAGCCATGCCCGGGAGTATGCAACCCGGGCCTGATTGACGATGCCCATGATCGGCGTATCGGCCGCGCCCGCTTTGACGGAGCGCGGCCGATGTGCGCCTGATCGGGAGAACCCTGATGCTCAATGACGTACACCTGCTGGAACGGCACCGCTTGCTCAGCTCGGCCGATTACCGGGAGATCAAGGACAAGGTCAGCCAATACCTGTGCCCGCACAGCTTCAACGTCCTGCGCGACGAGCCCATTCACACCCGGCTCAATGGCGTGTTCTTCGGCGACGCGGCGCTGCTCGATCTGAGCTACGGCGCGCCGGTGGAAATCACCATCGGCGACATCGCCGATCAGTACCTGTTTCGCATCACCCTGCAGGGGCATTGCGAGGTGGCCCACGGACGGCGCAGCGCCGCGATGCGCTCGGGCTGCCTGAGCGTTTCCTCGCCGTTCGCGCAAAGCCGCATCGTCACCGATGGGCAATGCCGCAACCTGATCCTGCGGATCGACCGTGACGCTTTGGAAACCCAACTGCAACGCTTGCTCGACCGCAGCTTGCAGCAGTCGGTGATCTTCGATGTCAGCGTCGATCATCTGGGCGCCGGCGCCGTCAGCCTCTACCACACCCTGGACTACATCTGCCGGCTGTACGGCAGTGGTGTCGACGGCTCGCGCATCGCCGGCAGCCTGTCCGAGTATCTGCTGCAACTGCTGCTGACGCAGTTGCCGCACAACTACTCGGCCGATCTTCTCAATGACTCGCGCGCGCCGCTGCCCCATCACGTGAAAAAGGCGCGCGATTACATCGAGGCGCACCTCGACGAACCGATCAGCATGACGACCCTGAGCGAACTGTGCGGTGTCTCGGTGCGCACCTTGCAAAACGGCTTCAACCAGTTCCTCCAGCAGGCGCCGGTCAACTACATCCGCGACCGTCGTCTGGCGGTGATCCACGAGTCACTGAAGCAGGGCAGGGCTGGCGAAACCGTCACCGATATCCTGATGCGTCACGGCATCACCAGCTTTGGGCATTTCTCCAGTGCTTACCGGCAACGCTATGGCTGCCTGCCATCGGACACCCTGCGGCGACAGAGGCATTGAGGCTTGTGCGCAATCGGTGAGTCGGCTGCGCAATCGGGTAAGTCGGTGGGGGTCTGGCTCGATAGGATCGAGTCTCTTACAAGAGGAGCAATCGCATGAAGATTACTGTGCTGGGGGGTGGTCACGGCTGTTACGCCGCTGCCGCGGAAATGGCCGAAAAAGGCCACTCGACTCGCCTGTGGCGTCGCGACAGCGCAGCGCTCAAGGAACTGCTGAACATCGGCAACCTGACCATCAAGGACTACCGGGGCACTCGCCAACTGTCTGTTGGCCAGCCCGGCGACAAGCTGTCGCTGACCGACGATCTGGCCGAAGCCCTGGGCAACGCGCAACTGGTCATCATCCCGCTGCCGTCGACCTCCCACGAAGACCTCGCCAGGCAAGTGGCGCCACACCTGCGCGACGGGCAAGTGGTGTTCCTGCCGCCGGGCACCTTTGGCAGCTATGTGTTCGCCAAGGCCATGGCCGATGCGGGCAACCGCAGTCAGGTCGCCTTCGCTGAAACCGGCACGCTGCCTTACCTGGTGCGCAAGCACGGCGCCAGCGACCTGGTGATCAGTGCCTACGCGACCCGCCTGCCGACCGGCGTGTTCCCTGCCAACTTGTCCGAACATGCCTTCGCGGTCCTGCGCGAGGCCTACCCGAGTGTCGAGCCGATTGAAGACGCCCTGAGCGGTGCGCTGATGAACGCCGGCCCCATCATTCACCCGCCGCTGATCATGATGAATGCCGGTCCCCTGGAGCATTTCGAGACCTGGGACATTCACAACGAGGGCACCCAGCCATCGATTCGCCGTGTGACCAACCAGCTCGATGCCGAGCGCATGGCCGTGCGCGAGGCCCTGACCTACGGCGCGCCGCACTTTCCCCTGGCCGATCACTACAACACCACGGATGGCGACGAGTGGATGTATGGACGCGGTGCCCACGGCAAGCTGACCGACAGCGGCGACTGGCGCGAAGACATCGACCTGCAAAAGCATCGCTACATGCTCGAAGACACCCGTTTGGGCCTGTCCTTCCTCGTGTCCGTCGGTCGTTGGGCCGGCGTGCCTGTTCCGGTCGCCCAGGGCCTGCTGAGCATCGCCTCGGCGGTTGCCGCCCGAGACCTGTACGCCGAAGGTCGCACCCTGGAAAACCTCGGACTGGCCGGGTTTGATCGGGTACAGATGAGCGAACTGCTAACCCGAGGCTTTAACTGATGAACGCCGCGCTGCCGCACGTCAGCGTGGTCGGGGCCGGACGGATGGGCGAGGGCATCGCCCTGGCGTTCATCCATGCCGGCTTGCCCGTGACTTTGATCGACATCAAGGCGCGTGCCGAGGACGAGCGCGGCGAGTATTTCGAGCGCGTGCGCAACAATGTTCACCGCGAACTGCGGATGCTGGTGCAACTGGGCATGCTTGCTGTGGAGCAGGCGGACGTGGCCCTGTCGCGGTTGACGCTGCAAGCCAGATCCGACGCCGCGGCGACATTGCGTCTTTGCGACCTGGTGTTCGAAGCCGTGCCGGAAGTCATCGCGGTCAAGCAAGAAACGTTCGCCTGGGTCAGCGAGCACGTGCCGGCGTCCACCATCATCGCTTCGACCACCTCGACCTTCCTCGTCACTGAGCTGGCGGAAATGGTCGGCACCCCTGAGCGTTTCGTGAATGCCCATTGGCTCAATCCGGCGTACCTGATGCCACTGGTGGAAGTCAGCCGCAGCGCAGCGACCTGCCCGCAAGTGGTCGAGCGCCTGCTGCAACTGCTCAAGCGCATCGGCAAGGTGCCGGTGGTGTGCAACCCGGTGGCCGGCTACATCGTGCCGCGCATCCAGGCGTTGGCGATGAATGAAGCGGCGCGGATGGTCGAGGAGGGCGTGGCCAGTGCCGAGGACATCGACACCGCGGTACGTGTCGGCTTTGGCCTGCGTTTCTCGGTGCTGGGCCTGCTCGAGTTCATCGACTGGGGTGGCGGCGACATCCTTTACTACGCCTCGCGCTACCTCAGTGGCGCGCTGGCCCCGCGTTTCGAGTCGCCGCAGGTGATTGCCGACAACATGCAAAACGGCCGTAACGGCTTGCGCGATGGCCAGGGTTTCTACGATTACCGCGACCTGGACGTGGACGCCTACAAGCAACAGCGACTCGGCGACTTCGTGCGCAAGTTGCAGCTGTCGGGACTTACGCCGGCGTTCGAGGGGGCTCTGCAGCGGCCCTGATCCCGACATCCTTTTGCTTCTACTCCTATAAGCACAGTGCACAGGCACCTACAAACGTGGAGATGTGAGATGGTTCATGGAAACCGGCTTTGCCGTGGGCTGGGTATCGCCAGCGTAATGGGTTTGACCTGTTCTTCGATAACGGCACAGGCCGATGTGATCGATGACAGTCACTTCAAACTCGATACACGCAACTTCTACTTGCACCGCAACTACACCAATACCCATGCGCCGGTGTCCGAAGTGCACAGTTGGTCCCAGGGTTTCGATGCGCAGTTCACCTCCGGTTATACCGATACGGCGCTGGCCATCGGCCTGGATGTGGATGCGCAATACGCCGTGCGCCTGGACTCATCGGGCAACGACGGCTCATTGCCGTTCAGCGTCAGTGAGCAGCAGACCGCCGATGACTACAGCCGCGCCGGTGCGACCTTGAAGATGCGCTACGCCAAGACCGAGTTGAAGGTTGGCGACCTGCGCCCGCAGCTGCCGGTGGCGTTCGATGACACCAGTCGGCAGCTGGACACCATCTACCAGGGCGCGGTGGTCGAGTCCAAGGATGTCGAGGGTCTGACCCTGACCGGCGGGCGTTTCTGGTCGGCCGTCACGCGGGAGTCTTCCAACCACGAGAAACTGTACAAATGGGGAACCACCGACAATCTGGACAGTGACGGCCTGGACTTTGGCGGGGCCACTTACGACATCACCAAAAATCTGCAAGCCAGTTACTTTTATGGCGTGCTGCACGATATCTATCAGCAGCACTATTTTGGCCTGACGCACATGGCTGACTTGGGCGGCGGTTACAAACTCAAATCCGACTTGCGTTACTTCAATAACAATGAAGACGGCAATGCACTGGACGGTGAAATCGATAACCGTGCCTATGGCGCCTTGTTCACCTTGCTCAAGGGTGCACACATGTTTGGCGTCAGTTACCAGCGCATGCTCGGTGACAGCATCTTCCCGACCCTCAATGGCTATATCCCGCAACCGTATCTGGTGAACTGGTCGTCGCTGGCGTTCATTCGCCCCGATGAAAAGTCCTGGTCGGCGCGCTACGGCTATGACTTTGTCGGCATGGGCATTCCGGGTCTGAAGTTCTACAGCCGCTACACCAAGGGCACCAACTGGGACCGTGGAGGCAATCTGAGCGACAACCAGGAAAGCGAACGCAACCTGACCCTCAGCTATGTGGTGCAGAGCGGGCCGCTGCAAGGTCTGGCGCTGGACCTGCGCAACATCGATGTGAAACAGAAGTACGGCTACGACTACAACGAATACCGTTTTGCCACGACCTACACCTGGAAGTTCTGGTAAGGAACGCCCGGCAGTGGAGCCAGGGATCAGCGCTCGGAAGGAGCGGTTGAGTCATCAGCGGATTCAGCCGCCAGCTTCAAGCGGTCAGCCTTGCTGATGTATTTGGGCTTGTTTTTCGGCGCCAGCTTGGCGTTGGCCTTCTTGGCGTGAGCTTCGAGCAACTGCTTGACTTTTTTGCGGCGATTCATGGGGTCTACTCGGTCTGAAACTTTTTGAATGGTATCAGATCGATCCACACATAGCCCTGTGGGAGCGGGCTTGCCCGCGATGGTCGTCAACGATAACGCGGGTTGTCCGAATGCCCGCGTTGTCCCGGCGTTGATCGCGAGCAGGCTCGCTCCTACCCGTTTTGCGGCTTGCCAACCTCGTCAGCCAGGCGCATCATGCTCGCCAATATAGGGTAGGGGGGTATGCTATGGCGCACACCAAGGCGGGTAAAGATCAGTTGCTAAAGCGCGTCAAGCGCATCGCCGGTCAGGTACAGGCCATCGAGCGCGCCCTGGAGGGTGAAGGGGACTGTGCCAAAACCCTGCATCTGGTGGCGGCAACCCGTGGGGCGATCAACGGGTTGCTCGATGAGATCATCGAAGACCACGCCCGCGAACACGTCGCCAGGCCGGGCCTGACCGACGAAGAGCGGGCACAGGGCGTCGAAGAGCTTCTCGAAGCCATCCGCCGTTATTCCAAGTGAGGCCGTTATGAGCGCATATATTCACAGTCACGACTTCCTCGGTGCCGGTCACGATGACAATGCCCGGCGCACGCTCTGGGTGGTGATCCTGACTCTGGTCATGATGGTGGGCGAAATCTCCGCCGGGTACATCACTGGCTCCATGGCGCTGTTGGCCGATGGTTTTCACATGGCGACCCACGCCGGGGCGTTGGGGATCGCGGCCGCTGCCTACGCGTTTGCGCGCAAGCATTCGCAAAACTCCGCCTACAGCTTTGGCACTGGCAAGGTGGGGGATCTTGGCGGATTCGCCTCGGCGTTGATCCTCGGCCTGATCTCGCTAGGGATTGGCGTCGAGTCGGTCATGCGTCTTTTGCAGCCGACCCAGGTGCAATTCGGTACGGCAACCTTGATCGCCGTGGTCGGCCTGATCGTGAACATCGTCAGTGCACTGCTGCTGGCGGGCGGCGCAGGCCATGATCGCGGACATGCCCACGCCCACGCCCATGCCCACGATCATGGTCATCACCACCACGGGCATTCCCACGGCGAAGACAACAACCTCAGGTCGGCCTACGTTCACGTGCTGGCGGATGCCGTCACCTCGGTGCTGGCCATCGTCGCGCTGCTGGCAGGCAAGTTCCTCGGGTGGGTGTGGCTCGATCCGGTCATCGGCATCGTCGGCGCCGTCGTCATCGCACGCTGGGCCTGGTTGCTGATGAAGGACACCGCTGGCGTGTTGCTGGACAAGACCGATGAGCACGTGGCCGAGGAAATCCGTGAACTGCTCGGGCAGTCCGCGCAGTTCAACATCACCGACCTCCACGTCTGGCGCGTCGGCCCGCAGGCGCGGGCGGCCATCGTCAGCGTGCAGGGTTCGGCGCAGTGGTCTGCCGATGACGTACGCAGCGCGTTGAAGCCTGTCCATGAGGTCACGCACCTGACAGTGGAATACCGCACGGCATGAGCGGCAAACATGGCTAAAGACATCGAAAACCCCTGCGTTTCGCTGTGTCAGCTCAACAGCGAGATGTGCGTGAGCTGCGGACGCACCCGGGAAGAAATCCGCAAGTGGCGCGGCATGAAGCGGCCGGAAAAGATGACGACCGTGCAAAAGGCCACGGCTCGCATGAAGGCGATCACTAAAAAGAAAAACAGGCTATAGGCGGCCGGTCCGGCCAGGTGAGTTCTCCAATAACGACACTGTTGTTCATCTACGCACCCCTCTGAAAGTGATTGACCTGTCGGCGATTGTCGACCGCTGGTCGCAGTCGCTCGCCTGCCGTCTGCCGAGCCTTTTGATCGGGAAAATCGAAGGTGGCGCTGAGGGCGATTCGACTAGATAGAGAGGGGGCCGACTTGTCCAAATCCGACCTGTAAATGACAAAACGCCCTATAAATTGGCGTTTTTGAAGGTGGATCCAGATATGTGGGTGCCGCTTTTGGGCAAGAGGAGGGTAAATGCGAGGCAGGGAGGCCCGGCCGAATGCCGGCGGGGCCCGCGATTTTACAGGGCGAGGAGACCCTAACGGATCCCGGTCCCCGCCATGGCTTCCGGCACCCACTGCGCCGTCGACAGCGGCTCGATGTAGCGAATCCCGCCATGGGGTCCGACCACACCGTTGATGTTGTAGGTGCTCCGCGACAAGTCGTAGGTCATGAACGGCGTGGCATCCGGAACCTGCTGGTCATAGCTCTGGCTGAAAAAGGCGAAGGAGCCGCGATACAGCTGGCCACTGGTGTCGTACTGGTCCGAAGCCAGCGCGGCCCAGGTGTCTTCATCCAGATAAAACCGGCGCTTGCGGTAGATGTGTTTGGCGCCTGGCTTGAGATTGCCCTCCACCACATAGACCCGGTGTTTTTCCCAGCGCACGAAGTCCGGGGCGACGAAGTTCGGGGTGGTGAGGGATCTGGCGTCGTGCACGTAGGTCAGCTTGTAAGTGTTGTAGGGCACGATCATTTCCTGCTTGCCTACCAGGGTCCAGTCATACAGCTCCAATGCGCGAGCGGTGCCCGGGTTGGGGGTGTCGTAGGCCAGGATCGAAATCTGCTTGACCCGGCGCTGGCCCGGCAGGTACTGCCAGGCGCGGCCAGGGTACTGCACCGGGTTGCTGGCGTTCTTCAGCATGATGGACTCGCCGGCCCGGCGCGCAGGTCCGGTATAGGACAGCTTCAACTGATGGTAGATGTCGGAGTTGTTGAAGGGCTTGGAGAGGTTTTCGTAGATCGGAAAGGAGACGAAGGCTTCGCCGCTGACCGCCAGGGTGGGCACGCCCGCCGCATCGACGTTCCAGGAGTCGTACTTGGAATGGATGTTCACACCCTGATAGCGCAGCAGGAAATTCCACATGGCTTCGGCGCCCGATTGCGGGATCGGGAAGGGCACGCCGGGCAGGACATTGTCGATGGCCACGCCACCGTCCAGGGATTTGGCAGCAGTGGCATTGCGGCGGCTGTTGTTGAGCACCGCCTGGGGCAGCGATGCCGTGCGATGGGTCGGGTAGACGTCGATGCGAAAACCGGGGTAGCGACGGGCCAATTCCACGCTGGTGGCGGTGAGCATGCCCTTGTACTGATCGACGTTTTTGCCATTGATCACCAGCAACGGTTTCTCATTGGCAAAGGGGTCCGGACGCATGCTGTCGCCGGTCTTGAAGTTGGCGGGGGCGGTGGTCAGGCCACCGTTGTAGGGCGGGATCGAGCCATCGGCGTTGCCGGCCTTTTCGGCGCCGACCAGGGTGAGGCTGGTGCCGAGGCGGGCGGCTTCCTGGCTTGATACAACGGCATGGGCATTGAGGCCCAGCGTCAACAGGGGTAGGGCAGCCAGCAGGCTTTTCACGAATGTCATCTTGTTATTCTCCTGCCAGGCGTACCCGGCAACTCGTGACTGCAGTGGAACAGTCGCGTACGGCGCTCGTGGCGCCGGAGGTTTTTTGTTGCTGACATTAAAAGGCCCCCGAGAAGGGGGCGCTTTTCATTTGACGACAGTCGCTTGGCTATTGATGACAGCCCGGACTCATGTGGCAGGCAGGTGAAGGTCGGGGTGTTCGCGACCCTGGGTCAGACGATCCCGACAAACGACAGGATAAACAGGATGATCACAACGGCACCAACGAGGTAAATGATGTTGTTCATGACGTCACCGCTCCATTCTGGTTGGGGTGTGAAACAGGTTTGTAAATACAGAGATGTCTAAACAGCTGACATCTCTGTTTACAAATACGTTCCCTCCTCATGCCGATGGATATAAAACAGCGGATCGTCAGCGGTTGAAACGCTCGGCCAGGCTATGCAGGTAGTCGGCCATGGCTTCCAGATCCCGGCTGATCGCGGCGCCTTGCCCGGCCTGTTCGGCACTGTGCTCACAGAGCTGCGCGATACGTGTGATCTGCTGATTGATGTCTTCAGTCACATGGCTTTGCTCTTCGGAGGCCGAGGCCATCTGCTGGCTCATGTCGGTGATGCGGCTGACCGCCTGGCCGATGCCGACCAGCGCCGATTGCACCGCCTCCACGCGCTGCATGCTTTCGCGGGAAATCTGCTCACCCCGGCTGGCCGTGGCGACGGCCCGATCGGCCCCCAGGTACAAGGACGTGATGATGCCGTGGATCTGCTCGGTGGAGGTGCGGGTGCGTTGGGCCAGGGAGCGCACCTCGTCGGCGACCACCGCGAAGCCTCGGCCCTGCTCGCCGGCCCGGGCCGCTTCGATGGCGGCATTGAGCGCCAACAAGTTGGTCTGTTCGGCGATGGAGGTGATGACATCCACGACACTGCCGATCGATTGCGTCTCGCTCGCCAGGGTGTTGACCGCCTGACCGATTTCACTGACGGCCTCGTTCATCGCCTGCATGGCTTGCAGACTCTGTCGGGACAGTTCCCCGCCTTCGCGGGTCAACTGGTCGGCTTCGGAGGCGGCATGGGCGGTGCTGAGTACGTTTTGTGTCACCTGTTGATTGGTGGCGGCCATCTGCGAAATGGCTGCGGCGGACTGATCGGTTTCGCCGCGCTGGCGATCCAGCGCCTGCGCTTGCGAGCCGGAAAGCCTGGACGATTGCGCGGCCTTGTCTTTCACGCTGACCCCGGCATCGGCCAGCCGCGACAAGGCGGTCTGCAAACGGGCTTCCTCACTGAGCATGGCCATGTCCAGCCGACCCTGAGGGCCGTGGTTGTCGCTGAAGGTCAACGCCACCAGCGGATCGGAAAAGGCTTTGGGATGCTCGGCCAGGGTGCGTTCGATGGCTTTGCGTTGACGGGAGGTGAGCAGGTAGCCGGCAAGGCCAAGGCTCGCCACCAGCACGCCTTGAGCCGCAGCGCCCGGCAGCCACTGATCGCTGGCCAATGAAACAGCACCCGCAACCCACAACGGCCAGCTCTGTTGCAGCGGTCGCAGCACACGAGCGCTCAGCGCCACGATGGGCTTGCCCGCGCGCATCCTGGCATAGAGCGCCGATGCGCGACGCACCTGGTCACGGGTGGGCACCGAGCGAACCGACTCGTAACCGCTCAGGCGGCCGTTTTCATGGATGGGCGTGACGTACGTACTGACCCAATAGAAATCACCATTTTTCGCGCGGTTTTTGACAATGCCCATCCAGGGCTTGCCTTGCTTGATGGTGTGCCACATGTGAATGAACACCCCCGGTGGCATATCGGGGTGCCGCACCAGGTTATGGGGCTGGCCGATCAATTCGTCGTGGGTGAAACCGCTGATGGCGACAAAGGCGTCGTTGCAGTAAGTGATGCGGCTATCCAGGTCGGTCGTGGAGATCAGACGCTGGTCGGATGGGAAGACTCTTTCAAGCTCGGTGATGGGCAAATTCACACGCATGGGGGGGCGATTCCTCTTCGGATTATTAGTATCTTGGCGGCCGGCTAGCAGAACCCTGGGCACGCCGATCTGCCCGGTTCCGATTAGGCTCGCGGCTTCGTTCTACGCGGAATTTGTCGGGGTCGACCCTGCATTGGACGACAATCGCTTTTCATTTCATGACAGCTGTAGGAGCGAGCCTGCTCGCGATGGTCGTCAACGATGACGCGGGCTGTCTG
>DATMUG010000210.1:0-3516 GCA_035563915.1 Pseudomonas sp. | reverse complement strand
AAGTTGAATGCTGATGTAGACAGTTTGTTCTATGACCGAGACAAACACCCTGTTGAGTGCGATAACTATATTTCGCTGTTCCAGACTTCTCCTTCCAATCGTGAAAACCCCACTGGACTTTGTGGTGCGGGAAACGAAATCTGGCTTTATGTCTATCAAGTAACGGGTGCGGAATTAGTTGAAAAGACAAAAAGCTTAGTGAGCAGTTGTTTGCATTCAATCTCAATGACCAGTCAGAACTCTGGAGCGTCAGGGCAAGATCACAACTTCTCTTCGGTGCAGTGGAACTCGCGTGGGTTTTCCATTGAGTGGTTCGACCGTGTCGATGCGGCGGGACGGTCGCTGAAACTTTCGAATTTCATGGTGCAAGACGGCGATTTTGTACAGCAAGACGTATTGATTCAAAACAACCCGAAGAACTGATTCACCCACTCATAAAAAAGGACTTGAACATGAAAGGCATCATTCGCATAGGTGACAAAAACTCCGGTGGCGGCACCGTACTTTCGGGCTCTTCTGCCAAGCGGTTCAATGGTATCGGTGTCGCTCGCGAAGGCGACCCCGTGCGTTGTCCGATTCCGGGCCACGGCGACACGGTTATCGCCGAGGGGCATCCGCACTATCGCGACAATGGTATTCCCGTCGCATTCGAAGGTCATCGCTGTGCGTGTGGGTGTGTGTTGATCTCTTCCATGCCGGCCGCAGGTGCGAATTAGTCATGCCGGTCAGATTGGATTGCCTTCCCGCACCAGCAATCCGGCCTGCTCGTCCGCGCATGTTGCTGTGGTTGAGCTTGCTGGCGCTGTTATTGGCATTGGGTATCGGGTCGACATTTGTGTTCGCTACCCCGGCGTTGCGAGAGCAGCCGATGAGCTTCTGGGGCCTGGCGATGGGGCTGCCAGTGTCGGGCTGGGTCATTCTGGGATTCGGGCGAATTGCACTCTACATCGGTCAGCAAAGTGCTGCCGATGGCTGGGATGAAGCGCGTGAGGACGACTTGATTGGCAGGATTCGTCAGGGTCGATGTTCCCAGCAAGTGTTGGGCGTGAGCCTGTACACCGCGCTTCACAATCCGGGTGACAAGCCTGCAACTCAAGTGGATGCCTTGCTAAGCGGAATGGAAACGCTTAAGACCCAACCTGACCCGGTGGGGGAAGTACCTTTGCGACACACCCGCCTTCAAGCCGGCGCGCAGGAAGAACCTGAAGACGTTCTGCTTCGGGTATTGACGCAGGTGCTGACCGACCTGGGGCAAACCCTGGCACAAGTGCCGGAGGGCACGCCACTGGCCCTGTTGCTGGAAGTCGATAGCAGCTTGCCGGACGGCCTTTGCAGCCGAGTGTGGCAACGGGCCTGGCGGGATTCTGGCATCCGTCAGTCGACTGTATCCGTCGAAAGTTGTGGGTTGGCGGCGGTGGATCACTGGCTCGACCATCGCATCCACGATCAGGCCATGATGCTGGTACTCGCGGTGCAGTTAGCCCCGCAAGAGGCCGAAGACACGGCGGAGGTTGCAGTGGGTTTGTTGTTGGGCAACCGTCCGACGCAAACCACCCTGGCACCGATTGCCTACCTGCATAGGCCTGAGCAGGAACGCCAGCCGACCGGCGCCGATCTGCTGTATGCCGCGCGCCAGGCCCTCGACTGGGTACCGCTGCAAGGGCCGTCAATCGAGCAGGTCTGGCGGGTGTGCATGGGGGCGCAACGAACTGCCGCCATGAAGTCCGCGTTACTCGAAATTCCGATACCGGTCGAGTCGCCGCGAGAGGTGTGCAACCTCGATAAGTTGCTTGGCAATCCGGGAAAAGCCGCGCCCTGGCTGGCCATTGCGGCTGCGACACAAACGATTGAACGCGGTGCCGGTCCGCAATTCATTTTCAGTGGCAGCAAGGACGCAGCCGCGCTCTGGTGCACGGTGTTGATGCCGGTGTCTCTCCTTTCGAAATAGGAAATCTCGAATGCAGTTACGACGCTCTGTAGGGATAGGTGTTGTGGTGGGTGGGCTGTTGCTCATCGGTCTGGTCTTGGGTGTGGTTGTCTGGCGTCATCCTGAGTCGCTGGGGATTGAACCCGACAGTCTGTGGCAAACGCTCTGGCTGTCGGTAATATCGGCCACGACCTTCATCGTGGTGATGTTCCTCGGTGGTTACCAGCTGCTGGGGAATCAGAAGGGGCATTCAAATTATCGTCGGCTTGATCCGGTTGATATTCGCCAGCCACCGAAGGCGCCCCCCGAAGAAACCGTCGAAACGCAGGTGGCGCGAATCATCACTTCGATCAAAGACGAGCTGAGCGAACAACACGGCCTACTCTGGCGCTTCAAGGTTCGCGTGTTTCTGGTCGTTGGCGAGCCCGCGCAGATCCAGGCTATCGCTCCCGAACTGGCCACGCATTATTGGCTGGAGGGTAACGATACGGTCCTGATCTGGGGCGGCAGTACGCAAACCGCTGGGGATGACAAGGTGCTCGGCCTATGCAAATGGCTGACGCGCTGGCGCCCGCTGGAGGGCGTGGTCTGGGCATTGAACAAAGCGCAAAGCAGTGACAGCGCTGCCATGGACGTTGGCGCGCGTCATCTGCAAGCCCTGGCGCGTCAGCTGCGTTGGCAGTTGCCGCTGCACCTGTGGCAGGTCTGTGACAGCCAGTGGCAACAGGACAAACGTCCAACCCAGCCGGTCGGCTGTCTGTTGCCGTCACCTGCCACGGCGCAGGCTCTGGAAACCTCGCTGGGTAGCCTGCTCGATCCCTTGCGTCAGGAAGGCTGGAAGCAGATGCGCACCGCCATGGGCCACGACTTTCTGGTGCGTCTGGCCCGCGATCTACAGGTCGAGGGCATTGCCCGTTGGCGTAAGGCGTTGGAGCCGTTGTGGCGCCTGTTTGCGCGTGGCGTGCCGCTGCGCGGGTTGTGGTTCAGCTTGCCGTTGGGGGGTGCTCATGAACATGCGAAGCACCTGTGGCATGTCACTCCACCCTGGGAAGGCGTGCTGGGCGACAAGGTGGGTCAGCACCGTCGCCTGGGCTGGGGCAGCGTGCGGATCGGTTATGCGCTGGCCTTGGGTTTGATGGCAGCGTGGGGAGCCGGGCTCTTGCTGTCCTTCGTCAGCAACCGCGAACACATCGGCGAAGTCCAGACGGCCGTCACAATGATGCAGCAAGCGCAATCCAGCACCGAACACCTGCGCGCGCTCGCTGACGTCGCCCGGGAACTGGACCGTCTGGACTACCGCGCCAAACACGGCACGCCCTGGCATCGACGCTTCGGCCTGAACCGCAATGAGCAATTGCTGTCGGCACTCTGGCCGCGTTACGTCGAAGCCAACAATCGCCTGATGCGTGACCCGATCACCGCCACTCTGCAACAGCAACTCAATGCCTTGCTCAAACTGCCCCCGGAGAGCCCTGAGCGCCTGACCCGCGCCACTGCCGCCTACGCGCAGCTCAAGGCTTACCTGATGCTGGCTCGTCCCGACAAAGTCGACCCGGTTTTTCTCGCCCAGACCCTCGGTGAGATACAAC
>DATMUG010000209.1:0-8997 GCA_035563915.1 Pseudomonas sp. | reverse complement strand
AGAAAATCGGCGTCAAAAAAAGCAAAACGCCCGGGAATCGAAATTTCCGGGCGTTTTTTTTTGCTGTTGTGATCGAGCTGATCAGCCGCGGTAGAGAATCGCCGAACCCCACGAAAGGCCCACGCCAAAGCCGCTGATAGCGACGCGGGTCCACTTCGAATCGAACACATGGTTCTGCAACAGCAGCGGGATGCTCGACGACACCGTGTTGCCGGTTTCGAGCATGTCCTTGACGAATTTCTCCGGTTCGCCTTCTTCGAAGCGACGGGCCACGGCATCGACAATGGCTGCACTGCCCTGGTGAATGCAGAAGGCGTTGATATCGCTGGCCTGCAGATTCGACTCGTCCAGCAGCTCATGCAAATGCGCCGGGACCTTGAGCAAGGCGAAGTTGAAGACTTGACGGCCATTCATGAAGAACACGCCGTCGGTGACTTTCAGGTGCGGCGCGCCGGAACCGTCGGTACCGAACTTCGACTTGCCCAGCTGCCAGACGGCGTTTTCGCCCATCCAGGTTGCGGTAGCGGCATCGCCGAAGAGCATGGTGGTGTTGCGATCTTCCGGGTCGACAATCTTCGAATAAGGATCGGCGGTGATCAGCAGGCCGTTTTTCAGCCCGGTCGCCTCCATGAAGCCCTTGATCGCGTAGAGGCCGTAGACGTAACCGGAACAGCCCAGGGAAATATCGAAAGCGGCGACATGGGTCGACAGGCCCAGCTTGTCCTGAACGATCGCTGCGGTATGCGGCAATCCTTCTTCATCACCGTTCTGGGTGACGACGATCAGGCAGTCGATGGATTCGCGCTTAAGTTCAGGATTGGCGGCGAACAGCGCATTGGCTGCTTCGACACACAGATCGGAGGTTTCCTGATCAGCACCCATGCGCGGCAAAAACGCGGAACCGATCTTGCCAAGGATGAAGGTCTCGTCCTTGTCGAACTTTGCACCCTGGGCATAGTTATCAATCCCGGCTGCCGGCACGTAACTCGCTATATTTTTTATGCCAATCATTTATGGCTTCCCAATAATAAACAGCTGAACATCGCCGCTCGCTGAATCGAGGGCGTCTACAGTCGGGGCCCTGGCCCCCAGAAGAGCAACGTTGGGGCTCAGGAAAGGACCCTGAACAACCCCTCACGCCTTCACCGCCCGCAGACAGGATACAGTGAAGATGCGCGTTTTGACCGACGGGTCACTCAGAGAGGCGGGCTTTATTTGATTTTGTAGTGCGGATCCCGCCCTGCCCTGCGCTGTTCAATACAAAAAAAAGTCAAAAAAAAACCAGTCCCCCATGACGGGGGACTGGCCGCGAGCGGTCAGGACCGGCTCAAAGCTTGTTGAACAGGCTCAACTGGGAAACCCTGGCGAAGGCCAGTTGCGCGGCTTGCAGCATGGTCTGTTGCAGAGTCAGGCGGGTCAGCACTTCCGCAGGATCGGTCTCCCTGATGGAAGATTGCGTAGAGGTATTGATCAGGTCTGTGCTCTGAATCGAATCACGTTGCATATCCATGACATTGCCCCGAGCACCGATAGCACCGCGCGCCAGGTCAACCTGATTTTTGGCATTGCTCAGGTTGGCGATCGACGAAGCGATCACGTTACCCAAATTGCGCTGCGCTGTCGGGTTACCCGCTGTGGGTGTATCAAGCGCTTGACGCAACTGGCTGATCGTGTCCAGCACGTTCTGGGTCTGGTGGGTATTGACCGAGATGTCGAACTGATCGCCCGCTGCCGGAGTGGGTGGTGTCCCTCCGAGCGTAAAGCTGACACCGGCTGCGGTCGCCACACCGGCCGTGACAGTTCCGGTGGTGACAGGCGTACTGGTGCTGGTCAACGGACGAGCGTAAAGCTCAAAGGTACCGGGGCCGGTAAACTTCAGCACCGCCCCACCTTCCGGGAAAAAGCTTTTGTAATCGGCAGCGTTGGTCACCGTGGTCTGGCTGATCACCGCTGGCGAAGTGTTGCCCGCCGCACGTGTACTGGTGAAACTATCGGGCTTTGCAGCCAATTGAAAACTATGGCCGGCGATGACCGCATCCGCATTGGCGGGAGTGTCACCCGCCTGGTATGTAATATCCAGGGCAAAGGTCACACCACGGAAACTGATGTCGGAGCCGTCCTTGTTATCAGGATCGAATTTCCCTGCTCCAGAAGCCTCCGCAGTCACGTCATTGCCCAAAGCATCGGTGATCACATACTGAGTGCTGCTGGTGAAAGACAAGGTGTAAGGCTGGCCATTGCGGAAACCCGCATCAAAGGCTGGGCCGGAGCTCACCAGCCCCTGGGACACGGATACACGCCCGTCGTCTACCGCTGGCGCTGTCATGGTGGTCGAGCTGCGAGCAGCATTGATCGCCTGTTGAAAAACATCCCACCCCGTATCGTTCAGCCCCAGAGAAATCGAGTCGCCGATCTTCAACTCCAGCTGCGTCTGGTCGCCCTGATAGCTGTAGGTACCATCGCTGTTTTTCACGAAAGGCTGAATACTGTTGCTGGCACCGGAGAAGATGTACTTGCCGTTGGCGTCCTTGCTATTCATCAAGTTGAGCAATTGCTCTTCAGCCTGGGCAACTTCCGCACCAATGGATTTTCGATCGTCATCGTTCAACGAACCGCCACCTGCCCGCACGGCCAACTCGCTGACTTTTTGCAGCACCGTGTTGATGCTATCGAGCACGCTTTCTTCCTGCGCCTGAGCCGTGTT
Organism: Pseudomonas sp.; assembly: GCA_035563915.1. Lineage (GTDB taxonomy): Bacteria > Pseudomonadota > Gammaproteobacteria > Pseudomonadales > Pseudomonadaceae > Aquipseudomonas. The sequence goes on along the minus strand of DATMUG010000209.1, from coordinate 6,293 downwards.
CAACGCATTGATGTTGGTGGTGTATTGGCCCAGCAATGCCTTTTGCTGTTCGAGTTGCAGCAGCCGAGCGGCGCCAACCGGATCATCTGCGGCAGTAGCGACCTTGATACCGCTGCTGGCCTGTTCGGCAGTCTTCACGACGTTGTTCATGTTGCGAGAATAGTTGGCAGCCGTCGCGGCGTAATACTGTGCAGTAGAAATACGCATGTTCTACGGCTCCTTAAAGGGCATTGATCAGGGTGCTGAAAATTTCCTGCGCAGTCTTGATGATCTGCGAAGACGCCGTGTAGTACTGCTGATACTTGGTCAGGTTGCCCGCCTCTTCATCGAGGTCGACGCCCGACAACGAGTCGCGGGCGTTTCGGGCACCGGTCACGATGGTGTCGGTGGCCGTGGCATCCAATTGACCCTGTTTGGTCAGGGAACCCACGGTTGTCACCAGGCCGCCATAAGCGTCGGTAAAACTCACACCCGGGCTGGTGGCGGTAGCGCCGACGGTGGCCTTCGATTGCAGGCCGAGCAACGCCTGGGCATTGCGGTTGTCGGTGCTGCCAGCCGCCGTCATGGCAATGTTGAAGCTGTCGCCCGAAGCAGGGTTTCCGCTGACCGTCATCGCGACATTGAAGCTTTTGGCATTGCCGCCCGCATCGGTGTAAGGCACGGCGATGTTCAGGTTGTTGTCCTGGCCGGGCACGATGCTGCCGGTGCCGATGCTGGTGCCTTTGGAGTCGAACACTTGGTAGGCATTGGCACTGATCATCACCAGGCGAACCGGCATCGAAGCCTTGACCGCCGTCTGCACTTCCAGTCGCTGGACCGGATCATAGATATCCAGGGAAGTGCTCAGATTCGGCTGGCTGACGGCGCCTGTGCCGTTGTTCCCCGAAGCCTTGGTGGACGTCAACGGAGCCGCTGTCGCCAGGGTCTTGGTGTCGGTCATGACCGTGGCCATGTCCGCGGCGGAACTGCGGGTCGGGGTAATCTTGAAGCTGTCGCCCGCAGCGACGGTGCCGGAGTTGATGCTCAGGCTGAAACCATCGATGACCGGTTGAGCGGCAGGCGGCGTGGCGAAGGCGAAGTTACCCATGTCGGTGTTATCCGACAGGCGACGCACGTTGTAACCGGTGGCCGTGATCGTGACCTGATAGTCGCTCGCCGCTAACTTGCTGGTGTCATTGATCGTGACGTTCAGGTTGCCGGAAGCCGGGTTGTTGTTGCCATTGGCGATGCTGCGCTGGCTGATGGCCGCCGCACTGTTGATGTTGTTGAACAGTGCCGCGCCGAAGTTGCCGTTCTGATCCAGGCCCTGCCCCAACTGCTTGTTGACCTGATCGGCCACGACCATGGCGATACGCCCCAGGCCGTTGACCGCAGGTGTCAGCACTTCATTGCGATAACGCACCAGACCGCCCATCTCGCCACCGCTCATCACATGGGTGATGTCGATCGACGAGCCGTTGCGATCCATGATGATCGAGGAACGGGTCGGGTCGGCCGGGTCCGGCGCGACACGCAGTTTATTCACGACATCGCCGACCACCAGTGGCTGGCCACTGCCCAGGTAGATGTCGAGGCGACCCTCGGTGTCAGTGACCTGAACACCTACCAGCTCGCTGAGCTGGCGAACGGTTTCGTTGCGCTGATCCAGCAGTTCGTTGGGCGTGCCACCCGAGCCGCTGACTTCGGCGATTTTCTTGTTGTAGGCGGCAACGGTCGACGCCAGTTTGTTGACCTGGTCGGCCATCGAACCCAGTTGATCGTTGATGTAGGTGTTCTGCTGGCTCAGTTGCTGGGAAATCGCATTGAAGCGACTGCTCAAGCCCTGGGCATTGGTCAGCAGCGCCTGGCGCGCGGCGTTATCGTTGGAGTTGCCGGCCAGGGTTTGCAGGGACGAGAAAAACGCCTGCAGGGATTTGGTCACACCGGTACCACTGTCGGACAGCAGCTTGTCCACTTGAGTGGCCTGCCCCAGATACGCCTGGGCATCACTGTTGAGCGAAGTGGTGGTCTGCAATTGCGAATCGAGGTAGCTGTTGTACACCCGGCGCACGTCGGCCAGCGTGGTGCCGGTGCCGATGAACACATTGCCGTACTGAATCGAGTTCTTGCTGTTCTGTACGGTTTGTTGGCGGGAGTACCCGACGGTATCGACGTTGGAAATGTTATTACCGGTAGTCACCAACGAGGCATGGCTAGCGGACAGACCCGACATTCCGATGTTGAGCAAACTCATGATTCAGACCTTATACCTTGTGTCTATATAGGCGTCGTGGAAGCGCCCGCCGCGGCGTAGTTTTGGTAACTCGTCATTTGCCTGGCTATCTGCGAAATCTTGCTCGCGTAGTTCGGGTCGGTGGCATAACCGGCCTTTTGCAACTCGCGTACAAACTGTTCCGGGTTATCGGCCGACTTCACGACATCTTGATAGCGATTGTTGGTTTGCAGCAGCGTCACAAGGTCATGGAAGCTGTCCTTGTAAGAATCGTAGGAGCGGAACTCGGCCGTCTCCTTGACCATCTGGCCATTCCTGAATTCGCTGGTGATCGCTCGCGCCGAATCACCCTTCCAGCTGTTGCCCGCCTTGATGCCGAACAGGTTGTGGCTGCTGCTGCCGTCCTGGGCGCGCATGACAGATTTGCCCCAGCCGGTTTCCAGTGCGGCCTGCGCCACCAGGTATCGGGGGTCGACGCCAATGCGGTCGGCGGCTTCCTTGGCCATCGGCAGCATGGTGTTGACGAACTCGTCGGCGGAGCTGAAGGCTTTCTTCGGCGGTGCCAGGGGAATTTGTGCCATGGCGCGACCGTAAATCTGCAGGGGACCACTGGACGCCGCTTGCGCGTTCGCCAGCCAGTCGCCGTTGTACAAAGGTCCTGAACCGGTGGTAGCGACCCGCTCTGGCAGCTGAGTGCTGTTGACCGCGGCAATCGAATTTTTGGCCGTGGTCGTCGCCGAAGGCACCAGCCCCGCCAGCAAGCGATCGGCGAGTTTCGGCGGCAAGGCCAACCGACGCTGATTGATCAGCTCCATGTCATTACGGTGCGTGCCCTCGCCGCTCGGGGCGTGGACCGAACGCGAAGCCCACAACGGGCGCTCGCCATTGACCCGCGACAGCGGACCATTGACCGCCACCGTGCCAGCCGCCACCGGCGTTTGTGCCGCAGCCTTGGCGGCTTCCTGCTTGGCCGCCGACAAGGCCGCGGCCTCGCCCGGCGCCAGAGGCTTGTTCTTCGACATCTGGCGCATCAGCACGTCCGCCAGGCCGATACCACCGCCCTCGCGGGACATGGAAACGGCCAACTGCTGGTCGTACATTTCCTGATACTGCTTGGCCTCCGCGGTGTTCATCGGATTGTCCTTGCCCAACGCCTCGGTGGCCGAGCGCATGGACTTGAGCATCTCCCCGAGGAACAGCGACTCGAACTCCTGCGCGACCTTGCGCATGTTCGCGTCACTGTTCTTGTCGCCGACCTTGAGCTGGTTCAACCGGTTCAAGTCGGAATACGAACCCGAATCGCTGCTGCTGACCCGACCGCTCTTGTACATATCCATGTAAACCGTCCTCAGATCACGATCAGGTCGGCTTGCAACGCGCCAGCCTGTTTCAGTGCTTCGAGGATCGCCATCAAGTCACCCGGCGCGGCGCCGACCTGGTTCACCGCACGCACGATTTCGTCGAGGGTGGTCCCGGGTCCGAACTTGAACATCGGCTTGGCTTCCTGCTGCGCGTTGACCCGCGAGCGCGGCACCACCGCCGTCTGCCCATTGGACAGAGGGCCCGGCTGGCTGACGATCGGGTCTTCGGTGATGGTCACGGTCAGGCTGCCATGGGTGACGGCGGCCGGCGAAACCTTGACGTTCTGCCCGATCACGATGGTGCCGGTACGGGAGTTGATGATGACTTTCGCCACCGCCTGACCCGGATCGATTTCGAGGTTTTCCAGGACCGACAGGTAGTCGACGCGCTGACTCGGATCCAGTGGCGCGGTCACGCGAATCGAACCGCCATCGATGGCCTGGGCCACGCCAGGGCCCAGCATGTCGTTGATCTTGTCGACGATGCGCTTGGCCGTGGTGAAGTCGGAACGGTTGAGGTTCAGGGTCAGGCTGTTGCCCTGGTTGAAACCGCTCGGCACTGCCCGCTCAACCGAGGCACCGCCAGGAATGCGACCGGCCGATGGCACGTTGACCGTAATCTTCGAACCGTCGCGGCCTTCGGCATCGAAACCGCCGACCACCAGGTTGCCCTGGGCCACGGCGTAGACGTTGCCGTCGATACCTTTGAGCGGCGTCAGCAGCAACGTACCGCCACGCAGGCTCTTGGAGTTACCGATGGACGAAACGGTGACGTCGACCTGCTGACCGGGCTTGGCGAATGCCGGCAGATCGGCACTGATCGATACCGCCGCGACGTTTTTCAACTGCACGTTGCCCGACCCCGGCGGCACCTTGATGCCGAACTGCGAGAGCATGTTGTTGAAAGTCTGCAGGGTGAACGGCGTCTGGGTCGTCTGGTCACCGGTACCGTTGAGCCCGACCACCAGGCCGTAACCGATCAACTGGTTGGAACGCACGCCGGAAATGCTGGCGATGTCTTTCAGCCGCTCAGCTTGAACGTTGAAGGCCGCGGACAACACAACGGCGGCCATCATGAGGCTTTTCAGATTCAACGTAGCCACCTAGAAAGGGAACAGCGGGCTGAGGAAGAAACGGTCGAACCAGCCTGGCTGACTCGCATCGGCAAACGAACCGGTGCCCGAATAGGTGATGCGCGCATCGGCGACACGGGTCGACGACACGGTGTTGTCGGTCGAGATGTCATCGGCGCGAACCAGACCCGCAATGCGCACCAGTTCATCGCCGGTATTGAGTGTCATCCACTTCTCGCCACGCACCGCGATGATGCCGTTGGGCAACACATCGGCGACGGTCACGGTGATCGAGCCGGTCAGGGTGTTGCCCTGCGCCGCCTTGCTGTCACCCTTGGTCGCGCGGTCGCCTTCATAGCTGGCGTCCAGACTCAGGTCGCCACTGCCAAACGGGTTATTGGTGTTCGGGGTAGAGCCGAACAGCGAGCTCAGGCCGATACTGGCCTTGCTGTTCTTGCCAATTTGCGAGTTGGCGTTTTTGCTCGCCTGGGTCTTCTCGTTCAGGGTGATGGTGATGATGTCACCGACCCGGAACGCCTTGCGGTCGCTGTAGAGGTTCTGTTCGAACCCGGCCTGGTAGATCGAGCCGTTGTTCGCGGCAGCCGGCAGCGGTGTGCGCGGCAACACCGGGGCGTAGTAAGGGTCATTGGGCTTGGGCGTCGGACCGACGCAACCTGCAAGCGCAGTAATCCCACTCAATGCCAGAACAGAGACGAAGCGTTTCATGACCCTTACCTCACGGTGTAGCAGGCGGCCCGATGACCGCCCCGTAGACTTGATTACAGATTCTGCGTAACGAACGAGAGCATCTGGTCGGCGGTGGAGATCACCTTGGAGTTCATTTCGTAGGCGCGCTGGGTGGTGATCATGTTGACCATCTCCTCAACGGTGCTGACGTTGGACGTTTCCAGGGTGTTCTGCAGCGTGGTACCGAAACCGGCCAGGCCCGGGGTGCCGACTTCCGGCGCGCCACTGGCGGCGGTTTCCAGGAACAGGTTGCTGCCCACGGCCTGCAGGCCGGCCGGGTTGATGAAGTCGGCGGTTTGCAGATTGCCGATCACCTGGGACGCCGGGTTGCCGGCCACGGTGATGGACACGGTGCCGTCCTTGCCGACGGTGAAAGTCTGGGCATCGTTGGGAATGACGATGGCTGGCTGCAGGGCGAAACCGCTGGCGTTGACGATCTGGCCGTTGGAGTCCAGGTGGAAGGTGCCGTCACGGGTGTAGGCCGTGGTGCCGTCCGGTTGCAGAATCTGGAAGAAACCGCGACCGTCGATGGCCATGTCCAGCGGCTGCTCGGTGGTTTGCAGGCTACCGGCGGTGAAGTTTTTCTGGGTGCCGACAATGCGCACACCGGTACCCACTTGCAGACCCGACGGCAGTTCGCTGTCCTGGGTCGACTGGGCACCTGGTTGACGCTTGATCTGGTAGAGCAGGTCCTGGAACTCGGCGCGATCACGTTTGAAACCCGTGGTCGACACGTTAGCCAGGTTGTTGGAAATGGTGGTCAGGTTGGTGTCCTGGGCGGACAGACCGGTTTTGGCAACCCATAGAGCCGGAAGCATTCGATTCTCCTCGTGCGCCTGTTTTACGGCGCGACGTTCTGATAATTAGCTGATCTGCAAGACCCGAGCCATGGCCTGGTCG
>DATMUG010000208.1:0-10079 GCA_035563915.1 Pseudomonas sp. | reverse complement strand
CGCACATCGGCCAGGACCTTGCCGCTGTATTGATCGACATGCAGGGTGGCGTCGTTGCGCGGGTCATCGGCGAACACTGCGATGGTGAACACACCCGTTGCAGTGGTCGGCAGGGTAATGCTGTAGCCGGGCTCGACCTTGCTCTGGGTGGCGATGTTTTGTACGTCCTGCAGGCTGATGGTGGGTGCAGCCGGGCCGGCGTGCGCGCCATCGTGGGCCATGTGTTCGGCATGGGCACCGGACATCGGCATCGGCGTGTTTTCCATGGCCCATGGCACGGTCTGGCGGTGCGCTTCGTTGAGGCTGCGCGCTTCGACATCGGATTTGGGCACGTCGTCCCACATCGCAGCGGGGAAGACGTTCCACACCCCAGCGTATTGCTGGCCCCAGAAGCCGGTCCAGGTCATGCCGCTGAGCAGCATGACCAGCAGCAGCGAGGCGCCCCAGAAGCCAGTGACGGCATGCAGGTCGCGCCATAGCACCCGGCCGCGACTGCTCAGGCGTGGCCACAGAATGCCGGCGGCCTGGCCGCGTGGCCACCACAGGAACACCCCGGAGACCACCAGCACCACTCCCCAACCGGCGGCCAGTTCCACCAGTCGGTCGCCGACGGTGCCGATCATCAGCTCGCCGTGAATCGCCCGCGCAATGGCTTGCAGGTTCTTCTTGGCGTCTTGCTCGCCGAGGATGTCGCCGTGGTACGGGTCGAGAAAGACGTTCAGCTCCTTGCCGCTGTCGAGCACGACAAACTGGGCGCTGCGCTCGGCGTTGACCGGTGGCAGGTACTGCTTGATCGTTCCTTGTGGATAAGCGTCTTTGACTCGCTTGAGCAGGTCGTCGGCGGGAATGCTGTGATGGCCGGCCGGTACGTTCAGCAGGCTGCTGTACATCAATGAGTCGAGTTGTGGTTTGAACAGGTAAATGGTGCCGGTCAGGGCCAGCATCACCATAAATGGCGCCACGAACAGGCCGGCATAGAAATGCCAGCGCCAGGCGAGATTGTAGAAATTCACTTTGGGCTGTTTCATCACGTGTGCTCCGCGAGGGCTCGGATCTTTTAGTTATGGGGGCGCGGTATTACGTGATGATCGGCGGAGCGCGGGTTCGGGCGCCGGGGAAGAAGGTTTGCCGGGCGTGGCCCAGGCGTGGAGACGGCGTAGTGAAGGTCGTGCTGGATGGCGTGTCGAAGCCGATGAAGGAGGCGCCACCGGTCAGGGCCGGGCAGTTGAACAGCAGGCTGCAATAGCCGCATTTTTCCCAGAGGGCATGATGCCCGGCATGGGGAGGACAGTGTTCGGCGTTGGCTTGTGCGACGTGCTCGCCGTGATCCACCGCCTGCATGTCCATCGACATGCTCATTGCCATGGCCGCGCGCGAATCCATCGGCATCGACTGGGAAACCAGTGGGCCGATGAAAATCATCAACATGGCGAACAGGCTGATCCAGCTGCCGCGTGTCAGGTTCGATGATTGACGACGGGGGCTGGATGACCTGGCGCGAAGCAGGCGCATGGGCGTTTTCTGCTCGTTCGGTTACTGAGCGTGCGCGTGCTTTTGCCCATCTTCGGGCGCCTGCTTCTGTACCACCACTTCGACCGTCACGTCACCGGCTTTCTCGAAGTGCAGGGTCATCGGGAAGCGCTTGCCATCGCTGAGCAGGCTGCGATCTTTCAGGTTCAGCAACATCACGTGATAGGCCATGGGGGCAAAGGTGACTTCGCCGCCAGCGGGGATATCCACGTTCGGTACGTGCTGCATTTTCATCACATCGTTTTGCATCACGTGCTCGTGCAATTGCGCATCGCCTGCAATCGGCGAGTCGACGCCAAGCAGGCGATCGGCTGCCTTGCCTTCATTGTGAATCACGAAATAGGCGGCCACGTTCGGTGCGTTGGGCGGCAGTTCCTGTGACCATGGATGAGCGATTTCCAGCTCCCCGAGCTTGTATTCATGGGCATTGGCAAAGCAGGCAGGCAGCAATAGTGCGGCCACAACGATGAATTTGTTCAGCATGGTGATTCTCCGGAACGATTCGAAACCCAGGTCAATTGCGAGAAAGAATCACACCAGAGGAGATGCGCGGGGGTTCAGGCTTGGCCACTGCTGACGCGGTGTCGGCGTGTTGAGTGAGGCGGGAGGAAGGCTTCGATTGGCCTCGAACGCGGCGAAATACAGCTGCGGAACATGCCCGGGCAACGCCACCAGAGGCGCTGAACCGGAGCAGCACCAGCAATGCTGCATGTTGGAGTGATCATCGCTTTGCGGCGCTTTCTGCTGAATGTCCCCCAGCGAGATAGCCACCATCTTGCTGCCGCTGGAAGTACAGAAACTGCCCCACAACAACTGCTCGGCAGGGGATTTCGTCGACTGCGCCATGGCTCCACTCATCGGCATGGCGAGCAGATTGAACAGCACTGCGAAGCAGGCTATCCAGGCAATTGCGAGCCGTTGACGGGACATGGTGCAGTTCCGGTTGAGTGGGCGATCAGGCGCGGCAATTTAGCCTGACCCTGCCGATAAGTAAAAAAAAGCCCTGCGGTGTGGTGTCGCAGAATGTGTCATAGCCTTGATAATAGTCGTGAATTGCAGATTGCCAGCATTGCTTGAGCTTTGTTCAGATTTGCGTGACGGCGGTTCGGTCATCAAACGCGTCATGCAAGGCTTAGGCATATTCCGACAAAGCCTCCAGTAACTCCGCTACCGAACCAAATTCCCGATCAACCACCGGCAAGACCGGCCGCTTCAGCACCAGCACCTGTACCCCACGTTCACGCGCCACCTCCAGCTTCGGTTCGGTCGCGGTGCTGCCGCTGTTCTTGCTGATCAGTACGTCGATCTGCCGGCGCTCGAACAGTGCACGTTCATTTTCAATGAGGAAGGGCCCTCGTGCGCCGATCACTTCGCAGCGCTCGTTGCCCGGATACTCGTCCAGGGCGCGCAGGGTCCAGAATTGTTCCGCGGGGATTTCGTGCAGGTGTTGCAGGGGCTCGCGACCCAGGGTGAACAACGGTCGCCGAAAAGTTTTGAGGGCTTCGATCAGTTCTACCCAATCGCAGACTTCGCGCCAGTCGTCCCCGGGCTGCGGCTGCCACGCCGGGCGTCGCAGCGCCCAGCAGGGGATAGCACTCAAGTGTGCGGCCTGCGCGGCGTTGTGGCTGATTGTCGCGGCGTAGGGATGGGTGGCGTCGAGCAGCAGGTCGATCCGTTCATCGCGAATGAACTGCGCCAGGCCTTCGGCGCCGCCGTAACCGCCGACACGTACCTGACAGCTCAGATCCGTCGGCACCCGACCGATACCGGCCAGGCTATAGATGTGTTCAGGGCCGAGGGTTCGGGCGATGGCCAGTGCCTCGGTCACACCGCCCAGCAACAGAATCCGTTTCATTCAAAGATCCTGCGGCGGGGTGGAGGCGAGCGGTTTGGTCAGGTCCAGAACGGTGATAGGCAATGCCTGGCGCCAGGTATCGAAGTCGCCCAGAGGTTGCGCCTGGGCGATATGAATGCGCGTCAGCTCGCCACCGTGTCGTTCGCGCCATGCCATCAGGGTCATTTCACTTTGCAGGGTGACCGCGTTGGCGATCAGCCGACCACCGGGTTTCAGCGCGGCCCAGCAGCTGTCCAGCACACCTTCGCGGGTGACGCCGCCGCCGATGAAGATGGCGTCCGGACGCTCCAGGCCTTCGAGGGCTTGCGGGGCGCGGCCGCGAATCAATTGCAGGCCGGGTACACCGAGGGTGTCGCGGTTGTGCTCGATCAACTGCTGGCGCCCGTCATCGGCCTCAATAGCCAGCGCCCGGCAGCTGGGGTGGGTGCGCATCCATTCGATGCCGATCGAGCCGCTGCCGGCACCGACATCCCACAGCAGCTCGCCGGGCACAGGTGCCAGTCTCGCCAGGGTGATCGCGCGCACATCGCGCTTGGTCAGTTGGCCGTCATGCTTGAATGCCGAGTCCGGCAACCCGGCCAGACGTGACAGGCGTGGGGCGTTGGGTTCGGCGATGCACTCGACGGCGATCAGGTTCAGGTCGGCAATGGCGTCATCGGTCCAGTCGCTGGCGAGGCCATCGACACGCCGCTCCGCCTCACCCCCCAGGTGTTCGAGGACGGTAAAGCGGCTCGGACCGAACCCCCGTTCACGCAGGAGTGCAGCAATGGCGGCGGGGCTGCGACCGTCATTGCTCAACACCAGCAGGCGCTGGCCAGAAGATAGCTGAGCGTTGAGCGCGGCGATCGGGCGAGCCACGACCGAGAGGATGACCACGTCCTGCAAGGGCCAGCCCATTCGGGCGGCGGCCAGCGAGCAGGAAGAGGGGGCGGGCAGGATCAGCATTTCATCGCTGGGGACTTGCCGGGTGAGGCTGGCGCCAACGCCGAAGAACATTGGGTCGCCGCTGGCCAGGACACAGATGGATTCACCACGACGCGTCAGCACCGGCTCAAGTGAGAAAGGGCTGGGCCACAGCTGCCGTTCGCCGCGGATGCAGGCCGGCAACAAATTCAGTTGCCGTTGCGCGCCAATGATCCGCGACGCTTTCAGCAGAGCGTGTCGTGCATTTTTGCCGAGCCCCTTGAAGCCCTCTTCGCCAATGCCTACCACTGTCAGCCAGGGGGTCATGCTGTTCCTCATTTCTCGATCAAAGCCAAGTCATCGCCGCGCCCGACACTAGTTGGTCTTGCGGTCGCGCATCATAGCGCGGCGTGGAAGGCGTTCGTCGAAATTGTAGTGGACGTGGATTCATGCGGCCCAAGTCTAATGGGCTTGTTTTTTTCTCAGGTCGAAGCGTTTCATCAGGAGTTCCCGGCTCTTGTTTTCAAGGAGCGTTCTTTTGGCTTCGAGTACGCGTTTGTCCAACTTGAGAAAGGCTCGGCTCTGAATGATTTTGGCCCCCTGCTTTTCCAGATCCCAGAACAGAAAACTGCTCTTGCGGGTGTGCACCACCAATTCGAGGTTGAACACCGCTATTTCCAGAAAGCCCTTTGAGTCGTACCGCGCAGGCAAGACCTGAAAGCGCTCGCCCATCAGGCTTTCTTTATCCAGCGAGTACAGTGCCGGTGTGTCAGGTTTCAAGGCGTCGAGGGTGTCGATCATGGCATTTCCCTGGCGGGTGTCGTGCATGCCGTGGGCGCTTGTGATCAGATACTGCGCAACACTTTTCGACACGTCATATCGGGTGCGGGTCTGGATGACATCCTGAAAGACCGACCAGCCGAAAAAATGCAAGGTCGCAACGTACTCGTTCAACCACGCTGCCGAGTCGGCAAAGCGGCTGCCAGCCATGTCAGCGGACTTCGTGGCGATTTGTGTGCAATGACTGAGGTCGAGGTAGTCCTGCGGGGAAAGTTCATCGATACATGAAACGAGGCTGTTGCCGGTCAATATTCCATTTGAGTTTTTACTGTCCATGAGTTGCTCCGGTATATAGGGGGGGTAATGTCTGGCCTGTGAAAAACTACAGGTCGCGTAACCGGGTTTAAACGAGAGCAATTTGGCGAATTGATTCTGGCTGTTAGTGTTTGTTGCGGCGCAGGGTCGCACTCTATTCGTCGCCAAGTGCCTCGGGCTTTTCATCCCGCCGGACAAAGCAGGCATAATGCTGCCCTTCATTTCATGCCGGTCATCCTGTGAGCTCTCCCAACACATCCAACCCTTTGCGTCCTACGGCCTGTCCCGGGTTGTTGCGTATTGTCCGGGCCTTGGACGGGGGGATTTGCCGGATCAAGCTCACCGGTGGCGCGATCAGCGCACGGCAGGCCGAAGCAGTGGCGCAGGCGGCCGAGCGCTATGCCGGTGGTGTGATCGAGGCGACCAACCGCGCCAACCTGCAGATTCGCGGGATTGGCAGCGAACAGACCGCCTTGATCCAAAGCCTGATCGCCGCCGGATTGGGACCGCGAAATGCAGCCAGTGATGATGTGCGCAATCTGATGCTCAGCCCTGCCGCCGGCATTGATCGGCAGAGGCTGATCGACACCCGGCCGTTGGCTGAACGGATTCTCGCCACGTTACAGGATGACAAACGCTTTCACGACCTCAGCGCCAAGTTTGCCGTGCAACTCGATGGCGGCGAGGCGCTGAACATGCTCGAGCATCCTCATGACCTTTGGCTCTCGGCCTTTGTTCGGGAAGATGAACAGCGGCTGGCGTTCGGTCTTGCCGGCTGCCCGACAGACGCACCCGCAGGTTCCGTGGCACTCGATGATGGCCACGCATTGGTAGTCGCAGTGCTTGAGTTGTTCCTGGACCTGGCGAGTCCCGAGCAAACGCGGATGCGTCATTTACTGGCCGAGTACGCTGTCGAAAACCTCCTCGTTCGACTGGCCGAGCGTGTATCGATTCAGGCCGTCAGTGATTGGCGACGTGTCCCGGATTCGAGAGTCCTGCACATCGGCGCACATCCTCAGATTGAGGCCGGTTTTGCCTATGTGGGAGCGGTGCCGCCGCTGGGGCGGCTCGATCCCGCAACCCTGAAGGGGGCGGCGCAACTGGCTGAAACCTACGGCGACGGCAGCCTGCGATTGACGCCCTGGCAAAGCCTGCTGCTGCCCAACATCCCCGACGAACACTGCGCTGAAGTGATCCAGCGCCTGGAGCAATTGGGCTTGTTGTGCCACGCCGATCAGGCGCTGACCCGGATGATCGCCTGCACCGGTTCAAACGGCTGCGGCAAAAGCCTGGCCGAGACCAAAGGCGATGCCGTGCAACTGGCTGCACTGTTGCAAAGCCACGGCCTGGCCATGAGCGTGCACCTGAGCGGTTGCCCGCGTTCCTGTGCCGCCGCGCATACCGCGCCGGCCACGTTGCTGGCCGTCGCGCCTGGTCACTACGATCTATATTTTCGCGATGCAGCGCAGACCGGCTTCGGCACGCTGCACGCGCGCAACCTTACTATTGAAGCGGTCGCGGCCTTGCTCGACGCCCGCTCACGGAGCCCCCTCGATGCTTGATTACATCCGCGACGGTCAGGAGATCTATCGCAACTCTTTCGCGATCATTCGCGCCGAGGCCAACCTCGCGCGAATCCCGGCTGATCTGGAAAAACTCGCGGTGCGGGTGATCCACGCCTGCGGCATGGTCGAGGCCATCGACGGGTTGCAGTTTTCCGAAGGCGCAGGCAAGGCAGGGCGCGAGGCGCTGGCGGCTGGAGCGCCGATTCTTTGCGACGCACGGATGGTTTCCGAAGGGGTGACCCGCGCACGGCTGCCGGCCAACAATCCGGTCATCTGCACCCTGCGTGATGAAAGCGTGCCAGAGCTTGCCCGCGAGTTGGGCAACACCCGCTCTGCCGCCGCCCTGGAGCTGTGGCGTCCGCATCTGGCAGGCAGCGTGGTGGTGATCGGCAATGCCCCGACTGCGCTGTTTTATTTGCTGGAAATGCTCGATGCCGGCGCACCGAAACCGGCGCTGATTCTCGGCTTCCCGGTGGGTTTCGTCGGCGCGGCCGAATCCAAGGCCATGCTGGCGGCGGACAGTCGTGGCGTGCCTTTCGTCATCATGCAGGGTCGCCTGGGCGGTAGCGCCATGGCCGCCGCTGCCGTCAATGCCCTCGCCACGGAGATCGAATGATGCAGCAACCTGGACGTTTGATCGGCCTTGGCGTCGGCCCCGGTGATCCGGAACTGATTACCGTCAAGGCCTTGCGCCTGCTGCGTGAATCGCCGGTGGTGGCGTACTTCGTCGCCAAAGGTAAAAAAGGCAATGCGTTCGGCATCATCGAGGCGCACTTGCAGGACGCGCAGACACTGTTGCCACTGGTTTATCCAGTGACGACCGAGGCATTGCCCGCGCCGCTGTCGTATGAGCAGGTGATCAGCGATTTCTACGATACCGCCAGCGAGCAACTGGCCGTGCACCTGGATGCGGGCCGCGATGTGGCGGTGATCTGCGAGGGTGATCCGTTCTTCTACGGTTCCTACATGTACCTGCACGACCGGCTCGCCGAGCGCTATCAGGCCGAAGTGGTGCCGGGTGTCTGTTCGATGCTCGGTGGTGCTTCGGTTCTCGGTGCGCCGCTGGTGTATCGCAATCAGAGTCTGTCGGTGTTGTCCGGAGTTCTACCCCACGAGGAACTCAAGCGCCGTCTGGCCGATGCCGATGCCGCGGTGATCATGAAGCTGGGCCGCAACTTTCCCAAGGTTCGCCAGGTGCTGGAAGAGCTGGGGCTGGCCGAGCGTGCGCTGTACGTCGAGCGCGCGACCATGGCCAATCAGAAAATCGTCCCGCTGGATCAGGTCGAGCCGATGTCGTCGCCGTATTTCTCATTGATCATCGTTCCAGGTGAAAGGTGGCAAGGCTGATGTCCCGTCCAGTTCCGGCGATTGTCATTCTCGGCAATGGCAGCCTCGCCACCGCGCGTAGCATTGCGCAGTTGTACCCCGGCGCCCAGATCCATGGCCTGGCCGGGCGGGTCGACGGCGCGGACCGTAGTTATCACGAGTTCGGCGCTACCCTGCGCGAGCTTTATCAACAGGACACGCCGATCATCGCTCTGTGCGCAGCGGGCATCGTGATCCGCACCCTGGCGCCGCTGCTGCTGGAAAAAGGCGCCGAACCCCCGGTGCTGGCCGTGGCGGAAGATGGCAGTGCGGTGGTGCCGTTGCTCGGCGGGCTGGGCGGTGTGAACGTCCTGGCGCGAGAAATTGCGGCAGGGCTGAATGTGGCGCCCGCCATTACCACCAGCGGTGAGCTGCGTTTTGGTACTTGCCTGCTCAATCCACCCAGCGGCTATGCCCTTGCGGACCTGGAACTGGGCAAGCGTTTCGTCTCGGATTTGTTGGCCGGCGAATCGGTGCGCATCGAAGGCTCGGCACCCTGGCTGGCGCAGGCGCAGCTGCCTGAGGATGCTCAGGCGCGACTGTCGGTGCATGTCAGCCCTGTCGAGCGTGTGCCCGCGACCAACGAATTGCTGATCTATCCACGCAGTGTGCTGGTGGCGGTGAGTGCCGGCGTTGCGGATTTATCGACTGCACTTCGCGCTGCCTTGCGCAAGTCCCACATCGCTGTGCACTCGGTGGCCTGCCTGCTGGCGGCCGATAGCGAAATGGCCAGCCCGGTGCTGCATGAAGCCGCCCTCGAGTTGGGTGTGCCGTTGCGTTTTGCCAAGGCCGCAGCTGGTGTGGGTGAACTGGCCCGTAATGCCATCAGTCAGCCGGTGTCCGTGCTGGGTGATGACAACATTGCCATTGCGGTCGCCGAATTGCCGCTGGATCCGTCGCAGATCGGCCGGCCTCGAGGACGTTTGGCGGTGGTAGGGCTTGGACCGGGCGCTGCCGAGCTGATGGTGCCGGCGGTGAAGGCCGAACTGGCTCGGGCCAACGATGTGCTGGGTTATGAAACCTATGTGCGCATGGCCGGACCGTTCCGGGACGATCAGGTGCTGCATTGCACCGATAACCGTGAAGAGATGCAGCGGGCAAGGCATGCCTTCGAACTGGCGGCTCAAGGACGGTCGGTGGTGGTGGTGTCGTCGGGGGACCCGGGCGTTTTCGCCATGGCCGCCGCCGTGCTTGAAGCGCTGCACGAGTCCAGCGATCCGGCGTGGCACAGCGTTGACCTGGAAATGCTGCCGGGCGTCTCTGCGTCACTGGCGACGGCTGCCCAGGCCGGTGCGCCTCTGGGGCATGACTTCTGCGTGCTGTCGCTGTCGGACAACCTCAAGCCCTGGTCGATCATCGAGACACGTCTGGATCTGGCGGCCCAGGCCGACCTGGCCCTGGCGTTCTACAACCCGATCTCGCGTTCGCGTCCATGGCAGCTTGGTCAGGCGTTGGACATCGTCGCCCGGCACCGCGAACCCCAAACACCCGTGGTGTTGGGGCGAGACATCGGGCGTCCGGGGCAGACCCTGCGCGTCACCACGCTGGGTGAATTGAGTGCCGATCAGGTGGACATGCGGACCATGGTTCTCATCGGGTCTTCGACGACGCGGGTGATTCCCCGGGCCGATGGTCGTTTCTGGGTTTATACGCCACGCAGTTATGGCGACAAACTCACGCCTCTTCCGTAATTAATAACTTCTTATTGTTTTAGCGTTAAGTCATATCACCTGAGTGGTCAGGTGGTATGGCTTATGGGTGGCGCT
>DATMUG010000207.1:0-7133 GCA_035563915.1 Pseudomonas sp. | reverse complement strand
AAATTCTCATCCATCCCGCTGCATGGCTTGAAAATGGCTGCCCTGGCCATCACCGGCAGTCTCGTACTGGCCGGGTGCGCCGGCAATCCACCCAGCGAACAGTTCGCCGTGTCCGAATCAGCGGTCAACAGCGCGGTCAGCGCAGGCGGTACCGAATTCGCCGCCGTGGAAATGAAGGCGGCTCAGGACAAGCTCAAACAAGCCGAAATCGCCATGCACGACAAAAAATACGACCAGGCCAAAACCCTCGCCGAACAGGCTGAGTGGGATGCTCGCGTGGCCGAACGCAAAGCCCAGGCGATGAAAGCCAAACAGACTGTGAAGGACTCTCGCCAAGGAGTTCAGGAACTGCGTCAGGAAAGCCAGCGCACCGTTCAGTAACGGCGCGCTTGACGCATTTCTTAATCGACTAAAAGGACGAAGCCATGATTTCCAAAAGCATCAATTCCAAACACTTGATGATCCCCGCCCTGCTGGCCGCGAGTATTGCGTTGGCCGCGTGCTCGACGCCACCGAACCCCAGCCTTGAGCAGGCCCGCACCAACTACAGCGCCCTGCAAGCCGATCCGCAAGCGAGCAAAGTCGCGGCACTGGAAACCAAGGACGCCAGCGATTACCTGGATAAGGCCGACAAGGCGTATCTGGATAAAGAAGATCCGGCCAAGGTCGATCAGCTGGCGTACCTGACCAACCAGCGTGTCGAAGTGGCGAAACAGACCATCGCCCTGCGCACTGCCGAGGCCCAGCTCAAAGACGCCTCCGCGCAACGGGCCCAGGCACGGCTCGATGCCCGTGACCAGCAGATCAAACAGCTGCAGGACAGCCTCAACGCCAAGCAAACCGATCGCGGCACGCTGGTCACTTTCGGTGACGTGCTGTTCGCCACCGACAAGGCGGAACTGAAGTCCAACGGTCTGATGAACATCAACAAACTGGCGCAGTACCTCCAGGAAAACCCCGACCGCAAAGTGATCGTCGAAGGTTATACCGACAGCACCGGTACGGCGTCGCACAACCAGTCATTGTCTGAACGTCGCGCCAGCTCTGTGCGCATGGCACTGGTGAAGATGGGCGTCGATCCGGCACGTATCGTCGCTCAGGGATATGGCAAGGAATATCCGGTTGCGGATAACACCAGCGTCTCGGGACGCGCGCAGAATCGTCGGGTGGAAGTGACCATTTCCAATGACAATCAGCCGGTGATTCCGCGTTCGGCGGTGAGTGCCAACACGCAATAACTGACTGAGCGTAACCAATGTGGGAGCGGGCTTGCTCGCGAAATCGGTATGACATTCAACAATGATGTTGACTGAAACACCGCTTTCGCGAGCAAGCCCGCTCCCACTTTTGACTGGTTTACGGCTGCAGTTTTTGCGGGGTTTCCTGCCCCATGCAACGCACGGCTTTCTTGCGGTCGTTGACCAACACCCCGGTCAAACCCTTCTGCTCCGTATCAAACAACACCAACACCCCATCAATGCACTGCGCCACTTGCGCCGCCGGCTCCAGGGAGACTTTGTAGTCTTCGCCCGGCACGGTCTTGAGCATGGTGAACTCATTGAGCAGCAACGCATCCTCGGGCTTGGCGAAGTGCAGGTAGCCGTACCACCACAGGGCGCCGACGGTGCCGAGGATGCTGCAAATACCGGTGATGATCAGCGGGATGGCGTTACGTTCTTCACTCATTGCGGGCTCTCTGGTGGCTCATTTTCAGAATTCGGGGGTGCCGGGTAATTGGGAATTTCACCCAGGCGGCGCAGGCCGTTGAAATGCTGCGGGTCGTCAAGAAAACGCAGCATGACTTGGCGCCAGACCGGATCGGCGAAGGTCTGCACGTGACCGCCACGGGTCAGTTGCAGCACGCGCGGCGGCGGCGCAGCTTGATACAGACGGATGCCGTTGGAAAGAGGCACGATCGGATCATCGATGCTGTGGTAGATCAATTTCGGCATGCCATTGAGTTGCGCCATGGAGTTGATCGCGCTGTCGCCGTCCGGGACCAGCCAGGAGAGCGGCACCTGGAACGTCCACAACAACCATGATTGGCTCAGCGCAAACTGGCCGACGCTGCGGTAGCTGGCGGGCACGCCGTCGAGCACGAAGGCCTTGAGTTGCTTCTGGCGCTCGGGATGCTGGACCAGGTAATGCACGGCCATTGACCCACCAAGGCTCTGCCCGAGCAGGATCAGCGGCTTGCCCTTGACCTCGGGCGCTGCGTCGAGCCATTTGAACGCGGCGTCGATATCCTGGTAGATCGCCGGCAGGCTTGGCTTGCCTTCGGACAAACCGTAACCGCGATAGTCCACCAGCAACACCTGATAGCCCTGCTCCGGCAACCAGTAACTACCCCCCAAGTGCATCGGCAGATTGCCGCCGTTGCCGTGCAAGTGCAGCACCGTGCCTTTGACCTCGACACCCTTTTTCGCCGGCAGCCACCAGCCGTGCAGTTTGACACCGTCAGCAGTGGTCAGGGTGACGTCACGGTATTGGAGATGGGCTTTTTCCGGGGTGAAGAGCTGGCCGGGTTCGGGGTAGAACAGTAGCGAGCTACAACCGCTCAGGGCCAGGACGAGGCAGAGGGTGCCGAGGATTCTCATCCGTTGAAACCTCGCAGGTGATGGGTTGGAACACAATCCCGTGGGAAATGGGCTACCTGTGGGAGCGGGCTTGCCCGCGATAGCGATAGGTCAAGCGACATAGATGTTGAATCTCAATCCGCCATCGCGGGCAAGCCCGCTCCCACAGGTTCGGCGCCTGCCTAGAGGATGTTGGAGTAATCCGCCTCGATCCGGTCCAGGCTCAGGTGATTGAGGAAGTTGGAGAAGCACATCCACGCCGACAACGCATTCATGTCGCGGAACTGTTCCGGCAGGTACTTGGGCGGCACCACCATGCCTTCATCCACCAACTGACGCAGGGTCCGCATGTCCTCAAGCGTGGTCTTGCCGCAGAACAGCAGCGGTATCTGCTCCAGCTTGCCTTTGCGCACGGCCAGTTGAATGTAGTTGTAAATCATGATGAAGCCCTTGAGGTAGGACAAGTCTTTGGTAAATGGCAGACCTGTCGGCGTCGAACCGCGGAACACGCGGCTGGCGTTGCTGTAGCTCTCGGGCATCTCGAAGCCTTGTTCGCGGAAGAACTCGAACACCTGCAGGAAGTCCGCGCCCTCCTCGACCATGTGAATCGCGCGGGTGCGGTTGGTCAGTTTGCGCAGACGGCTCGGGTAGGACGCAAAGGTGATGATTTCCATCAGGATCGCCAGGCCTTCCTGGGTCACCGTCGATGAGGGCGGGCCCTTGGCGAGGAAGGTGCAGATCGGCTGGTTCAGGCCATTGAGGGTGGTGCCGACGTGTACCAGCCCTTCGTGGACTTCCAGGGCGCGAACGTCACGCTGGTTGAACATCGCGTCAGTGCGGATCTTGATGTAGTCCGCACCCGCCGCCGCATCGGCAACAATCCCGTCGGACTCGAACACCCGAATGGTCTCTTCTGCCTCACCGAACACCTTGTTCAAGCGATGTTGCAGCATCTCGACCGCGTCCTTGGCGGTCATCGTCTTCGGCTCATCCTTGAGATCGCCACGGCCGTCGATGTTGTTCAGGTATTCAGACAGCATCATGCCCAGGTCGGACAGCGTGGGATCACCGGCATGGAACGCGTCGGAGGCCGCGCCATACAGCTCCTGGGAAATCAGGCCGAAGTCCTCGGTGCCGCGCGCCTCGAGCATGCGCACCACCATCCGGTATTCCTTGCACATGCGGCGCATGATCTGGCCGACCGGGTTGAACTGACCGAGCTGGCGGGTGATGTCGCGCTCGATGTTCTGGAACTCCAGCTTCACTTTGCTGGAGTCGAACGACAGTGGCCGGTTGAGGTAATAGTCACGGTCCACCGCCGGCATTTCCTTGCCCTTGGCCTTGAGGAAATTCTTACGGATGTTGTCGTCCCACTTGACCGCGTCGAGGACACGGATCGGCGTCTGCGCCAGCACAATGCGATCGGACAGAATGCGTATCGACTGCTGGTATTCGTCCACCGGTAACTCCTGAAGAAAACGTGATGGTTATTTGGCTTTGGCCTGGCGCTGGTAGCGTACCGCTTCGACGAACACATCGGAATTGGCCGGGTCGTCGAGATAAGCGGATACCTGATCAATCTGACTGTCGATCAACACGCCCTCTCCGTCGTCGGTCTGGAAGCTTGAGCCATTGAGCGCTTTCTGCCCGAGGGCCTGCTTGATCTGCTCAAGGTCGAGGTTGTACACCACCAGTTCATGCTTGTCGGTGAGTTCGAACCCGGCAATGGTGAAATGCCCGCCGAACTGAGCCGGCACCTTTGCCGAGAGATACCAGCGACTGCCGTGACGCGACACCGTGAAGGGATAGGCTTCGCGCTCCCCGGGCCTGGCCCTGAAGTAGCTGACGGCCTGATAGCGATTGTCACCGACGCGGGTCAGTTCCAGATTGACCGGCTCGCCCCAGGCATTGGTGCTGGTCCATTTGCCGAGCAATCCCTTGGGCGCGGGCTCGCTGGTGGGCAGCGGCGCCTCGAAGGTCACCAGGCAGCCACTGAGCAGCAGGAACGACAAGGCGATCGCTACGACACGCCAGGCTTTCATTCAACACTCCCTTTTTTTGGAACAAACTCCATCCCAGGGTGGGAGCGGGCTTGCTCGCGAAAGCGGCACAACATTCAACATCGATATCGACTGACACACCGTCTTCGCGAGCAAGCCCGCTCCCACAGGGGTTTAGCGTCGCCCTCTGGGGATTAAACCGAAGCCAGCACCAAATGCATATAACGCGTCAGTATGCCGAGCATTTCCTCTTCGGCGGCCGGCTCGGTGTCGTTGAGCAGGCCCTGATACTCCATCCGTCCGATTATAGCCGTCAACACTTTGGCATCCTGCTGTGGCTCGCGCGAACCCAATACCTCGAAAAGCTGGCAGGAGCCCTGCAGCAGGATTTGCTGGTGGGAACGCACCAGTTGGGCCAGGCGCGGATTGAGCAGCGCTTCCTGGCGAAACGCCTGTTCGGCCATCAAATGCTCGCGACGCGTCACCAGTTGCCGGTGAACGTAGTCGGTCATCAGCCGCGCCAGCTCGTCCGCCAGGTGTTTGCGCGCCTGCGGGCTGCCATCGCCACTGGCGATCATCTCGCGCAGCAAACCCTGGTTGTTATCCCACAGCTTGGCCATGTACGCCGCGCTGCGTTCCACGTATTGAGCGAAGGTATCGGTCAGCAGGTCATCGATGTCCTTGAAGTAGTAAGTGGTCGCCGACAGGGGCACATTGGCCTCGGCAGCCACGGCCCGGTGGCGCACCGCGCGCACGCCGTCGCGCACGACAATACGCATCGCCGCATCGAGAATGTCCTGCCGACGCTGTTCGCTGCCCTGACGGCTGGCCTTGCGACCCTGGTACTGAACACTTTCAGCGACCGCAGTGGCGATACCCGCTGCACCTTCTTGAGCCCTTGCATGGATCACGACAGGAATTCCTCTCTCTACTTCAAAATTAACCATTTGATACGTTTGTACCAGACAGGCAATAAAAAACCGCCTGTTGGAGGCGGTTTTTTTATTGAACCCGTTACGCTTGCGGACGCATGTGCGGGAACAGGATCACGTCGCGGATCGACGGTGAGTTGGTCAGCAGCATCACCAGGCGGTCGATGCCGATACCTTCTCCGGCCGTTGGCGGCATGCCGTACTCCAGCGCGCGAACGAAGTCGGCGTCGTAGTGCATGGCTTCGTCGTCGCCGGCGTCCTTGTCGGCCACCTGCGCCATGAAACGCTCGGCCTGGTCTTCCGCATCGTTCAGCTCGGAGTAGGCGTTGGCGATTTCACGACCACCGATGAACAGTTCGAAACGGTCGGTGACGTTCGGGTTCTCGTCGTTACGACGGGCCAGCGGCGACACTTCGAACGGATACTGGGTAATGAAGTGCGGCTGCTCCAGCTTGTGCTCGACCAGTTCTTCGAAAATCATCACTTGCAGTTTGCCCAGGCCTTCGAAGCCCAACACCTTGGCGCCGGCTTTCTTGGCGATCTCGCGAGCCTTGTCGATGTCGTTCAGGTCATCAGCGGTCAGCTCGGGGTTGTACTTGAGGATCGAGTCGAACACCGACAGACGCGCGAACGGCTCGCCGAAGTGGAACACCTTGTCGCCATACGGCACGTCGGTGCTGCCCAGCACCAGCTGCGCCAGCTCACGGAACAGTTCTTCGGTCAGGTCCATGTTGTCTTCGTAGTCGGCGTAAGCCTGGTAGAACTCCAACATGGTGAATTCTGGGTTGTGACGGGTTGAAACGCCTTCGTTACGGAAGTTGCGGTTGATCTCGAACACTTTTTCAAAGCCGCCCACCACCAGACGCTTGAGGTACAGCTCTGGAGCGATACGCAGGAACATTTCCATGTCCAGCGCGTTGTGGTGGGTTTCAAAAGGCTTGGCTGCCGCGCCGCCCGGGATGGTTTGCAACATCGGCGTTTCCACTTCCAGGAAGTCACGCTTCATCAGGAAGCTGCGGATGTGGGCGATGACTTGCGAACGTACGCGGAAGGTCTGGCGCACGTCTTCGTTGACGATCAGGTCAACGTAACGCTGGCGATAGCGCTGCTCGGTGTCGGTCAGGCCATGGTGCTTGTCCGGCAGCGGGCGCAGGGATTTGGTCAGCAGGCGCACGTGGGTCATTTCCACGTACAGGTCGCCCTTGCCGGAACGGGCCAGGGTGCCTTCGGCGGCAATGATGTCGCCCATGTCCCAGGTTTTCACCGCGGCCAGGGTGTCTTCCGACAGGGTCTTGCGGTTGACATAAACCTGGATGCGACCGGTCATGTCCTGGATCACCATGAACGAGCCACGGTTGAGCATGATGCGACCGGCAACCTTGACCGGGATTGCAGCCTCTGCCAGCTCTTCCTTGGTCTTGTCCGCGTACTGTTTCTGCAAGGCATCGCAGTAGTTTTCACGGCGGAAGTCATTCGGGAAGGCGTTGCCCTTGGCGCGCTCGGCAGCAAGCTTTTCCTTGCGCAGGGCGATCAGGGAGTTTTCTTCCTGTTGCAGGGCTTGCGGGTCGAGTTCTAGGTCGCTCATGTCTTTAAAAATTCCATCACGGGTTCGTTGCCCCCGGCCT
>DATMUG010000206.1:0-4101 GCA_035563915.1 Pseudomonas sp. | reverse complement strand
AAGAGGCCGGTTCAGACGCTAGAGAATCACCTTGGCCCGCCGCAGCTCTTCAATCCGCTGCACACTGAACCCCAACTCCTCCAACACCTGCTCCGTATGTTCCCCCAACGCCGCGCCAATATGCCTTGGCTTGGGCAACCCCTCTGAAAACTTCAACGGACACGCCATCTGCGCCTGGCTCGAACCATCACCCCGAGGTACCTGGGTGACCAACTCCCGCGCCTGCAATTGCGGATGGCGCACCGCCTCGCCAAGACTCAACACCGGCTCGACGCAGGCATCCAGTTCGGCAAACAGCGCGCACAATTCAGCAAAGTCATGTTTCTCGAACTCGGCTTTCAGGGCGTCCTTGAGCTTCTTCTGCTGTGCCGGTTGCGGCGACAGGCCCAGGCCCGCCAATTCTTCCAGACCCAGGGCCACGCACAATGGCTTCATGAAACCTGGCTCCAGACTGCCCACCGATAACCAGCGACCGTCCCGCGAGCGGTAATAATCGTAGAAGCTGCCGCCATTGAGTACCTGGTCTTCCCTGCCCGGCTCGACGCCACAGGCCAGGTACCCGGCACCTGCCATGGCGTTCAGGCTGAACGCGCAGTCGGTCATGCTGATATCCAGATGCTGCCCCTGCCCGGTCTGCTGTCGGGCAATCACCGCCGCCAACAGGCCAATCACCCCATGCAGAGAACCGCCCGCAACATCCGCCACCTGCGGCCCCAAAGGCACAGGCCCACTGTCGGCGCGGCCGGTGTAACTCGAAAGCCCGGCCAGCGCGAGGTAGTTGATGTCATGACCAGCGCGATCCTTATACGGACCGGTCTGGCCATAGCCGGTAATCGACACATAAATCAGCTTCGGATTGATCGCCTTAAGCGCCTCATAGCCCAACCCCAGGCGCTCCATGACGCCGGGGCGGAACTGCTCCAGCACAATGTCGTAGTCCCTGAGCAACTGCCTGATCACCTCCAGCGCCTCGGGCTGCTTGAGGTCCAGGGCCAGGCTGCGCTTGTTGCGGTTGAGGTAGGCATGACTGGCCGACACCCCCTGATCGTGAGGCGGCAGCACCCGCAGCAGGTCCATTCGGGTCGGTGATTCGATGCGCAGCACCTCGGCGCCCATGTCCGCCAGCAAAAGCGAGGCAAACGGCCCCGGCAGCAATGTCGAGAAATCCAGAACCTTGAGTGATGCCAGTGGACCGAGCATGGGGTGTTCTCCCTAAACGATGCCCCAGCCTAGGCAGCCAAGCGCGCTCGAGCAATCACCTTTTGCAACAGTTGCGCTGACCTTTGCGCTCAAATCCGGGGCAAGAAAAAACCCGCCGAAGCGGGTTTTTCATGCAGCCAAACTTACTTCAAGCGCTTATTTGACGCTGCTTGCGGTCGGCGTGTGAACCACTTCCAGACCGTCTTCGGTGCGCTCGTCGGCGATGCCGCGCCCGCCCGAGGCCAGTTCGGATTGCAGCACGTCGGTGTCCAGCTCCTTCACCCACTTGGCCACAACGATGGTGGCAACGGCGTTGCCGATCAGGTTGGTCAGGGCTCGGGCCTCGGACATGAAACGGTCGATACCGAGAATCAGCGCCAGGCCGGCAACCGGCAGGTGGCCCACGGCGGACAGGGTGGCGGCCAGTACGATGAAGCCCGAACCGGTAACGCCCGCGGCGCCTTTGGAGGACAGCAGCAGGACCACCAGCAGGGTGATCTGGTGCGTGATGTCCATGTGGGCGTCAGTTGCCTGGGCAATGAACACCGCCGCCATGGTCAGGTAGATCGCGGTACCGTCGAGGTTGAACGAGTAACCGGTCGGGATCACCAGGCCCACCACGGACT
This sequence comes from Pseudomonas sp., assembly GCA_035563915.1. Taxonomy (GTDB): domain Bacteria; phylum Pseudomonadota; class Gammaproteobacteria; order Pseudomonadales; family Pseudomonadaceae; genus Aquipseudomonas. The sequence goes on along the minus strand of DATMUG010000206.1, from coordinate 2,275 downwards.
TCTGTGCACCCAGGCGCTCCATCTTGATCAGCATGCGTGGCAGCACCGATTCCGAAGAGGAAGTACCCAGTACGATCAGCAGTTCCTCACGAATGTAGCGGATCATTTTCAGCACGCTGAAGCCGTGAGCACGTGCGATACCGCCCAGCACGATCAGGATGAACAGCACGCAAGTGATGTAGAAGCAAGCCATCAGTTGACCCAGCTGCACCAGCGAGCCGACGCCGTAGGCACCGATGGTGAAGGCCATGGCACCGAACGCACCGATGGGCGCCAGCTTCATGATCATGTTGATGATGTTGAACATCACATGGGCGAAACGATCGATGAAGTCCAGCAGCGGCCTGCCATAGGCACCCAGGCGATGCAGGGCGAAACCGAAGATCACCGAGAACATCAGCACTTGCAGGATGTCGCCCGTGGCGAACGCGCCGACGATGGTGGACGGGATGATGTTCATCAGGAAGCCGATCACACTCTGATCAGCGCCTTGCGCCACGTAGGTCGCCACTTTCGAGGCATCCAGGGTGGTCACATCGATGTGCATGCCAGCGCCTGGCTGCACGATGTTGACCACGATGAGCCCCACCAGCAACGCAATGGTCGAAACGATTTCGAAGTACAGGAGTGCATAACCGCCGGTCTTGCCGACCGACTTCATGTTCTGCATGCCAGCGATACCGCTGACGACGGTGCAGAAGATGATCGGTGCGATGATCATTTTGATCAGCTTGATGAACCCGTCACCCAACGGCTTCACGGCCACGCCGAGCTGTGGATAGTAGTGACCGAGCAAAATACCGATGACAATTGCGACGATCACCTGGAAATACAGGGATTTGTACAGTGGCTGACGAGTCGTCATTGCAAAGTTCCTCAAGAGTGCGCGCTGACAACATCCATCTGTTGCCCACGAGACCTCATTTGCGAACCCTCCTGCACTGGAGGGATTTGTTTTTTCGAGCTGCGCGACGGCAGGCATCTGCCTGTTGCATCGCAAGGCCCGTGCCACCTTTCACGAAATCGCTGCAAGCCTTTTGATATCAGGTGTTGCGGGAGATTCCCTGCCTGCCTGCGGTCACAACACCGTGGCGGATTTCCGCCCATTGCCCTGAACGCATCCTGCAATTTGGCGGATATCCGCCTTGTTCACCCCTCCAGACCGCAGCTACCATCCGTCGCTCAATGGATGGATTGACCTGTCATGCGCGAACGCACCATCGCCAGTCATTTCGCCCGCGCCGCCTTGCGCGGTGCACAGCGGCAAGGCTACGACTATTCGCAACTGTTGCAGCAATTGGGGATCAGCCCCGAATTGCTCGATGAACCGCGCGCGCGCATTGCACCGGAGCAGTTCACCCAACTGCTGCAATCGCTGAGGCTGGAACTGAACGACGAATACCTGGGGTTCGGGCAAGGCCGCAGCGTTCCGGGCAGCTTCGCGATGATGTGTCATGCCGTGATTCATTGCCGCAACCTGGAAAAGGCACTCAATCGCGGCTTATTGTTTTATAGCCTATTCCCTGACGCCCCGCGCCTGACGATGGCCCGTGAAGACCAAATGATCCGCCTGTGCCTGGCTGATTCGCAGCTTTGGGACCCGGATCACTTTCTCAGCGAATGCCTGCTCGTGACCTGGCACCGATTCGGCAGCTGGCTGATCGGCCAACGCATTCGCCTGGAGCAGGCCACGTTCAGCTACCCGCGCCCGGAACACGGCGCCGAATACGATTTACTGTTCTCGTGCCCTCTGGTTTTCAGCGATATAAACAACGGCACTGCACAGAGCAGCCTGCTGTTTCACAGTCGCTACCTGAACATGCCGCTGCTGCAGGACGAACGCACCCTCAAGCATTTTCTCGAACGCTCGCCCGCCGATCTGTTGTCGCGCCCGGATGACGGCCATAGCCTGAGCAGCCAGCTGCGACGCTTGCTCAGTCGCGACAGCTCACGCTGGCCGGACCTGGATGCCGTGGCCACGCATCTGCACATCAGCCCGCAGACGCTGCGCCGGCATCTGCGCGAGGAAGGCACCAGTTTTCAGGAGTTGAAGGATCAGTTGCGCCGCGATATTGCGATCTACCATCTGAGCCGCAATGACCTGCCCTTGCAGCAGATCGCCGAGCAACTGGGGTTTTCCGAGCCGTCGGCGTTTCATCGGGCGTTCAAGAAGTGGACGGGGTTGACGCCGGGGGCCTACAGGGCCCAGGAAAATTGAGTTTCAGTGCTGAATTTTGCAGTGAACTCACTGGCCTCATCGCGGGCAAGCCCGCTC
>DATMUG010000205.1:0-12117 GCA_035563915.1 Pseudomonas sp. | reverse complement strand
ATCGCAGCCCTCGGCAGCTCCTACGTTGCGTTTTGTTCATATGGGCTATTCGAACCCGCTAAAGCGGGCCTAATATCCATTCAGAACATTGCGAACGCGGAGTGTCTAACCTTCGACACATCAGACCCTGCGCCACTTCTCAATCGGCTTTCCCAAAGGAGTTACACCATGTCCAGTCTTCGTCTGCTTAGCGCTGCAGCCCTGCTAGCCGTGGCTGCCAGTGCCAACGCCACCAGCTTCATCGTGACCACCGATGCGGTTGTTGGAGCCCTCAAGTCCAGCTCCGATGCCACCTCTGATGTCACTTCCTCCTTTCATGACGACAAAATCGTCCTCGCGGCCCGTGACGATGCCGCCAGCTTCGTCGCCAGCGAAGGCGCCATTCGCGGCGTGAAACTGGAAAGCGCACTGGACCACATCCGCCACCAGGCTCCACAACTCAACGCAACCGACGCACAACTGGCGCAAGCCATCCTGACGATCTAAGCGCCTGCATCAACGAGGGACACGCTACAAGTGTCCCTCATTGGCGCTGGCTCTAGATCGGGCGTTGCGCTAGCCTTGAGACTCACGCTCAACCGTCGAGTCTCATGCGTTTTCTCTCCTGTCTGCTTATCACTTCAGCCTTTCTTGCAGCTAACTGTTCGGTGTCGGCCCATGCCTATGACGCCTTCAATCTGTCGACTCAAGGCATCGTGGTCAGCGGATATGCCACCAGCATGGTGACCGCCGCGCCCTTCGACCATAAAATGCTGCTCGCCGCCCGGGATGACGCCGCGGCGTTCATCGCCAGTGACGGTCAACTGAGAGGCGCACAACTGGAGTCAGCCCTGCTATATCTGCGTCAGACCCAGCCAAAACTTCATGCCAGCGACCTTGAACTGGCACAAGTAATTCTCGTCCAATAGTTATCCCAAGTTTTTCCGGAGTTGTTCCATGCGTAGCCCGCTGATTGCCGCCACCCTCGGCCTGCTGTTGTTGGCCGATATGGCCCAGGCCCATACCCTGGTTGCCACCAGTAACATGCTCATTCGTGCCACCCAACGCACACTCGATTTCACATCCGACACCACCACATCCATTCGCGATTCGAAAATCGTCCGTGAGGCTCAGGATGATGCCGCCAGCTTCGTTGCAACCAATGGCGATATCCGTGGTGCCCACCTGGAAGCGGCCCTCGACTTGTTGCGCACCCGCGTACCGGAAGCCCGCGACGCCAGTGATCAGGATCTCGCCGAAGCCATTCTCGCACTGTGAGGCCTGCACTCGCCTGGCTGCTGGCCGGGACGCTGTTGCTGATCGGCAGCAGCGCCCACGCCGGCCTTGAACTACATCTCAAGACTGACGGCCTGACCCCCTCTCAACAGCGAGCCAGCCAGGCGTTGCTCGATGAAGCCATGCAAGCGCTACCGCCGCGCTTCATCGAGCAACTCGACCGGCGCATCGACGTCGGCTGGACCGATGACATGCCCACCAATGCCTATGGCCAGGCATCGCTGGTGTCTGAACTCGATCTGAATCGCAAGCTGCTGGCCAGCCTCACGGACGGGACCGCCGCCAGCAAAAAAACCTATCGCCCCCACGGCACCGTGCGCCGGGAAATGCTCGCCACGGTCTTGCACGAGCTGACCCACATTTATGATCGTTCGCGCCTGTGGACCAAGGCGGAACGCACGTTGATCCAGCGCTGTACCCGCCAGGAAAACAGTGCTGGGCTGGTAGGCATTCCCGACGAATGTCGCGGCCAGTCCGGTCGCCGATTCACCCTCAGCGACGATCCGCGCCTGCTCGACCTCGCCGGCTGGCAGCAATATGTCGGCCGTCGCGGTGAGCGCGAACAGCACAACCGCCAGATCGCGCGCAGCCCGGACATCTACGAAACGAGCAGCCCCAAGGAATTCGTCGCGGTGAACATGGAGTACTTCCTCCTCGACCCGACTTACGCCTGCCGCCGTCCAGCGCTGTACCGCTACTACAAAGAACACTTCGGCTGGGCGCCCGCCGCCAAGGACACCTGCGCAAAAACCTTCGCATTTCTCAATGCCGGTAATGACTTCGCCAAGACACCATTGGGCCAGGTCGACCCGGAGCGGGTGTACGCCGTCGACTATCTGCTGGCCGAGGCCAACCAGAACTGGGTCAGTCGCTGGGGTCACAGCATGTTGCGCCTGGTGATTTGTAAACCGGGGCGCCCACGTGGCCCGGATTGCCGGCTCGATCTGGACCAGCATCTGGTGTTGTCCTACCGCGCCTTCGTCGGCGACGTGCAGCTGTCGAGCTGGGATGGACTGGTGGGCAAGTACCCTTCTCGCCTGTTCGTGCTGCCGCTGGCCCAGGTCATCGATGAGTACACCAAAACCGAACTGCGCAGCCTGGCTTCCGTGCCATTGAACCTGTCGCGTAGCGAAATCGAAAACGTGGTGGAACGAGCCGCCGAAATGCACTGGAGCTACGACGGCAACTACTTCTTCCTCTCCAACAATTGCGCTGTCGAAGAGCTGAAGCTGTTGCGCGGCGGTACCAACAATTCAAAACTGGTCGCCTTGGACAACATCATGCCCAACGGCCTGCTGGAAGTGCTCAAGGGCCGGGGCCTGGCCGATACCAGCGTGCTGGACGATCCCAAGGAAGCCCTGCGCCTGGGCTATCGCTTCGACTCCTTCCGCGATCGCTATCAGGCCATGTTCGAGGTGCTGAAAAAACGCCTGCCGATCAAACAGGACAAAGTCGAAGACTGGCTGGACTTGAAAGCCCAAGAGCGGCGCCAATGGTTCGAACAGGCGGATTTGCGCACCAGCGCCGCCCTGCTCCTGCTCGAGCAAGCCAGCTTCCGTCGGCAATTGTTGCTGGCTCAGGATGAAGTGAAGCAACGCTACCTGGGCGCCCGAGAACTGAAAAACGGCGGCATGGACAAAGCCAACCAGACCCTGCGGGAAATCCTCGACAACAGCGGCTTCCTCAGCCGCCCGGCCGAACTGCTCGGCAGCGGCGGCTATGGCTTGCCGCAACCGAATGAATGGCAACGCCTGGAATCGGAAAGCAGCGAGCGGCAGAAACAGCTGCTGGTGTTGAGTGGGGATCTGGACAAGGAAGTGCGGGCCCTGCTGGAGCCGGAGCGAGCGGCGGAGATGGCGGCCAATGAGGAGAATGTGAAGCAGATTGGCGAGCACTTGCGTAAGTTGCACAAGGCTTCGGGGGGGTTGGAGTTGCCTTGAAGAGCGGCCGACGATGTAGGCGGCTAAAGCCGCTCCGTTGCCCTGGCGCCCCATGAACAACATAACCCCGAAGGGCATTGCCGCCCTCCGGGGTTTTTCTTTGAGCAAACCAGGGTGCCCAGCAGAAGTAAAAAACTCCCACAACTCTTCCTTCCCTTTTCCGAAGTCCTCGTAGGAATTGTCCGGATCGACCTCAGCCACCCCCTATTGCCTCTTCGCCCAAGCCCTCGCATAAGGCCAACTGAACGCCTGAGTCGGTGCAATGCACCGTTAATGGCCGTGCGATGCCTGCTTTGAAAGACAGGGAGTTCAATGATGGTTAAAGGGCACTTCATCCTTCTAGGTGACAAGACCACCTGTGGAGGCGAGGTTACGGGCGCCGATACAAGCAGCCGCATGAATGACCGCGCCCATGCGTGCGAAGGCGACCCGGTCCGCTGCGGCGTGGACGGCAAAACCTACGAGATTGTGGGCGGTATTCCTTACATGAGGAAAAATGGACGATTGCGTGCTGGCACGCTGCACAGTCGCAGCGGTTGCCCTTGCAGGGCGACGTTGCACGCCTCGGATTTCTCAGCCTCGTACGAATCACGCATCGATACAGCACAGCACACCGCGCTGACTGCCGCTCAACAAGCCACGCCAACTACCGGAGGTCAGCCGATTGCGCCACGATCAAGCGGCTTCACGCCAGCGACGAAGGCCGCTACACCCGCTTCCAGCGAGCTGCCGGGTCTGGTCTGCGAAAACCTCTGGCGCGGTTACCAGCAGAGAGCCGAAGCCATCGTGGCACCGGGCGGCAGGTTGATAGCGGATCCCAAGGCGCGAAACAGCGCGATCAATGCGGCCTACGCCAACCTTTGGCTGGACGATCAGCGCTTCCAGTGGGCGGGCCTTGCGGCCTTTGCTTCAAAGCAGGTGGGATGCGGCCTTCTGCATGCTGCTGAGTCTATGGAGAAAATCCAACACGAATATGAGGCAAAACAACGTCGGGAGAACGCGTTCAAGAATAAACTCTCCGGCTTGTTCAACTGGGGAAGTAAACGCGAACGCCAAGCAAACGCTCGGGACCTTGAGCAAGCACAACGGGAATACGAGCAAGCCCGAAGCAATAACCCAATGCCGAGTTTCATGGATTTCCAGCCCAACGGTGAACCGCTATCGCTCGTGCAACAGCAACTGCAGCACGTCTATGAAATGCTGGCGATGGGCAATACCACGTTATTTTTGGATGTGTATCCGCTGCATGTTTTCTATAAGGAGCGGGGGTTTAAGTCGCTAGAAACCTGTTTACCTTCGCGGAAGAACATTTATGGGGACACTCAATATCCTGTCTTGTGGCCAGTTGAGCAGGAGACACTGAAGTTTGGGGTTGACCACGATCAAATTCTTCAAGCTTTCGAGGCCATCGAAGTTGGCAACCTCGCAAATAGTGTTGAGCATCTTGCCAGACACGAACAAATCAACATCTTGCAACCAGCCATGTACAGCGACACGCGATTGGTGATTCTGCTGCGAGGTAACCATCTCTCTTATGTCACTGGCATACCCTCCGGTGCTGCTGAAGCAATCGAACTGACCTTGGCCAGCCAGTGCCACCCCAGCAGGGACGGACGCACGATAGGCTTCAGCAACGACTTCGCTGCCGACTTGGCCGATGTCGAACAACGCATGGCTTTCGTGCTTAGAGCCGCAGAGCAGTTTGATAACCTTCTAAAACGCTCCGATCGCCACCTGATCGAACTGGCGATTCTGGACATTGCCACAGGTCTGGGCGTTCGATGATCCGTAGGCGAACCATAGGCTGGCGACGGGGACTGCTTGCACTGGCAGCCGCTGCCGCTATTACAGTGACGGCAATTCAAGCGCTATCAGGCACGCCGGAAATTGCACTGGTGATCGGCGAGCCTTACGAAGCGATGCGCCAACGCTCCAGTGCAACGATTGGCCCCGCGATCCCTGGTCACGCTTGGTTCAGTATTCCCAAGTCAGATGCGCAACTGCGTTTTGCAGACCCTCAATATGGATTCGTGACGCCTCAGGCCCGCTTTTTCACCGTTATGTTCGATGATGAATTAATCGACGGCGTGCGCATGTCCCCTCAAATCGAGCCCCTATTGCTCGACGATACGCTCAAGGTCGTATTGGATTTACAGGAGCAATGGCGCCAAGGAGGCTGGACGCCAATCCGGACCGGAGACTTTCCATCCTTCGCCGACACACCGCAATGGCGTGCTCAATTGCGCGATGTGAACAAAGGGGGTTCCGCTTACTGGCGAGCCGGTGACAAATACCAAGCGATGTTGGTGGTTAGCCGCTTTAGAGACTACCGGCACCCCACCGAAGAGCGTTATCTCATCACGCTTTCACTTGGTAAGCCTTGGGTGAATCCTTGATGTCAAGAATTACTGACGCATGGATCGCAGGTTCGATCAACGATTGCACTTCTAACCGGGCCGACATCCAACGGCGCATGTCTTTCGTGCTTAACGCCGCATAGCAAAAGGTGTCAGCCCCCATATCTATCAAGAGCGCACATTTCCACGATTAAACATCGCCTGACGACACTTGTTTAAGCGTCGTCAGATTTACTTCGTGAAAGCTACAACGCCTTGTGCCTCTGCCTACAGTTAAGCCAGAATCCGCCGGCTTGTGCGCCTTAACGTCGGTCGATAACTTGATTTCCGTCACTGATTGTCAGTGATCGGGTTTAGTCGCCCGCTGGTAATTGAAGTTGCGCAAGCGTCTGTCAGACAGGTAGTTCCTACCTGCATTTGATGGTGGTTGTGCGCAGGGCACCTTCGGGTGCGCCGGCTTCTTCAATTCCCCGGTCCGACTAACCTGCGTACAGCCGCCACCCTCTCGTTTAGTCGCGAAGCGGTGTCGGCATCACTTACGGAATTGAAGATCATGTTCAAAGTAACGCCTAACCCGCCAGACACCGATCCTGCATCGCCCTACGAAAGCATCGATTCAAAGACACTCCACGAAGCCGCCGAGCGCGCCCTAGACCATCACTTCCCGTCCTCCGCAAAGAAACCACCCAAACGTAACGGCCAACTCTTCAGCGTCTGCCCGGACATCAACACCGAAGCCCTCCTGGCCAACGCCTCCGAAGACCTGCTGTCCATCAGTGCCATCGCCGCCGACCTCGCCGACGACGTAGACGGCTCACGCCGCTCCGTAGCCCTGGCGCTCAGCCGCATGGCCGATGGTGTGCACTTGCTGGTGGAGCGCGCGCTGGATCATCTGGATGAGCCAGAAATGGCGGCGATTCTAGCCAGGCAACACAGCCGGGCCAGCTGACCCGCACCGCAGAAAAAACCCCGATTGGGAATGACCTCAATCGGGGTTTTTCTTGGTCAAGCCACGGCTGGAAGCAAACGTTCCTACACAAGTCCCTACGTCTTTCTGAAGCTCGCGTAGGAAGCGTCTGGTTTACCCCCTTCCGTATTGAGTTCCGTCTTTTCACCAGTACTTTGCGCAAGGCCAACTCAACCTGAGTCGGTGCTACGCATCGTAATGGCAAGCCTCAAGGCACCAATAGAAGGGAACTCAATCAATGGCTAAAGGACACTTCATCCGTTTCGGCGACAAAACCACCTGCGATGGCGAAGTCATGGAAGGGGATAAACGCGTCATGATGTACGGCGTGGCCCATGCTCGCGAAGGAGACCTGGTCACCTGCGGCAAAGACGGAAAAACCTACCGAATCCAGGGCGGTATTCCCTACATCAACAGCCATGGCAGGCTGGCAGCCGGTTCGCTGGACAGCTTCAGCGGTTGCCCCTGTCGGGCAGGTCTTATCCCCTCATACTTCAAAAGCGATTATGAATCCCGCCGTGGCACTGCGGCGCCCGCCCCTCGGACATCCGCAACACAGGCAACCTCCACCGGCGGCCACCCCTTAACCCCGCAATCATCCAGCGATGCATCCGCGCCAACAATCATCCTGTACGCCAGCGAAGAGACTGCGGAGCCAGGCTTCTACATCGTCCCCAAAAGCACCAGCCGCGAACAACTCGAAGCCAACCTGTTCACCCTGCGCGACCCGGCGGTGATGGATAAATTCAAGTTGCTGAACCCCAACTTGGGGGATGTCAAAGCGGGCTCGATGATCGTGCTTGGTGATCCTGCTAATCACCAATGCACCCGCGAAGAAGCCGTGCTCATGGAGGTGGCGGCCAAGACCAATCGGATTATTGAAACCCTCAGTCCGGAAGAAGCGGATTTCATGGTGCAACACCGTGATGTCATCCAGTCTTTCCTGAGCCATGGCTCGACCGTCATCGGCGTTGGCGCAAGCATTTTCAAAAACAATCTGGATAACGTTGGCCGGGCCATTGAGGATCTCGAAGAGTTGCAACAAAAAACACTGCAAAGAGATGGAAACCTGCGCTCGCCAACATTCTTCGCAGAACGCCAACGTCTGCTCGCACAACTCAATACCCATATGACAGCGCTTACCCGCAAGGGCATCGGTTTCCCTGAGCACATCAATCTGAAAAAGATGTTGGGTATTTCCAGTCAAAGCCTCGTTCACCTCTGGACCGCCGCCAGTCCAGCCGGGCAGATACCGGGCTACGCAACTCACCTGGAAGGTGTGGCGAAGGCTTCTAAATACATCAAGTACGGCGGTTGGCTCGGTACAGCTATCGGCGGTGGGGCATCTGCTTTAAAGGTTCAGGATGTGTGTACGGCGGGGAGCACCGAAGCGTGTGAACGAATCAGGTTTACTGAGGGGGGCAGTTTTACCGGTGGAGTTGTAGGTGGCGGTATTGCGGGTGCGGCCCTCTCAACCTCAGCTGTCGGAGCAATTTGTGTGGGATTGAGTGTTCCAACAGGCGGATTGGGAATGTTGGCCTGCGGCATTCTTATTGTGGGTGCAGGCTCTTATGCTTCAAGCGCTCTTGGGGGAATTGCAGGCGAGATAATCGGCGAGCGGATTTTTGAGGCGACCCAATGAATATCAGCTTTGCAGATGCACTATTCGTAATCGTTGGGCTGACAATTTTTGGCGGAGCACTGATTGTATTTGGGATTGCACTGTACTTGGGATACACCAAGGGGAATGTCATATCGGATCACTTCAAAAACAGCTCTTCAGTCATAACTATTCCGGCGCGCATGGATAAAGGGCTTAGAGGTAAAACTCGGCTGGTGTACTCAGTATCCACTGTCGTTACGTTTCCCCGCTTCTTTTTGAAGCGCGGCCTCGTCAGTGCTGAAGATATCGACAAATTCCCCAATGACCTCAGGTGCAAGCTTGTAGTGCTGCAATGGAGTTTGCTAACGCTACTCACTGGCTCGATAGTACTTGGTTTGATTGCGGTATCAGGAGCTGTCTGAAAGCTGATCAGAGGCCGCGTTTCAGTAACAAAAAATGGGCACCCAACCAGGTTGGCGTGCCCATTTTTCATTCCGCGTCCCCGCAATGCGGGTTCGGGAAACAGATTACGGATTAACGCTGTCTTTCAACGATTTGCCTGGCTTGAACGCAACGGTGTTGCTGGCCTTGATCTTTACCGGCTCACCGGTTTGCGGGTTTTTGCCGGTGCGGGCACCGCGGTGGCGTTGCAGGAAGGTGCCGAAGCCTACCAGCGTCACGCTGTCTTTGCGGTGCAGGGCGCCGGTGATTTCTTCGAGAACGGCGTTGAGGACGCGGTTGGCCTGCTCTTTGGTGAGGTCTGCTTTTTCAGCAATAGCGGCGGCGAGTTCTGGTTTACGCATATGTGAAGCCCCTTTGACGGTTTGTTTTTGTTATGTCCGTGCTGCCCTCTGCGGAGCAGCGCCCAAAGCGCCGCAGATGCTCTACTCTGCGGCAGACGGGAGTGAGGATGGCACGCACCGAAGAGCCGCGCCAGTATCGATACGGCCTTTATCGGGGCAACTTGAGGGTGATTGCGACAGAACGACCGGTATTTACGCCAGCAGCGCCGGAAGCTCTTTGTTCAGGGCCAGTTTTTCCATCACCGCGGCCCCCGTCAGGGCATATCCGAGCAGTTTGCCGCTGGCATCGCGGCATAACGCCTTGATATCCGCGCCTTGCCCTTCAACTGTCCAACTGCCCTCCAACCCCCGTGGCGGCGGGGACACCACCAACGGGCACACCGGTGTTTTCACGGTGATGGGCATCGGGCCGTAGTTGACCGCCGTGGGCTTGCCGGCGAGGGTCTGCGCCAGCGCTCTGGCACAGCTCATCAAAGGCATGACGTACAGCAGATTCAGCCCATCAACCTCGGCGCAGTCGCCCAGGGCGTAGATGTTGGCGTGGGAAGTTTGCAGGTGACGGTCGACCACTACGCCGCGGTTGACCTGCAAACCGGCCGCGGCAGCCAGGTCGATGCGCGGTCGCAGGCCAATGGCCGAAACCACCACGTCACAGGCAATGACCTGGCCGTCGGAGAGGTGCGCTTCCAGGCCGTCGGCGACACGTTGCAGCCGATTGAGCACCGGCCCGAGATGAAAACGGGCGCCGAGGCTTTCCAGGCCCGCTTGAACCGCAGCGGCCGCCGCCGGATGCAGCAACGTCGGCATGACCTGCTCGCAGGGTGCAACCAGTTGCACTTCGTAGCCGCCCAGGCTGAGGTCGTTGGCGAACTCACAGCCAATCAGCCCCGCGCCGAGCAACAACACCCGACGCTTGCCGGCCGCTGCCGCACGAAAGCGCGCGTAATCTTCCAGGTCATTGATCGGGAATACGCAGTCCGCCGCGTCACCTTCGATGGGTACTCGTACGGTTTCTGCGCCCCAGGCGAGGATCAGGTCGCGATAGTGCACCGCTTCCTCACCGATCCACAGGCGCTTGTGGCCCGGGTCGATGCCGCTGATGCGGGTGTGGGTGCGCACTTCGGCCTTCAATTGCTCGGCCATGGCGCCCGGCTCGGCCATGCTCAGGCCATCAGCGTCTTTGTTTTTGCCAAAACCCGTGGAGAGCATCGGCTTGGAGTAGGAGCGCCCGTCATCGGCGGTAATCAGCAGCAGCGGGGTCTCGCCATCGAGTTTGCGAAACTCCCGGGCCAGGTTGTAGCCAGCCAGGCCGGTGCCGACGATCACGACAGGTGCGTTCATTCCCTACTCCTTAAAAGTCTTAGTTGATTTCGATCATTTCGAAATCCATCTTGCCAACGCCGCAATCCGGGCACAGCCAGTCTTCCGGCACGTCTTGCCACAGGGTGCCCGGCGCAATGCCGTCATCCGGCCAGCCGTCGGCTTCGTTGTAGATCAGGCCGCAGACCACACATTGCCACTTTTTCATTCAGGTACTTCCTCAAGATTCAGGCTTTTGCCGGCGCGAACGGTCGATGATTGAAGCGCTGCCGTTCGGCTCAGGGCGTTTTGTACTGATGGGGGCAGTCAGATGCAAGCCTGTTCGGCGCAACCGGCAGCCGGATCACTCAAATTTATAAGCTGACATGTTAAGCTCGCCGCCTCATTTGCTGCCAATAATGACTCACTGTGCCGCACTCAAAATCCCCCCGTTCGGCCCCGCTCTGGCTCCCTCAAAGCCTGCTGATGCCCCTCCCCGACCCGTTTACCCTCGACTGGCTGTTCGACGAAGGATCGCTGACCCGGCGCCTGACCCACTTGTCGAATGACGGCTTCAGCGTCACGCCGCTGTTCGAAGGCTGGCAAACGCTTCGCGACGACGAATGCGCCGCACTGGACCTTGCCGAAGGCAGTGAAGGCTGGGTGCGCGAAGTGTATTTGCGTGGACATGGCCAGGCCTGGGTGTTTGCCCGCAGCGTCGCGGCACGCAGCGCGTTGCAGGGCGACGGCCTGCACATGGACGAGTTGGGCAGCCGCTCCCTGGGCGAACTGCTGTTTTGCGATCACGCCTTCCAGCGCCGCGCCATCGAGGTTTGCCACTATCCTCAAGCATGGCTGCCCGACGAAGTCAGCGCGCCTGAACTGTGGGGCCGCCGCTCACGCTTTGATCGCGGAACGTTGAGCGTGCTGGTGGCCGAAATCTTCCTGCCGACCCTGTGGAGCGCCGCCCGCGCCCAACCGGAGAACTGCTGATGTACCAGAGCCTGCTCAAGTCCCTGAATCGCGTAAACCCACGGGCCTGGGATTTCATTCAGCTGACGCGCATGGACAAGCCGATCGGCATTTATCTGCTGCTGTGGCCAACGCTGTGGGCGCTGTGGATTGCCGGCAAGGGCTCGCCGTCGCTGGCCAATATCGTGATTTTCGTTCTTGGCGTGGTACTGACCCGTGCCGGTGGCTGCGTAATCAACGACTGGGCAGACCGCAAGGTCGATGGTCATGTGAAGCGCACTGAACAACGCCCGCTGCCGAGCGGCAAGATCAGCTCCAAAGAAGCGCTGGTGTTCTTCGCGTTCCTGATGGGCCTGAGTTTTCTGCTGGTGTTGTGCACCAACGCGGCGACCATCTGGTTGTCGTTCGGCGGCCTGGCGCTGGCGTGCACTTATCCGTTCATGAAGCGTTACACCTATTACCCGCAAGTGGTGCTGGGTGCGGCATTTTCCTGGGGGATGCCAATGGCGTTTACCGCCGAAACCGGCGAACTGCCGGCGGCGGCGTGGCTACTGTGGATCGCCAACGTGATGTGGACGGTGGGTTACGACACTTACTACGCGATGACCGACCGCGATGACGATTTGAAGATCGGTGTGAAATCCACGGCGATTCTGTTCGGCGAGGCGGACCGGGTGATCATCCTGACCTTGCAGGGGTTGGCGCTGGGTTGCCTGCTGCTGGCCGGCTCGAAATTCGAGCTCGGTGGCTGGTTCCACCTTGGGCTGGCGGTAGCCGCGGGCTGTTTTGCCTGGGAGTTCTGGTACACCCGCAGCAAGGAGCGGATGCGCTGTTTCAAGGCGTTCCTTCACAACCACTGGGCCGGCTTGGCGATTTTTGTCGGGATCGTGCTGGATTACGC
>DATMUG010000204.1:0-11807 GCA_035563915.1 Pseudomonas sp. | reverse complement strand
CGTTACTCAATTCGAATTGAACCAGATGCATAAATCCTCTCCTCTATACAAATCCTGAGTTCAGCGCCGTCCCTATGTGGGAGCGGGCTTGCTCGCGAAAGCGGTGTGTCATTCAACGATGATGTTGACTGATCCGCCGCTTTCGCGAGCAAGCCCGCTCCCACAGGGAATTGTGTCGTTGCGGATTATTTAAGGTTGACCTTCGAATAGTCCTGCCGCCCGAACGGGCTGACTGAGTACCCCTCGATATCCTTGCGCGTCAGGGCGAAAGCCGTCGGGTGGGCCAAAGGCAGCCACAACGCCTGTTGCTGGATCTGCGTCTGGGCCTGTTCGTAGAGCTTGGTGCGCACACCTTGCTCGCCGGTGGTCTTGCCGGCGCTGATCAGCTTGTCCAGGTCCTGGTTGCAGTAACGGGCGAAGTTGGTTCCGGACTTGACCGCGGCGCAGGAAAACTGCGGCGTGAGGAAGTTGTCCGGATCGCCGTTATCACCGGCCCAGCCCATGAACAGCAAATCGTGTTCACCGGCCTTGGCGCGGCGGATCAGTTCGCCCCATTCGATCACGCGAATCTCGGCCTGAATGCCAATTTCCGCAAGGTCCGACTGCAACAGTTGTGCGCCGAGGCTCGGATTGGGGTTCAGCAAGCTGCCCGACGGGCGAGTCCAGATCGTGGTCTGGAAACCGTCTTTCAGCCCGGCCTTGGCCATCAATGCTTTGGCTTTCTCCACGTCATGGGGGTAGCCAGGCAGGTTTTTGGCGTAGCTCCAGGTGTTTGGCGGATATGGACCGTTGGCAGGCTCGGCGGTGTCTTCGAAGACGGCCTTGACGTAGTTGGCCTTGTCGAAGGCGAGGTTGATGGCCTGGCGCACTTCGGGCTTGTCCAGTGGAGGGTGCTGACTGTTGATGCCGACGAACGCGGTCATGAAGGCGTCAGTCTTTTCCACCTTCAACGTCGGTTCTTTCAGTGCAGCCTGTACATCCAGCGGCTTGGGCGACAGGGCAATCTGGCATTCATTTCGACGCAATTTCTGCAGTCGCACGTTGGCATCCGGGGTAATGGCGAAGATCAACGGATCCACTGATGGTTTGCCGCCGAAGTAGTCCGGGTTGGCCTTGTAGCGAACCGAGGCGTCTTTCTGGAAGCGCGTGAAAACAAACGGGCCAGTACCGATTGGTTGGCTGTTGAGCTTGTCCGTCGTGCCGGCCTTCAACAGTTTGTCGGCGTACTCGGCCGAGTAGATCGAGGCAAAACCCATACTCAGGGTCGCCAGGAAGGTTGAGTCGGCGTGATCGAGGGTGAAGCGCACGGTCAGCGGGTCAAGCGCGTCGATCTTCTTGATGAGCGCCGGCAACTGCATCGATTGCGCATGGGGGAAGCCGCTCTGGGCGACCTGGTGCCACGGGTTGGCCGGGTCGAGCATGCGGTCGAAGCTGAACTTCACATCTTCGGCGGTCAGTTCGCGGGTGGGGCTGAAGTAATCGGTGCGGTGGAATTTGACCTGCGGGTGCAGCTTGAACACATAGGTCAGGCCATCGGGACTGATTTCCCAGCTGTCGGCGAGACTGGGGACCACCTTGCCGCTGGTGGTGTCGAAATCCACCAGGCGGTTCATCAGCACATCGGCTGAGGCATTGGTAGTGGTCAGCGAGTTGTACTGCACCACATCGAATCCTTCCGGACTGGCCTCGGTGCAGACACTCAGGGCCGCTGCATGGGCCAGGGGGCTTAGCAGCAGAGGGGCGAGCAACAGGGGTAGAGCAGCGAGGCGCATGGTCGGATTCCTTTACAGATCGAAGGCCCATCTGCAAGTGCAGTCTGGAAAAGGCTTACCCTAGTGGGCTCCTTTGCAAATGACTATCCCCTTTTTCATTTTGAGTGGACTATAGGCGCCTGTTTTTGCTGTGACCGGCTGGGAAACCCGCAATGGCGGTTTTCTGCGACGAGCGGTCACAATCGCTCGCAGCCTTTATCCAAAGCGCTTGAAGCGGCAAAAACCGGGTTTTTATCAATTCAGGGCACAGCGAATGTTGTTGCTCTCCAGTCTTTCTGGTATAAAGCAGCGCTCTTTTCTAGGGGCCCGGTTCCTTCACTGTAGGTGTAGCCGGTAAGACCTCTAAAGAATCGCGGCGCCTGGCGCCACAATGACTAGAGATTAAGCGGCCAACCCATGCCGGGTTGGGCATGTGGTTTTAGAGGGCTGAGGCATGTCTAGAGTATGTCAAGTTACCGGTAAGGGTCCGGTGACTGGGAACAACATTTCCCACGCAAACAACAAAACCCGTCGTCGTTTCCTGCCGAACCTGCAGCATCACCGCTTCTGGGTTGAAGAAGAGAAACGTTTTGTGCGTCTGCGCGTATCTGCCAAAGGCATGCGTATCATCGACAAGCGTGGCATCAGTGTCGTGCTGGCCGAACTTCGTCGCGATGGCAAGGTTTAAGGGAGCTAATCATGCGTGAATTGATTCGTTTGATTTCGAGCGCCGGTACTGGTCACTTCTACACTACCGACAAGAACAAGCGCACTACTCCGGACAAAATCGAGATCAAGAAATATGATCCGGTTGTTCGCAAGCACGTGATCTACAAGGAAGGCAAAATCAAGTAATTGATTTTTCCGGACTTACGAAAAAGGCCCGTATCGCGAGATACGGGCCTTTTTTGTTGCCTGTTGCCAATGGGTGCCTGTCAGGGCCTCTTCGCGAGCAAGCCCGCTCCCACAGGTTTTGTGATCAACACTGGGAGCGGGCTTGCCCGCGATGAGGCCGTCCGAATCAGCGCAAACTTCAGGCCTTCTGCTCAAACGCCACATAAATCTTGCGGCAAGGTTCCAGCACTTCCCAGGTGCCCCGGAAACCTGCCGGAATGACGAAGCGATCGCCAACCCGCAGTGTCTTGGCGTTGCCATCAAGGTCGCGCAGTACGGAAACACCCTGCACGATTTCGCAGTATTCGTGCTCGGTGAAGTTCACCGTCCAGTGGCCGACGGCGCCTTCCCACACGCCGGCATTCAACTGGCCGCAGGGGCTGTTGTAGTGGTTGTACACCACTTGCTCGGGATCGCCCTTGAGCACTTTCGCCGGGTCCGGACGATAGTGTTCGGCGGCGGTGGTGGCCTGGCTGAAGTCGACGATATTCTGGATGCTCATTGTTGTTTTCCCCCGTGAATGCGACGCGAGTGGTAGGTAGAGCCGAAGTCTATGTTTATTAAATTGAACGTCGCAAGGCCGTTTGCCGGCCTTATGTCAAATATATTGAAACTTCACCTGCCGCTGGTTTAGGGTGGCGGTTGCCCTGGGCCGAAAGAAAGGCTGGCCGGGCAGAATTCCTGACAGCGCCCGCGAGAACGCGGGTGTCGTATTCAATAAGAGGAGGACACTCGTATGACCACCCTGACTCGTGCCGACTGGGAACAAAAGGCTCGCGACCTGAAGATCGAAGGTCGCGCTTACCTCAATGGCGAGTACACCGATGCCGTTTCCGGCGAGACCTTCGAGTGCATCAGCCCGGTCGATGGCCGCCTGCTGGGCAAGATTGCCAGCTGTGACGCCGCCGACGCCCAGCGCGCTGTGGAAAACGCGCGCACCACCTTCAATTCCGGCGTGTGGTCGCGCCTGGCGCCGACCAAGCGCAAAGCCACCATGATCCGTTTCGCCGGCCTGCTGAAAAAGCACGCTGAAGAGCTGGCGCTGCTTGAAACCCTGGACATGGGCAAGCCGATCAGTGACTCCCTTTACATCGACGTTCCCGGCGCGGCGCAAGCCTTGAGCTGGAGCGGCGAAGCCATCGACAAGATCTACGACGAAGTGGCGGCCACGCCGCACGACCAACTGGGTCTGGTGACCCGTGAGCCGGTGGGCGTGGTCGCGGCCATCGTGCCGTGGAACTTCCCGCTGATGATGGCGTGCTGGAAACTGGGCCCGGCGCTGTCCACCGGTAACTCGGTGATCCTCAAGCCTTCGGAAAAATCCCCGCTGACCGCCATCCGCATTGCGGCACTGGCTGTCGAGGCCGGCATTCCGAAAGGCGTGCTGAACGTGTTGCCGGGCTATGGCCACACCGTCGGCAAGGCCCTGGGCCTGCACAACGACGTCGACACTCTGGTGTTCACCGGTTCGACCAAGATCGCCAAGCAACTGATGATCTACGCGGGCGAGTCGAACATGAAGCGCATCTGGCTGGAAGCCGGCGGCAAGAGCCCGAACATCGTGTTCGCCGACGCGCCGAACCTGCAGGAAGCCGCCGAAGCCGCCGCTGGCGCCATCGCCTTCAACCAGGGTGAAGTGTGTACAGCTGGTTCGCGTCTGCTGGTGGAGCGTTCGATCAAGGACAAATTCCTGCCGCTGGTGATCGAGGCCCTGAAAACCTGGAAGCCGGGCAACCCGCTGGACCCGGCGACCAACGTCGGTGCGCTGGTCGATACCCAGCAAATGAACACCGTGTTGTCCTACATCGAATCCGGTCACGCCGACGGCGCCAAGCTGGTGGCCGGTGGCAAGCGTACGCTGCAGGAATCCGGTGGGACCTATGTTGAGCCGACCATTTTCGATGGCGTGAACAACGCGATGAAAATCGCCCAGGAAGAAATCTTCGGCCCGGTACTGTCGGTCATCGAATTCGACAACGCCGAAGAAGCCGTCGCCATCGCCAACGACACGCCATACGGCCTGGCCGCTGCAGTGTGGACTTCCGACATCTCCAAGGCGCACCTGACCGCCCGGGCGTTGCGTGCCGGTAGCGTGTGGGTGAACCAGTACGACGGCGGCGACATGACGGCTCCGTTCGGTGGCTTCAAGCAGTCCGGCAACGGGCGCGACAAGTCGCTGCACGCGTTCGACAAGTACACCGAACTGAAGGCGACCTGGATCAAGTTGTAAGTCCGTGAGGGAGTCCGGTGACAAGCCGGACTCCTGAACGACGCAGATCCCTTGTGGGAGCGGGCTTGCCCGCGAAGGCGCCATGACAGTCAACATTGATGTTGGATGTGATGGCCTCTTCGCGGGCAAGCCCGCTCCCACATTTGTTTTGTGTCGCCAGTAAAAACAACTATCCACAGGAGCGTGGAACATGCGTTGGGCGACGTATTTCGCCGTGTTGGCGTCTGTCTTGAGTGTCGGCCTGGCCCTGGGTGTCAGCATGCCGCTGGTGTCGTTTCGCCTGGAAAGCTGGGGTTATGGCTCGTTTGCTATCGGTGTGATGGCGGCGATGCCAGCCATCGGGGTGCTGTTGGGCGCGAAGATTTCCAGTCATCTGGCCGCGCGGCTGGGCACGGCCAACCTGATGCGCCTGTGTTTGTGGGGTGGCGCTGTATCCATCGGTTTGCTGGCGTTGTTGCCCAGCTATCCGGTCTGGCTGGCGCTGCGCTTGATGATCGGCGTGGTCCTGACCCTTGTGTTCATCCTGGGCGAGAGCTGGATCAATCAGCTGGTGGTCGAGCAGTGGCGCGGACGGCTGGTGGCGCTGTATGGCAGCAGCTACGCGTTGAGCCAGTTGGCAGGGCCGATTCTGCTGGGCGTGCTCGGCACCGAACATGATTACGGTTTCTGGGTTGGCGTCGGCTTGCTGGTGGCGGCGCCGTTCCTGTTGCTCGGTCGCAGTGGCGCACCCGGCAGTGAAGCTTGCAGCGTAACCTTTGTCGACCTGCTGACCTTCTGTCGTGGCCTGCCGGCAATTGCCTGGGGGGTGTCGCTGTTTGCGGCGTTCGAAGCAATGATCCTGACATTGCTGCCGGTGTACTGCCTGCAACAAGGCTTCACCACGGAAATTGCCCTAGCGATGGTCAGCACCGTCGTTGTGGGTGATGCCTTGCTGCAATTGCCGATTGGCGCGCTGGCGGACCGCGTGTCGCGGCGCACGCTGTTTGCCGGCTGCGCGATGGTGCTGCTGGGGTCGAGCCTGGCCATCCCGTTGTTGATCGACACGCTGCTGATCTGGCCGTTGTGGGTGCTGTTCGGCGCCAGTGCCGGTGGTTTGTTCACCCTGTCGCTGATCCTGATCGGCGAGCGTTATCGCGACGACGCGCTGGTTCGGGCCAATGCGCACATTGCCCAGCTCTGGGGGATCGGTTGCCTGCTCGGTCCGTTGATTGCCGGGGCCGGTAGCCAATGGATCAGCGGGCATGCGTTGCCGTTGCTGATGGCGGCGGGGGCGTTTGGCCTGGTGATTCTGCTGTTGCGCCAGGGGGCGTTCGGGGTCGTTGCCGACCCGGCCTGAGCCCTGCGCTGAACCTGTGGCGAGGGAGCTTGCTCCGGCTCGGCTGCGAAGCAGTCGCCGGGTTGCCGGGGTCGCTTCGCAACCCAAGGGGAGCAAGCTCCCTCGCCACAAAGGGTCGTAGCATCAGGCTACAACATCCGCTCCAACCCCACCGTTTGGCTCAGCCAGGCATTGAACCGTCGCCACCAACCGGCTGGCTCCTGGGTCAGGGTGTGCATTTTTCCGTCGTCTTCGGTGACCCAGACAATCGCTCCATCTTCCAGTTTCACCTGATAACTCAGGGCTGGCGCCATGCCCTCCAGTGCCAGTTCGCGCACGCGCGCCGCAATTTCGGGGCTGTCCACCAGGACCCCGACTTCGGTGTTCCACAGCGCTGAGCGTGGATCGAAGTTGAATGAGCCGATGAAGGATTTCTGCCGGTCGAAAACCATCGCCTTGCTATGCAGGCTCGAATCGGAATCGCCATAAGACTTGCTGGAAAAAAACCGAGGTCCGCTGCCGCCCTCATCACCGGGCTGACGACGCAATTCGAACAACTGCACGCCATGCTCCAGCAGTGCCTTTCGGTAGGGCGCATAACCGCCATGCACCGCCGGAACGTCGGTGGCCTCCAGGGCGTTGGTCAACAGCCGCACCGAAACACCGGCGTCGGCGCGACCGGTCAGGAACACCAAGCCTGGCTGGCCGGGCACGAAATAGGCCGACACCATGATCAGCTCTTTGCTGACACCGTTGAGTTCGGGCGCCAACTGGGTGGTGAGCAACAATTGCGGGTCGGGCTCGCCCTTGGCCAGCACCTTGCTCGGCGCATCCCACAGCGCCTGATTCCAGGCCCAGATCAGTTCCTTGCGCCAGGAGTCCAGGCGCGGGTCGGTGGCGAATTTCATCAACTGTTGATAGAGCGCGTGGTTCTGTTTGCGGGATTCTTCCAGAGACTCCTCCAGCCGGGTTCGAGTGTTTTCCAGGTCTTTGGCTGTCGGTTTGCTGGAGACAAAGGCGTCGATGGGCTTGCTCAGGGCGCTGTTCCAGTATTGGTCGAAACTGTGCCCCAGCTGCTCGGCGACCGGGCCGACGCCGAGGATGTCGATGTCGGTGAAGTTCCGTTTGGGTTCCGCATCGAAATACTCGTCCCCCAGATTGCGCCCGCCGACAATGGCCATGCTGTTGTCGGCCAGCCACAGCTTGTTGTGCATACGCCGGTGCTGCTGCGAGAGATTGAACAGTCGACCCATGGTGCGCGTCACGCCGGTACTGCGCCCAAGATGCAGGGGGTTGAACACTCGAATCTGGATCTGTGGATGGGCTGCCAGGGTGGCGATGGTGACGTCCTGGCCGTCACTGGTGGTGTCGTCGAGCAGAATGCGTACGCGCACGCCGCGATCGGCAGCCTTGAGCAGTTCTTCCACCAGCATGCGCGTGCTGATGCCGTCATGGACGATGTAGTACTGCAAATCGAGGCTGCTCTGAGCGTTGCGAATCAACTCGGCGCGGGCGGTGAAGGCCTCGGTGCTGTCGGGCAGCAGGCGAAAGCCGGATTTTCCTTCATGGGTTGCGGCTTGAGCCTGGACCGAGCGACCAAAGGCCGAAGCACTCGCCGGCAACGCCTGGCTCGGCCCGCGCTGCACGTCGTAGCTGGCGCAACCGCCAAGGAACGACGCAAGTAACAACAGAGTGATCAGGGGCTGTCTGACTCTCACGTAGGATCGTTCCGATTGGCGGCGGATGTTGGCATATGGACGCTGCTCCTTTCAGAAAGGTCAGTCGGTCAGCCCATCGGTCTCGGCCAGCAGTTTGCTGGCGGCAGCGCCGACCTTGCGCACGGCTTCTTCAATCTGTGCCGTTGGCTTGGCAGCGTAGTTCATGCGCAGGCAATTGCGGTATTTGCCCGAAGCGGAAAAGATACTGCCGACGGCAATCTGTACGCCCTGGTCGTGCAGGTCACGATTGAGTTTCAGCGTGTCGAAGCCTTCCGGCAGCTCGACCCAGAGCATGAAGCTGCCCTGCGGGCGACTCGCGCGGGTACCGATGGGGAAATAGCGGGTGACCCAATCGATCATCATGTCGCGATTACGCTGATATTGCGTACGCATCCGCCGCAAATGCGGTTCGAAGTGTCCGCTCTTGATGAATTCGGCGATGGCAATCTGCGGCTGCGGCGCGGTGGAGCCGGTGCTGATGTATTTCATGTGCAGTACCCGTTCAAGATAGCGACCGGGTGCCACCCAACCAATGCGCAGACCGGGTGCGAGGGTCTTGGAAAATGAACTGCACAGCAGGACACGACCATCCTCGTCAAAGGATTTGATCGTGCGTGGGCGCGGGTAGGTGTAGGACAGTTCGCCATACACATCGTCTTCGATGATAGCCACGTCGAAACGCTGCGCGAGGGTCAACAACGCGCGTTTGCGCGACTCCGGCATGATGTAGCCCAATGGGTTGTTGCAGTTGGGGGTCAACTGTATGGCCTTGATCGGCCACTGCTCCAAGGCCAGTTCCAAGGCGTCCAGGCTGATTCCTGTGATTGGGTCGGTGGGGATCTCCAGGGCTTTCATGCCCAAACCCTTGAGGGTCTGCATGGCGCCATGAAAGCTGGGCGAGTCCACGGCCACGATGTCGCCCGGCTCGCAGATCGCGCGGATGCTGGTGGACAGCGCCTCGTGGCAACCGGTGGTCACTACCAGGTCGCCGGGACTCAGCTGGCACCCGGAATCAAGCATCAGGCGGGCGATCTGTTCGCGCAGTTCAAGGTGTCCGTGAATGTTGTCGTAATACAGGCCGGGCATGTCCTGGCGGCGACTCAGTTTTGCCAGCCCGCGTAACAAGGGTTTGAGGGTCGGCGTGGTGATGTCGGGCATGCCCCGGCCCAGTTGCACCACATCTTTGCGTGGCACCGCGCGGATCAGCTCCAACACCTGGTCCCATTGGGAAATGTCCACGGGCCGTTGGGCCGGACGACCCACCGCCGGCAATTCCGGCAGCTGGCGACCGACCGGTACGAAATAGCCCGACTTGGGTTTTGGCGTGGCCAGCCCGCTGTCTTCAAGCATGCGGTAGGCCTGCTGCACCGTGCTCAGACTGACCCCGTGCTCCACGCTCAAGGCTCTCACCGACGGCAGCCGGTCTCCGGGGCGATAGAAGCCCTGTTCGATACGCGTGCCGAGCAGTTCGGCGAGGTTGACGTAGAGGGTCATGGTGCAGTCTCGAGAGAGGTGGTTCGGCCAACCAGTACAGATGGGGCAGAAAATCAGGATTCAGAGCTCAGATCGGTAAATCTGTATGGAAATAATACAGTTTCGTTGGATCTGTAATGCTTTTCGCCGTCCGCGCATCATGAAACCTCTGGCTACCCAAGTAAACAGGAGCATTGAAGATGAACGGTTTGAGCGATGTGCGGCTGACGTTACGCAGTCAGGAACTGGAGACCGGGCAAAAGGACAACGCTCGCTTTGCGCCACTGCGTAATGCGCCGTCCGGCCTGAGTCGCTGGGACCTGTTCTGGCATCGTCTGCACACGCGCAAGGCGTTGCTGGCCCTGACACCCGCGCAGCTCAAGGATATCGGGCTGACCCGTGAGCAGGCGCGGGAGGAGGGGCTCAAGCCGTTCTGGAGGATCTGAATTGAACCGCCGTCCTCTGTAGGAGCTGCCGAAGGCTGCGATCTTTTGACTTTGATTTCAAAAACAAGATCAAAGGATCGCAGCCTTCGGCAGCTCCTACAGAGGGGCAGTGTGGATGGGCACTCACACCCATTCTTTGAACCGATGCCACAACATCCCCAGTGCCAGCAGCGGTGAACGGAAATGCCGGCCACCCGGGAACGTCATGTGCGGCACTTTGGCAAACAGGTCGAACCCGCCGCTGTGCTGGCCGCTGATGGCCTCGGCCAGCAACTGTCCCGCCAAGTGCGTGGCATTCACGCCGTGACCGGAATAGGCCTGGGCGTAATACACATTCGGCTGGTCCTTGAGTCGGCCGATTTGCGGCAGGCGGTTGGCACCGATGCCGATCATGCCGCCCCATTGGTAATCGATCCGCACATCGCGCAACTGCGGGAAGACTTCCAGCATCTTCGGTCGCATATAGGCCGCAATGTCTTTCGGGTCGCGACCCGAGTAGTGGCAGGCACCGCCGAATAGCAGGCGGCGGTCAGCCGACAGTCGGTAGTAATCCAGCGCCACCCGTTGATCGCAGACCGCCATGTTCTGCGGCAGCAGCGAGTGCGCCAGCTCTTCGCTCAAGGGTTCGGTGGCGATGATGTAGCTGCCGGCGGGCAGCACTTTGCCGCTCAGTTGCGGGTTGAGTTCGTTGAGGTAGGCGTTGCAGCCCAGCACCAGCGTGCTGGCACGGACCGAGCCTTGAGCGGTATGCACTCTGATCTCGGGACCATAATCGATTCGTGTGACCGCCGACTGTTCGAACAGCTTCACGCCCAATTGCTGGGCCGCGTCCGCTTCGCCCAGCGCGAGGTTCAATGGGTGCAAATGTCCGGAACCCATGTCGATCAAGCCACCCACATATCGATCGGAACCTACCACCGTGCGCATCTCGTCGGGTTGCAGCAGTCGGGTTTCATAGCGATAGCCCAGGCTGCGCAGTTCTTCGGCGTCTTCGGCGAAGCCTTCGAGGTCGTGGGGTTTGTTGGCCAGGTCGCAGTAACCCCAGGTCAGGTCGCAGGGAATCTGGAAACGCTCGATGCGCCGTCGAACGATTTCCACCGCTTCCAGGCCCATGAGTTTCATCTGGCGCACGCCATCGGTGCCGATGACGTTGGCGAACTGATCGAGGCCATGGCCGACCCCGCGAATCAGCTGCCCGCCGTTGCGCCCGCTAGCGCCCCAGCCGATTTTACGGGCTTCGAGCAGCACCACGCTGAGGCCGCGTTCAGCCAGTTCCAGCGCCGTGTTCAGCCCCGAGAACCCGCCGCCGACCACGCATACATCGGCCAGCACTTCACCCTTGAGCGTCGGGTAATCCGGTTGCGGCAGGCTACTGGCGGCGTAGTAAGAGGCAGCGTGCTGGGCACCGGCATTCATGGGGGCATCCTGATTCTTGTGTTTAGAAAACTTGACGGAGGATAAGCCGGACCTTTGCAGGCGGGCAACATTGGTCGGCTGCCGCTGTCTGGATCGCGGCTTTTGCCGCAGAATCACGCCCTATTCCGTTATTGGTCCGCACTACGATGAGCTGCAACAGCCAGAAAATTCGCACTCTGCGCCAGCAGATCCCTTCGTTCGAGTGTGTGCCCGGCTGTCATGACTGCTGCGGGCCGGTAACCACTTCGCCGGAAGAAATGTCGCGTCTGCCTCGCAAGACCCGGGCCGAGCAGGAAGCAGCGATGGAAGCACTGAATTGTGTGCACCTGGGGCCCAATGGCTGCACGGTGTATGACGAGCGGCCGTTGATCTGCCGGCTGTTTGGTACCACTCAGACCTTGCCGTGCCCCAATGGGCGGCGACCGGTGGAATTGATTCATCCAAGGGTCGAGAAGCAGATATTCGAGTACATGGCTTCGAATCGGCAGGTGTTGGTTTAAACGGCAGCGTTACTTCAATAGATTCGAGCCGACCCCATCGCGGGCAAGCCCGCTCCCACAGGTT
>DATMUG010000203.1:0-2109 GCA_035563915.1 Pseudomonas sp. | reverse complement strand
CGCGGGTCCTGCATTTTCGGATAGTCGATTTTCTGTACTTCGACCTTGCCAGCGCCGAGATACACCACACCACGATTGCCAGACATGCTTTCACCTCGCTGTTGTTTTTATGGAACCGCGTTGCCCAGGCAGGCAGCGCGTTAAGTGCTCGGGTTATTGCCTGTAAGTCTTGTGTTGCTAAGTAGGGCCTCTTCGCGAGCAAGCCCGCTCCCACATTGGTTTGTGGTATCACCAGAATTTGTGTGCGGCACAGATCCCATGTGGGAGCGGGCTTGCTCGCGAATGGGTCGCGAAGCGGCCCCAAAAATCTAAAGAACGACGGTTCTGTTGGCGTTCAAAAACACCCTTCTTTCAATGTGATACCCCACCGCCCGCGCCAGGGTCAGGCCTTCGATATCCCGCCCCTTGGCGATCAGGTCTTCCGGGTAATGGCTGTGATCCACCACCTCGACGCCCTGGGCAATGATCGGCCCTTCGTCGAGGTCGTTGTTGATGTAATGCGCCGTCGCGCCGACCAGTTTCACGCCCTTGTTGTAGGCCTGGTGATACGGCTTGGCGCCTTTGAAACCCGGCAGCAGAGAGTGGTGGATGTTGATCGCCTTGCCGTCGAGCTTGCGGCACAGCTCCGGCGACAGGACCTGCATATAGCGGGCAAGGATCACCAGCTCTGCGCCGGCCTCTTCAATCACCTGCAACACCTGACGCTCCTGGGAAGGTTTGTCGTTCGGGTCCAGGGGGAAGTGGTAGTAGGGAATCTGGTGCCAGTCGGCCAGCGGCTTGAGGTCCGGGTGGTTGGACACCACGGCAGCCACGTCCATCGACAGCTGGCCGATACGCTGGCGGTAGAGCAAATCGTTGAGGCAGTGATCGGCCTTGGAGACCATGATCACCACTTTCGGCCGATAGTGCGGCGGGGTCAGCTCGAAGACCATGCCGAAGGCTTCGCCACGCTCGGCTAGCCCTGCGCGAAATGACTGCTCGTCGAAACCGTCAGGCTGGCGAAACTCCACACGAATGAAGAAACGCCCCGAGAGGCGATCATCGAAGGAGTGGTGCTCGGTGACGTAGCAGCCCTGCTCGAACAGAAAGCGGGTCACCGCGTCCACGGTGCCGAGTACGCTGGGGCAGTCGGCGGTCAGGATCCATGTGTCTGGGGCGCGGCTCATAGTGCGGTGACTCCTGTTTCAACATCTGTGTTCACAGAGACTTCTGTGGCGAGGGAGCTTGCTCCCGCTGGGTTGCGAAGCGACCCCAAAATCAGCATCCGCATTCCCGCAGGAGGAATACGGACTCAGGTTTTACGACTGCTGCGCAGCCGAACGGGACGGTGCGACGATTCGACAAGCTCCCTCGCCACAAAAAGCAGTCATTCACTCAAGCCTGAACGCTAAGGCCGTATTCAGCCGACGCATCCTGCAACCACAGCCACCAGTAATCCGAGAAGCTGCGACGGATCAGCAGTTCCCAGGTGTCTTCGGCGGTGTGGCGGATCATCAGCTGCGACTTGGCGAACACCGTGCCGACGGCCTTGCCCACCGGGAAGTTGTTGGGGTGCACGTCGTAGCTGGTGGACTTCATCAGCACCTGGCGCACGTTCGGGCCGCTCAGTTCGAGGATCTGTTGGCCGCCGCTGACGTTGACGATCTGAATATGCAGGTCGCCCAGCGCTTCGCGCAGCTTCTTCTCGGCGGCGAACTCTTCGCCGCTCGGCACGATCAGCAGCCACTCGTCCGGGCCCATCCATTGCAGGCTGGTTTCACCCTTGACGATCACGGTCAGCGCACTTGGCAATTCGATGCCCAGCGCCTTGTGCACGCCGGCGGCGAACGCGGCGTCATGGCCATCGCCACGGATGGTCAGGTGGCCCAGCAGTTTTTTCTCGCGCACGATCACGCCGGCGTTCTTGCGACCCTTGCCCACCAGGCTGGCGAGGTCGGCGTGATGCAGCGACGACTCGGCCTTGGCGCCGTTGGTTGGGCGTTGTTGGTAAACATTGGCTGCGGTCATAAAGCACCTGTTCCTGAATTCTGTTGTCTCTGTGGTGGCTGTTCTGCCGCCTTCGCGAGCAAGCCCGCTCCCACAAGGGTTACGCGATCTCCTGTGGGAGCG
>DATMUG010000202.1:0-5367 GCA_035563915.1 Pseudomonas sp. | reverse complement strand
AAGCATGAGTCGTAAAGGGGAATGCTGGGACAACGCTCCGATGGAACGTTTCTTCGGAAGCTTGAAATCAGAGTGGGTGCCCGAAACAGGTTACGAAACAGAGCATGAGGCCCGAGCAGATGTGCAGCGCTATGTTTCGCGATACAACATCACCAGACCTCACAGTTACAACGACTACCGGTCGCCGGTCGTCAGGGAGAGACTGGCGGCGTAAACCTTAAATGGTGTCCAAGATTACTTGACCAGTTCAAGCCCGCTCCCACAGGTTCAGTGACCAACCTGTGGGAGCGGGATTGCCCGCGATGGCGATTTACCTGGAATTGAAGAATTTCAGGTTTCCCACGGATTAATCACTTCCAGTCCAGGAAACTCGAAGTCACGAACATTGCGGGTGGCAATCGGGGCGCCATGAGTTCGACACACGGCAGCAATCTGCGCGTCCGCCATTGCCACTGCCCGTCCCTTTGATTCACACCCGGCCACAAGCGTCGCGTACTCGACCGCGGCATGCCCATCGAAGGGCAATATTCTTCCGGCAAAGTCCTCTTCAAACATCGCCATCGCATGTGCTTCGAGTTTTTGTTTGCGTTTACCGGACGGCAGGCGGGCGATGCCATGGAGGATTTCCGCCACGGTAACGGCACTGATCGCCAGCTCCATCGCCGGCTGTGCATCGACCCAGGCAAGGACTTGAGTGTCAGGCTCAACCCGCATGAACTCTGAAAGAACATTGGTATCGAGCACTATCATTCGGTGAAGTCCACCGCAGTCGCTTTTTCCTGCCGAGAAGGCAGGTCCAGTTCAACCCCGCCGTATGCGCTGAACCTGTTGCGGATCCTGCTGCCCAGCCCTCCCGCACGATCGACAGTGGCTAATGCTCTTCCCAGGATCAGGCGGGCTTCTTCTTCCATTGAATGCCCGTTGTGAGCGGCCGCTATACGCAGTTGCTCTTTAATCTGATCGTCAAGGTTTCGAATAGTGATGCTGGCCATGATGCCTCCTGCAATCAGTGAAATCATTGATTGCAGGCTAGCACATCATGCGTCAGTAAAACTCATCACGCTGCCGAACGGCCTTACACACTTATCCCACTGGTAAACACCAACCGATTGCCAAACGGATCAGTGATGGTCATGTCCTGGCTGCCCCAGGGCATGGCCTGGATTTGCGGGTGAGCGAAGGGATATTCCTTGGCCAGCAATTGCTGCTGGAAAGCTTCCAGCTCATCGGTCTCGATGCGCAATGCCGACCCCGGTGTGCTATCGCCATGGTGCTCGGACAAATGCAGCACGCATTCGCCCCGTGAAACCTGCAGGTACAGCGGGAAGTTGGCTTCGAAACGGTGCTGCCAGTCGATCTTGAATCCAAGGAAATCGACGTAGAACTCAACCGCTTTGGTTTCGTCGAAGATCCGCAGGATCGGGGTGGTTTTGCCGAAGCTCATCAAGTTGCTCCCAGACAGAAGTTGCCCGCAGTGTAGCCGGGCGGTACCTCAGCGAATCGGCTTGGTGATGGCATCCTTTAATTGCAATGTGCCATCACCCGGATCGCAGCCTCGTTGCACTCGACAGCTCCTACAGAGGGAAATGCGATCCCGTGTAGGAGCTGGCGCAGGCTGCGATCTTTTCAGTCATTGAAACCCTGTGCGCAGATCCCCTTCCCGCGCCAGGAACCGCCCTTCCCTGCGGCCATTCGCCTGCCCGTCGCGATAGCTCAGCACACCGTTGACCCACACACCTTCGATGCCTTCTGCCGCCCGTTGCGGATCGTTGAAATCGGCCACATCACGAATGGTCGCCGGGTCGAACAACACCAGGTCGGCCCAGTGTCCTTCACGGATCTCGCCGCGTTCCTTGAGGCCGAATCGCGCCGCCGACAGCCCGGTCATTTTGTGCACGGCGGTGTGCAGCGGGAACAGGCCTACGTCGCGGCTGAAATGTCCGAGCACCCGCGGGAAGGCGCCCCACAGGCGTGGATGAGGAAACGGATCTTCCGGCAACCCATCGGAGCCGACCATCGACAGCGGGTGCGCGAGGATGCGGCGCACATCGTTTTCGTCCATCCCGTAATACACCGCGCCAGCCGGTTGCAGCTGGCGAGCCGCGTCGAGCAACGACAGGTTCCATTCGGCGGCGATGTCCATCAGATCGCGACCGCCCATTTGCGGATGCGGTGTGGACCAGGTGATGGTGATGCGGTGGGCATCGGTGACTTGCTTGAGGTCCAGGGTCGACGAGCTGGCGGCATAGGGATAGCAATCGCAGCCCACCGGATGGGTTTTCGCCGCCTGCTCCAGGGAGGCCAGCAGTTGCGGACTGCGCCCCCAGTTACCGGCACCGGCACATTTGAGGTGGGAAATGATCACCGGGGATTTCGCATGGCGGCCGATCTGGTACGCCTCGTCCATGGCCTCCAGCACCGGCTCGAATTCGCTGCGCAAATGAGTGGTGTACACCGCGCCGAAGGCCGTGAGTTCTTCGGTCAGTTGCATGACTTCATCGGTGGACGCCGAGAACGCGCTGGCGTAGGCAAGGCCGGTGGACAAGCCCAGTGCACCGGCCTCCAGGCTCTCGCGCAATTGCTCGCGCATTGCGGCGATTTCATCGGCCGTCGCCGTGCGAAACAGGTCATCGAGATGATTGCTGCGCAACGCGGTATGCCCCACCAGCGCGGCCACGTTCAGTGTGGTGTTCGCCGCTTCGACGGCGGCGCGGTAATCGCTGAACTTGGGATACACGAACGCCGCCGAGGTGCCGAGCAGGTTCATCGGGTCCGGCGGATCACCGCGCAGGCTCACGGGCGAGGCGCTGATGCCGCAGTTGCCGACGATCACTGTGGTCACGCCCTGGCTGAGCTTGGGCAGCATCTGCGGCTGGCGGA
Source organism: Pseudomonas sp. (assembly GCA_035563915.1). Lineage (GTDB taxonomy): Bacteria > Pseudomonadota > Gammaproteobacteria > Pseudomonadales > Pseudomonadaceae > Aquipseudomonas. The sequence goes on along the minus strand of DATMUG010000202.1, from coordinate 2,487 downwards.
TCACCACCGTGTCGTCGTGGGTGTGCACGTCGATAAAGCCCGGAGCCAGCACGTGGCCCTGCGCGTCGATTTCCTCGGCGGCGCTCGCCTCGCGCAGATCACCGATACGCTCGATGCGGCCGTTGTGAATGGCCACGTCGGCAGGGTAACCGGGGGTGTTGCTGCCATCGATGATCAGGGCGTTGCGAATCAACGTGTCGTACTGCATGTCAGTCTCCCAGCGGCAGGTGATCGTCGCCGCCGCGGTAATCGTCCAGGGCGAGTTTGATCCGCCGCAGACGTTCTTGATTGTCTTGAGGATTGGCCAGTGCCAACTCGGTGGCAAGCACATCGATGGCCAGCAGCATGCCGTAGCGCGCCGCCGTCGGTTTGTAGATGAAGGAGGTTTCGGCGCTTTGCAGCGGCAGGACGATGTCGGCCAGTTGCGCCAACGGCGAGTCTTCGCGGGTGATGGCCAGAATCCGCGCGCCGTAGTTGCGTGCCAGTTCCACGGTCTCCACCAGTTCCGGGGTGATGCCGGTCAGCGAGCAGACAATCACCACCTGCTCGGCGCTCAGGCTGGCGGCGGTCACGCGCATCATCACCGCGTCGTGGCACACCGAGATCGGATAGCCCAGGCGTACCAGCCGCACCTGCAATTCATCGCTGCACAGGGTCGAGCAGCCGCCCATGCCGAATGCGTGAATCATCCGCGCCTTGCCCAGAAGTTTCACCGCATCGGCAAAACGCGACTCGTCGAAGCCCGACAGATGCTGGCGCAGGGTCGATTCGATATCCCCGACGATCTGCCCGTAGAACGCCGATTGCTCGGGTGTGCCCGCCGGGTCGAGAAAACGGCTGCCAACGCCGCTGGCCTGGGCCAATTGCAGGCGCAGGTCACGCAAGTCGCGACAGCCCACAGTGCGGGCGAAACGCGACAGGGTGGCGCTGCTGACTTCCGCCCGCTGCGCCAGCTCATCGAGGCTGGCGGAGGCGGCAAATCCGACGTCATCGAGCATCAGGCGGGCGATGCGTCCTTCACCGGCGCTGAACGAATCCTGGCGGGCGCGAATCTGGTAAAGGATGTCCATGGCAAATACTCCCGCTGAATCAGGGCTAAATCAGGTAAGAAAGGCCAACGGTCAGGCCGAAGGCGACGAGGGAAATCAGGGTTTCAAGCACGGTCCAGGTCTTGAAGGTCTGCGCAACCGTCATGTTGAAGTATTCCTTGATCAACCAGAAGCCGCCGTCGTTGACGTGGGAAAAGATGACCGAGCCGGCACCGGTGGCCAACACCAGCAATTCCGGATGCGGGTAGCCCAGGCCGATGGCGACCGGCGCGACCACACCCGACGCGGTGGTCATGGCGACGGTGGCTGAGCCGGTGGCAATGCGCATCAGCGCGGCGAACAGCCACCCCATCAACAGCGGCGACAGATGGAATTCGTGGGCCAGGCCAACGATCTGATCGGTGACGCCAGCATCCACCAGGATCCGGTTCAGACCACCGCCCGCCCCCACCAGCAGGGTGATGCTGGCGGTCGGTGCCAGGCATTCGTTGGTGAACTTGAGGATCGATTCGCGGTTGAAGCCTTGGGCAATGCCCAGGGTCCAGAAGCTCAGCAAGGTCGCCAGCAGCAGTGCGATCACCGAGTTGCCGATGAACAGCAGGAACTGGTTGAACCCTGTACCCGGCGTGGAAATCAGGTTGGCCCAGCCACCGATCAGCATCAACACCACCGGCAGCAGAATGGTCGCCATGGTGATGCCGAAGCCCGGCAGGCTGTCACGGGGCTCGCGCTCCAGGAACTGACGCTCCAGCGGGTTTTCCGCCGGCAACTGAATGCGCGGCACGATGAATTTGGCGTACAGAGGGCCGGCGATGATCGCCGTGGGAATGCCAATGGCAATCGCGTAAAGCAAGGTCTGCCCCACCGACGCCTGATAGACCTGTACCGCCAGCATCGCGGCCGGGTGCGGCGGCACCAGCGCATGCACCACCGAAAGGCCGGCGACCATCGGCAAACCGACCATCAGGATCGACACGCCAACCCGTCGCGCCACGGTGAACGCAATCGGCACCAGCAACACGAAACCGACCTCGAAGAACAGTGGCAGGCCCACCAGAAACGCGATGCAGACCATCGCCCAGTGGGCATTGCGCTCGCCGAAACGGTCGATCAAGGTCCGCGCCACCTGCTCGGCGCCCCCGGACTCGGCCATCATCTTGCCGAGCATCGTGCCCAGCGCCACCACCAGCGCAATGTGCCCCAGGGTCTTGCCGACCCCGGCCTCATAGGCGCCCACCACGCCGGACGGCGGCATCCCGGCGACCAGCGCCAGACCGAGGGTAATCAGGGTGATGACGATGAACGGGTTAAGCCGGTAACGGGCGATCAGAACAATCAGGGCAATGATGGCAACAGCGGCATACACCAGCAGCCAATAGCCGAAGGACGGGGTCATGCGGTACTCCTCGAGAGGGTCACGTCGAAAGTTTTGTGAAAC
>DATMUG010000201.1:0-2368 GCA_035563915.1 Pseudomonas sp. | reverse complement strand
ACACCCATACAATGTGGGAGCGGGCTTGCTCGCGAAGAGGCCCTGTCAATCACCGAATAATCCACTGACCGAACTCAATCCTCAGAGCCTGAACCGATCCACCGACTGCGACAGCTGCCCCGCCAACGAAGATAACTCATCAGTGGTCGAAGCCGTCCGCCCGATGACCTTGCTGTTGCCCTCGGACATCCCCGCGATCATCTCCACCTGATGGGCAATCTCATTACTGGCCAGACTCTGCTCACCGATGGTGCGGCTGATGTCGTTGACCAGTTGCGTGGTGTTGAGGGTGGCGTCGAGGATTTCCCGGATGGCGCGTTCGACTTCGGCGGTCACGGCCATGCCTTTGTCGACCTGGGCCACGCCCGCTTCCATGCTGGTCACCGCCTCACGGGTGTTTTGCTGGATGCGCGAGACCATGGCGGCGATTTCCTGGGTGGAGGCACTGGTGCGCCCGGCCAGGCTGCGCACTTCGTCGGCCACCACGGCAAAGCCACGCCCCTGTTCACCGGCGCGGGCGGCCTCGATGGCGGCGTTGAGTGCCAGCAGGTTGGTTTGATCGGCGATGCCCTTGATCACCTGGATGATGCTGAAAATCCCTTCGGACTCCTTGTCCAGCGTGCGGATGACCTGGGCCGACTGCTGCGCGGATCGGGCGATGCCGTCCATGTCGTTGACCACCTGGTGAATTACCCGCCCACCATCCTTGGCCAGGGTCTCGGCCTGATTGGCCATGTCCAGCGCCCGCTCGGCATGCCGGGTGATTTCTTCGATGCTCGCGGTCATTTCGCTGGCGGCCGCGGCCATGGTGCTGGCCGCCACGCTTTGCTGCTGGCTGCTGCCGGCCACCTCGTGACAGCCGTTGCTCAACACTTGGCTCATGCCACTGACGCCATGAGCGTTGCTGCGCACCACTTCAATCATGCTGCGCAAATCCCGCTGCATGGTGGACAGGTTGCGGATCAGTTGGCCGGCTTCGTCGTTGCGCCGGCTCTCGGCAATCGGTTCGCTTAAGTTGCCGTGGGCGATGCTCTCGGCGATGCGGCTGGCGGTCTGCAACGGCCCCATGATGCTGACGATGGCCGAGCGCCCCAGCACCAGCAGGAGCAACACGCTGGCAATGAGCACCCCACCCACGGTGAGGTTGGCGTTGCTGATGGCCTGCGCGGTGCCCTGGCTGGTGTGCTGTGTGTTGCTTTCAATCAGCTCGCTGAGCGCCGCCATCTGGTCTTCCAGTTGGCTGAACGCGCTGTTGAAGCCAGCCAGTTCCTTTTGCGCGGCGTCGGGGTTTTCCAATGCCAGGCCGACGATGCGCTCGGCGGCGCTGATGTAGGTGTCGAGGCTCGGCTTGATCTGGTTCAGCGCGGTTTTCAAGGTGTCGTTGACCGGCAGCTTGAGGTTGTCACCGAGCATCTGCCGAAAATGCGCGGCGTGCTCCTCCAGGGAACTGCGCACCTCGGCCTTGCTGCTGGTGCTCTTGTCCAGCCCCACCAACATCGCCGACAACACGTCGGCGCGCAGCGCGTCGTGCATCATGTCGGCTTCCAGGTGATTGCGCAGCGCGGACATGCTCACGTCGTTGTCCTGCACCGCTTGCGCCATCTGGCCATTTCCCAGGTAACTCACCAGACCCATGATCATGGCGGTGAGCACGCCGGTCCCGATCAGCAACAGTAAACGCAGTTTTATGGACACTCTGTGGTTCCTCTTTTCGCACGTTTGAAATGATGCAAGCCCATTGCTGAAGGGGTTATCGGCCGGCACCCGCAGTTATTGAAAGCCTGCACCCGTTTATAGCGGGTTTTACGACATGCGGTAGTGATCGACCCTTAGCAAACTTCTTTTGACCGTCTTCCATTCCGGGCGAAATCTGCTAGGTTGTACGACGACCTACAACAACAAGGAACATCCCATGAAAAGAGTCAAAGTGCTGGTTGGTTTTCTCTGCCTGTTCAGCGGCTACGTCGCCGCCGCGCCTTCAACGAGTGACAAGGACGTCGCACAAGCTGTCGACCACCTGACCGACGCGATGCTGCACAAGAACATCGCTCAGCTACAGGCGCTGACCGCCGAGAACCTGACCTACGGGCATTCCAGCGGAAAGATCCAGGACAAGAAAGCCTTCATCGACGACATCGAAACGGGCAAAAGCGCGTTCAAGACCCTGGAAATGCAGAACCAGACCATCACCGTTTCCGGCGACGTAGCGCTGGTTCGCCATCACTTCTCGGCGCAGGCGATCAAGGGCAGCGACGTGGTGCCGACGGAAATCGAGAACTTCCAGATTTGGCAGAAACAGGGTGGGAAATGGCTACTGGTAGGACGACAGGCCTACAAATTCTGATGAATGTTCAAAGCTGAAGCAGAC
>DATMUG010000200.1:0-10741 GCA_035563915.1 Pseudomonas sp. | reverse complement strand
CCAACGCTCGTTGTTATCAATCAGGTCTTGTAAGTCGTGCATGGTTAAGGCCTCAAGAAAGATGCGCTGGTATGACAGACGACCACCCGTCGGGGTCACGCAAGGGTCGCAAGTGTTTTCGTTGGAATTCCTGGGTGTGCGGTGAGTCCACTTAGTAAGGCCCACAGTATGAGGATTTGCCATGACTGATTCACGACGTCCGTACGATGCGGTGCAACCGGAACCGATCGATGATAACGAGGACCGCATGGGCTCGGTGCATGAACTGGATTTTGATGAAGAAGAACCCAGCGCCAGGATTGGTGACGAGATCCCGGCGCGAGAACGCGAACAACTGATGCCCAACGAGCGCGTGCGTGAGGCCGGGTTTACGGGTGCATCGACGGCGGACCATGAGCCGACCGACGATGATCTGAGCCCGGAAACGCTGATTCGTGAAGACGGTGCGCGCGATGCCGAAGAGGCTGGCGCAGGCAATCAGGCGGATTGGGACCTGAGCATTGTCGACGAGGACGATATCGGCGGCGGCAATGGTCTGGATGAGGCGGAGCTGGCGCGGCGTGATCCGCTGGATGGCAATCGCTGATCTCCTGATGTGACGCGACTCACTGTAGGCGCTGCTGCAGGCTGCGCCTACAGGTATTCAGTCAACCAGGGTGCAGGCCATCACCACGGCGTCTTCACGCCCGCCCACCGCCGGATAATAATCCCGGCGCCGGCCTATTTCGTTGAAGCCATAGCGCTCATACAACTTGAACGCTGCGGTGTTGCTGTCGCGCACTTCCAGAAAACATTCCCGCGCTTCGGCCTTATAGGCAATCGACATCAGATGCTCCAGCAACGTCAAACCCAGTCCACGGCCCTGGTTTTCCGGCTTGACGGTGATGTTCAGCAAATGCGCCTCGTCGAGGATGATCTGCACCACGCCGTGACCGACTTGCTGCTGCCCCTCGAACATTAGCCAAATTTGGTACTTGCCCAGGCCATCCAGAAAAATGCCACGGGTCCAGGGATGACTGTAGGCGGCGTATTCGATCTTCAGTACAGCGTCCAGATCCGCCTCGGTCATCGGGCGAAACGATACAGAGTCACTCATTTATTTCTTTCCAGCGCGCCATCAGCCGACGCATGGCTTGCCAGACTTCAGCCTTACGCTGTGGCTCTTCCATTAATAACTCCAGGCCCGGCAAGGCCCAGACCGAACCCAGGCCTTCGACCTGAAGTTCGCGGTTGTAGGACTCGGCATCGGCTTCGCCGGCAAAGCGCACCGCAGGCAGGCCGATCAGCCACAGACAGGCGCACGGAGCCTCCTCGAGTCGGGCGCCAAGAAAGCCCTGCACGAAATCGCGAGCCGCTTCCGGCCCCTGATCCATGGAACCGCGCACCAGCAAGGGCCAACGCACAGGTTCACCGACGATCTGCGGGCTGTCCGGCAGACCGGCGGCACGCAGCATGTCCTTGAGCAACAAATAGGCGGGATCACGGGACTGGAAGGCTTCGCCTGTAGGTAATTCCACCAGTAGCAGACAGCGGCCGGCGCGCAGCAGTTGCAGGGCAAATCGCGGAGGCGGAACGACAGGCGCCTTGACCACGACCGGCACGTCTTCGGCCTCTTCCAACGGCTTGGCTGCGGCACTCGGACTTGCCGACGATGGCCGTGGCACTTCGATTTTCATCCGCTCGGCGGGTTTGACCGCAGCCGGCACAACCTCTCTGGCCGCGACCGCTTCAGCCACGGGAGCCTGTGCCTCTGGCTCGACGACAGCCGGCTCGAGCGGTTCCAGCAATTGGGGCCGCGAGGGCGCAGCAAAGGGCAATTCGGTGCGCGGCAGCCAATTGACTACCTGCATGGCGCTCAGATAGGCGCGGCGACGGGACTCGATAAGCAAAGGTCGGCCACTTGTGGATAACTAAAGTGCGCAGATTCTACCGCCCTTCGCTCAAGATCGCCCGCTGTTGATCGATAGACTGACCTAAAGAAAAGCGACAGCCCGTCCCGAGAGTGAATCGCATCGCGCCTGATGCAGTACAATCGCGGCTTTTAATCGCCAACCAGCCGGCCATTCCGATGATCGAACCCAAGCGCGTCTTGCGCGCCCTCGCAGAACACTGGGCCCTGCTTGAGCCACTGTGCGAGCACTTCGACCAAGGCACCCTGAGCCTCAACGAATTGCGTTCACAGTTGGCCGCCCAGCAAATCGACAGCACGCCGCAGGACATCACCCACCTGCTCGACGTGTGGATTCGCCTCGACATTCTGGTTCCCGTGGCGAAAAGCCCGAACCGTTTCGAGCTCAATGCGCAGATCCATGATTTCCTCGCCTACCTGCGCCGGGAACACCGCCTGGGTCTGTGCCTGGAGATTGAAGCCTACCTGCGCCACCTCGAACGCCTGGCCGGTTATATCCAGGACGCCTTCGATATTCGCGATGGCAACGACCTCGCGCGTCAACTGCGTCTGCTCGACATGCGTGTTCGCGATGTCCTGAAGAAGCTGGCCAACGATGAACAGGCCCTGGTGGCCGTCGCCGAACGGGCCAAGACCAGCGACCGGCAGATCCCGCTGCGCCAGCGTTATGCCGAGGTACTGGCGACCTGGGACGAATACGTCGAACCAATGATTCAGCTGGTGAATGCTGATGGCGCCTTCGAACAAGGCGTGCGCAAGGTCGAAAACGTGCTGCTCAAGATGCTCACCGAACAGCAGCGTCTCGGCCATCTGGTGGACGACGACATGCTGTTGCGCACCCATGCGCGCATCCTCGAAATGCAGACCAGCGCCCAGTTGACCCTGCGTCACGCCCGCGAACTGCTGCTGCCACTGCGCGAAGAAGCACGCCGACACAATGCCGTGACGCGTGGTGCGGCGCTGGCGCTGTCGATGATTCGCCGCAAGGGCATCGATGCCGTCCCCCAGGCGGCCATGCCGATGTTTACCCGGCCGCAAAGCACCTTCCTGGGCAGCGCCAGTCAGGTCGAGGCTTACGTCTATGCCCTGGCGCGGTTCGAGCCAAAACCGGCACGGTTTCCCAAGGCGCACAAGATCCACAAGGGCGGCGAAGCCTCACGTGCGCCTCGCACGGTTCGCGAGATGCTCGACCGCTGCGAAGACGCCCTGCCGCTGCCGGACCTGATGACCTGGCTGCTGGAGCAGGAACCGGACGGCGCTACCGACGAATTGCTGTACTGGTTCTCTCGCCTGTCCCGGGAAAAACGCTTCAAGCGCGAACGCCTGGAACGCCGCGATTACTTCACACACGAGCATCAGGTCAGCCTGCGCTCCTTCGCCCTGCTCTCGGCCGGCCCCGAGGCCCCCGAGAATTCTGCGAGCACTGCAAATGCATCTTGATCTATCTGAACTGTCCCATCTGGCGCCGATCTTTCGCGAGCTGTTCAAGGGCTATCACGTCAGCCGCCGCGATCCGGAGCTGTACGCCCAGCTGTCGAACTTCCAGGACCAGTACCGCACGCTGTTCAAGGCCCTGGGCTTTGAGCTGGTCTGCGACACCCGCGGTTTCTACTACTTCGTGCCGGAACTCGCCGCCGCGGCGGTAAACAAGACTGCCCAGCGCCTGGCGCTGTTCACGTTCATTCTGGTCGAGCATCTGGCCGATCAGGGTCGTGACCCGATCTCCGTGCTCGACGGCGGCAGCCTGGGCCGCGATGAGCTGCCGTCGTTGCTGGAAAAATACCGCGACCTGTTTATCCAGGCCGAAGTGCAGACCCAGGATGAGCTGGAAGAAAAAATCATGCGCCGCATGACCCAGCTCGGCTTTGCCAGCGAAGAAAACGGCGTCTACCGCTTCCTGCCGCCGATGCACCGTTTCCTCGATGTCTGCCTGTCGGTTCAGCAGGACCGCGACCTGGCGGCCAGCCTGCACAGCGTATTGCCGCTTCCTGCACCGGTGCTGATCGACGAAGACAGCGACGAAAAGCTGCTGCAGACCGACGACCCGCTGGATCTTGCGGAGTTTGATGAAGAAGAAAGCGAAGAAGACGCGCTGGCCCGCGCCATCGCCGAAGAACAGGAGCTCGACGCATGAGCAAGGAACGATACGGCATTCGCCGCTTTGCCCTATTGAACACCGCCGGCTACAGCCTCGGCCTGTTTCCGCTGGAAGAGCCGTTGTCGGTCTACGGCGCGAACAACCTGGGCAAATCCGCTTCGATCAACGCCTTGCAGTTCCCGATTCTGGCGCGCATGTCGGACATGAGCTTCGGCAAGTACAGCCTGGAGCAATCCCGGCGTTTCTATTTTGCCTCGGACACCAGCTACATCCTGGTAGAAGTCTCGCTGCCCCACGGCCCGCACGTGATCGGCGTGGTCGGTCGCGGCCCAGGTGGTGGTTTCGGTCACCAGTTCTTTGCCTATGCCGGCAAACTGGACCTGGCCCACTATCAGAAAAACGACACCTGCCTGCGTCAGAAAGAGTTGTTCACCAACCTCGAGCGCGAGGGCCTCAAAGCCTACGAACTCAAGCCCGATGAGCTACGCCGCCTGCTGGTTGGCGGTCACACCTCGATTCCGCTGGATCTGACGCTGATTCCATTGCGTTCCACCAGCGAACAGAGTCTGAAAACCTTCCGCGCGCTGTTCATCAACCTGCTGCACATGCGTGAAATCACCGCGGCCAAGCTCAAGCAGCTGTTCCTCGATGCCTTCGAGCACAGCCTGCGTTCCGGCAGCGTGGACTACATCGCCGCGTGCGAAGAAGCCTTCCGCGACGTACGACGCATGGAGCAGGACTACAACTCGCTGGTCGCCGCAGGCCCCCTGGTCGAAGCACTGGCCAACGGCGTGAAACAGCGCGACGTACTGCGCGGCAAGCTGCATCGCCTGTCGCCGCTGCTCGACTCGCTGCTCGGCACTTGGTCGGACTACGCCAGTGCGCGCAAGGAAGAGTTGACCATCCAGGCCGAACACTACCGTCGTGAGCAGGACGATCTGCAAAACGACCAGCGTGGTGGCACTCAGGAGCTGATGCGCCTTGAGCGGGAAATCACCGGCATTCAGCGCTGGCTCGGCGAGTTGTCCGTGCTCAAGCATCGCTTCGCCCTGGTCGACGACGTCAAGGTGCTGGAGCAACAGCTTCTGGCCGCCAAGGACGCTCACGATGAATTGGCCGGCGCCCTGGCTCAGTCCCGACAGTTCAGCGCCGAGGATCTGGAAGAGCGTCTGCGTGACCTGGAAAAACGCCTGAAGTCGGTCAAGCAGCAGCTCGATCACGCTGACAACAACAGCTATGCCCGACTGCGCGAAGAGTTTTCGCAACAGGATGTCGAGCGCCTGATGCGCCTGTTCAACAGCGCGCTGTTCAGCCTGCCGCTGGGCGAGCATGGGATTGCGCTGGACGACAACGGCGATTGGGTCAAATCCGTGGAGCTGATTCTTGACGGCTTCAAGGGCGAGCGCTTTGAAGTCCCTGGCCTGTCCATCGATCTCTCGCATATCGAGCCACCGGCACTCCAGGCCCTGGCCGATCGCGCGGCGTTGCGCGACCAGAAAGAACGTCTGGAAAAAGAGCTCAAGCAGCTCAAGACCCAACAAGCCGTAGCCGCTGACCGTGCCGCGAGCAAGACCCAGACCGAAGCACTGTACCAGCAGGTTCTGGATGCACAGAAGGCGCTGGAAGATTTCCGTCGCACCCAAACCCTGAGCGCCGAGGAAGGCGAGAAGCTTGAGCTACTGGCGCAGATGGAGGCCGCACAGGAAGAGTTGAAGCGCTCCAGCGACGCCTTCACCGAGCGCGTCCAGCAACTGTCGGCCAAGTTGCAACTGGTGGGCCGGCAGATCGCCGACATGGAAGCCAAGCAGCGCACACTGGATGACGCCCTGCGTCGCCGTCAGCTGCTGCCGGCGGATCTGCCGTTCGGTACGCCGTTCATGGACCCGGTGGACGATTCCATGGACAACCTGCTGCCGCTGCTCAATGACTATCAGGACAGCTGGCAAGGCCTGCTGCGCGCCGATGGCCAGATCGAAGCGCTGTACGCTCAGGTGCGCCTCAAGGGCGTGGCGAAGTTCGACAGCGAAGACGATATGGAGCGTCGTCTGCAACTGTTGATCAACGCTTACGCCCACCGCACCGACGAAGCCCTGACCCTCGGCAAGGCCCGCCGTGCAGCCGTTACCGATATTGCCCGGACCCTGCGCAACATTCGTAGCGACTACGACAGCCTCGAGCACCAACTGGCGTTGTTCAACCGCGAGATCAACAAGCGTCAGGTGTCCAACCTGCAGAGTTTCCGTATCGTCCTCGCACCGAACAAGGAAGCGCTCAAGCACATTGACCAGATCATCCACAGTGCCGGCCAGTACGAAGAGGGCGAAACGCTGTCGGTGTTCGACCTGAGCCAGAGTGCGGAACAGGACAACAAGAACGAAGAAGCCAAGGAATACCTGGCACGGCTGGTGGCGGCGAACCACAACCAGCTCGGTCTCAAGGATTTGTTCGAACTGGCGTTCGAGATCACCAAGGTCAACGGTCAACCGGTGATCCACACCGATATCGACGGTGCCGCGTCCAACGGCACCACCATGACCATCAAGGCGCTGACCAACATGTACCTGTTGCTGCACTTGATGGACCGCGACCTGGCCGGACGCGTGCGCCTGCCGTACTACCTCGATGAGGCGGCAGACATCGACGAACGCAATCAGGCGGCGTTGCTGGAAACCAGTCTGCAGCTGGGCTTTGTGCCTATCCTGGCGAGTGTGAAGCCACAGGTCTGCGCCAGTGTCGCCATCGACCTGGAAGGCGGCAGCGGCCCGGCCGGCATTTACATCGACGAGGCGGACTGGAAGTACATCCGTCGTCGTGATCAGGTGAAGGCGACGGTCAATGTCGAAGCGGATGAGCCAGAGCTGGATGCGGTTTGATCGGCTTTAGTTGATGGCAATAAAAAGGCCGCGATCCGATGGATCGCGGCCTTTTTTGTGTGGCCTGTTACTTCCCGAGGGAAATCTTCGGCGCCCAGGTCAGCCATTCCTCTTCGAACTTGTCGAACAGCGGGAACGTCTGCTCAGGCCGCGCCGCACTGCCCATGCGATCACCGTCAGGGGTGGCAAATGCGACGCCCCCCTGAATCATGGTTTCCAGCGATTCGGTACGCACCGTCGCCCCCTTGAACAGGCCGACATCAAAGTCGAAACCGCTGGTGTTCCAGAAGCGGGTACCGCTGCGCACCAACGGCGCGTATTTCGGTTCGATCAGGATACGTATCAACACCCGGTCTGCTGTCTGGCCCAGTTCATAACCCGTCACCTTGCCCACGGTAATTTCACGATAGGTCACTGGCACGCCGGGCTTCAACGAGCCACGGCGGGGAGCGCTCAACACCAGGCTCAACCCGGCTTCCTGCTTGGCGGTTTCCGGAGCGGCAGGTAACGCGACGAAACTCTTTTGCGGACCGAGGTTTTTCGCCGCAGGCTGCACTTCGATGTATTGCCCGGTGACCAAGGTTTCAAGGTTCGAGGTCTTGATTAGACCCAGTTCCGGCTTGACCACCCAGAACTCACTGCCAACCCGCGCGATTCGCTCGGGCACCTCGGTGATGCGCGCCGTCAGCAACACCGATTGCAGGTCATCGCTGAGATCAACGTTCTCAATCTTGCCGACATCAAGACCCTTGAAGCGAATCGGCGTCCCGGTGCGCAAGCCGTCGGCGCGGTCGACCTTGATCGTGATCATGGCGCCTTTCTGGTTGGCTTCTTCATGATTGGCGAATAGACGGAAACGCGGGATTCGCTTCTGCAACGGCGCCTTGGCCTCCGGTGTTTCGAAGGCAATGCCACCGGCCATCAGGCTTTGCAATGACTCACTTTTGACCTGAATCCCGCCGGTCAGCCCGCCAGTGAGTGTGATACCGCTGGCATTCCAGAACCGCGTTGAAGCATTGACCAGGTTTTCATATTCCTTCTCGATATGAACACCAATGACCAGTTGGTTTTTCTTGCGGGAAAACTGATAGCTCTGAACCGAGCCCACCTTGACCTGCTTGTAGAGAACCGGGCTGCCGACATCCAGGGAGCCGAGGCTATCAGTGAACAACACCAGATGCAGGCCTGGTGAGCGCAGATCCAGCGGCGGCGCCTTGGGACGCGCGACGAATTCGCGTTGTGGGGCGTTGCCTTTATCGCCGGGGCGTACGGCGATGTAATTGCCTTTGACCAAGGCCTCCAGACCGGTGATGCCGGCCAGAGAGATTGACGGTTTGACCACCCAGAATTGAGTACCGTCTACCAGGTAGTCCTCAGCCAACGGGTCCAGCGTCAATTCGGCTGTGGCGGCGGAGAGATCGGAGTCAACCTTGAGCGCCTTTAGCGTCCCGACCTGGATGCCCTTGTACATGACCGGCGTGCGACCGGCCTGCAGGCCTTCGAAGTCGCTCAGTTTGACCTTGACCTTGATCCCGGCCGCCGCCGCATCGAAGTCTTCGTAAAGACGAAACGGCAGGCTTGGATCGGTGGGCGGGCTGTCCTTGCGGTTTTCCGGCGTGGCGAATGCGATGCCTCCGGCAACGATGCTGGCCAGGGATTCACTGCGGACTTTCACCCCTGACAGGTTCGCGTCGATGCTGATGCCGCTGGCGTTCCAGAAACGCGTGTGTTTGCGCACCAACTTGGCGTAGGTCGGCTCGATGAACACCTTGAGCTCGACGGTGCTCTGGTCTTCGGACAGCAGGTAGCTTTTGACCTGACCGACCTTGATCTGCTTGTAGAACACAGGGCTGCCGCGATTGAGCGAGCCCAGGCGATCAGCTTTGATCGTCAGGTGCAGGCCGGGCTGGGCATCGGAGAGCGGCGGCTCTTCCGCCAGCGCCTTGAACTTGCGGACAGGTTCGCCTTCACCCGGGCTGATCGCGACGTAATTGCCCGAGACCAGGGTTTCCAGCCCCGTGATACCAGCCAGGGTCACGCTTGGCTTGACCAGCCAGAAACGCGTGCTGGTGCGCAGATACTGCTCCACGTCCTTGTTCATCTCGACCGTCGCGATCACACCTTTGGCGCTGCCTTCATCATCGAGCTTGAGGGTCTTGACCTTACCGACGGACATGCCTTTGTAGACCACTTCGGTCTTGTTGGCCTGAATGCCTTCCCCGCTTTCGAAGCGCACCTGAATCTCGATACCGGTCTCGTTATAGGCACGCCAGCCGAGCCAGCCGCCGATGATCAAGGCAATCAGGGGTAGTACCCAAATGGCAGACCAGTTCGAGGCCGGTCGGGTTTTCGCTACGGGCAAATCAGTCATGGTCGTCGTCCGACTCCGTGTTATCCCAAATCAGTCGGGGATCGAAGGTTACTGCAGCAAGCATTGTCAAAATCACCACACTGGAGAAGGCGATGGCCCCCAGGTCAGCCTCAATACTGGCCAGCCGTCCAAAATTCACTAACGCCACCAGAATGGCGATCACAAAAATATCGAGCATCGACCAGCGGCCGATGAACTCGATGAAGCGGTACATCCAGATGCGCTGCCGGGCCGAGAGAGGCTGGCGGCGCTGCACGGAATACAACAACAGGGCGATGCCTACCAATTTGAAGGTGGGTACCAGGATACTGGCGATAAATACTACGGCTGCGATGGGGATCATGCCGTGCTGAACCAGTTGAATGACCCCGGACATGATGGTGCTGGGATCACCCTTGCCCAGTGAACGCACGGTCATGATCGGTAGCACATTGGCCGGGATATAGAGAATTGCAGCGGTGATCAGAAGGGCCCAGGTTCGGGCGAGGCTGTTCGGACGGCGGGCGTGGACGAGCGCACCGCAGCGCGTGCACGTCTGTTCGTCTGTATCGGCTTCCTGCTTGTTCAATTCATGGCATTCATTGCAAATCAGAATGCCTGCATCAATCGCCCGCATGGGCATCCTCTCCTGATAAAGCTTGCCAGATCTGGTGAGGCGACATCACGACCTCCAACCAGACCTGAACGAGTAACAAACCGATGAAGCATGCCAGCCCGAGGCCTATGGTCATGGCTGCCATATCCGCGAGTTTCACGATGGCCACCAACACACCCATGAGGTAGACCTCGAGCATCCCCCAGTCTCGCATGTGGTGGTAAATGCGGTAGAGCAGCAAGCCGTAGCTGCGTCCGATATTGAAACGGATGCTCAGCAGGACAGCCAGCTGGCAGAGCAGCTTAAGCAGCGGGATAGCCATGCTGCACAGGAAGACAACCACGGAGACGCCGCGCATTTGCGAGTTGAAAAGGCCGACAACACCGCTCCAGACAGTATCTTGCGATGATTGCCCGAGTAGATTGAGCTGCATGATGGGTAAAAAGTTCGCGGGGATGTACAACAAAAGCGCTGCAATGACCAAGGCGAGGCTGCGCTGGACGACGTTATATCGATGGGCGTAAAGCTCATAGCCGCAGCGCGGGCACAGGGCTTTCTCGCCATGGGCGAGTTCGGGCTTGCGCATCAACAAGTCGCACTCGTGACACGCCACCAAATCGTCCAGCGGTAATTCTGACAGCCCGGGGGCGTCAACCGGATCTGGCATAAAGGCTCTGGCTCCGAAAAAGGTGGTCCTATTCTAGTGTCCTGAAGCGAAAATAACTGCGCAAATTTGAACTGGAGTCCAAGGTGCTTTTCTCGCGCGCAAAAACAAAACCCCAACTGCTTTCGCAATTGGGGTTTCGGAATTTAATCTTGACGATGACCTACTCTCACATGGGGAAACCCCACACTACCATCGGCGATGCATCGTTTCACTTCTGAGTTCGGGATG
>DATMUG010000199.1:0-5990 GCA_035563915.1 Pseudomonas sp. | reverse complement strand
GAAAGTGGATTTTGTCCGTGGCATATCCCGCAAAGATGCAAGGATTTGGGTATTTTCAGTATTCGAACATACGACTTTACTTTCAACTCCAGCAAACCCATTCCAGCCAACCATGCGGGTGAGCGGGAAGGATTCATGGCCAAGGTCCCGTCGCAGTGGCGCAACTTGGATGTAGTCAATCCGAGTACGGGTGATATTCAGACAGTACAAATGCGTATCGCTGGCATTGGCAGCAAGACGTGGCCCAGTAATCCGCCCGGGACAGAAGCATGGGGGCCCCGCTGGAGCATTTGGCCATACGCCCCTGCTCCTTGTCAGAGTACGTCATATGCCGCGCTCAATATTTATTACGCGTTGTGGTTCTGGATCATTCCGGAAGGAGTGGGAACCTGCGCCCGCACAGCATTGTTCGACGTTGCTTCCATGCGTTTTGAGTATCTGGAGTACGCCTACGAAATCAAGACGCCCAATCCGTTGACCATGTCGGCCGGACAGTACAACGGCTCAATTTCTTATTCGATCGGTCCGGGGCAGGACTTCGATTTTGGTGAAGTGATGATCCCCAACGACAACAACCTGACCTTCAACGTCACGTTGGATGTTGAGCACTCACTGAAAGTGGAAATCCCCCCCGGCGGCAACAAAGTCGAGCTGCTTCCCCAAGGCGGCTGGCAGGCCTGGCTGAACCAGGGGCGCAAGCCGACGCGCTTGTTCCGTGATCAGACCTTCAATCTCTCGGCTTCCTCGCGCTTCAAGATGCAGCTGGAGTGTCAGTACACGAACGGCGGGAATACCTGCTCATTGCGCGAGCCAACGTCGGGACACGATGTGCCTCTGAATATCAGAGTGAGCCTGCCCAACGGCCTGACGGACGCTACCGGGCAATCCGTCAATCGCCGTCCATTACTGCGCGACGGCAGCGGCACCGAATTGTTCCAGCCCGGTTTTTACGTCGACCGAAAACCCGGAACCCTGCACTTCGATATCGACAGGGAGCATGTCGAGCAGATGCTGACCGGGGGCGAAAAGACCTACTCGGGTCAAGTCACGGTAGTTTGGGATTCGGAAGTTTAAGCATTGGTTGTCTACGAATGGAGTCGTGCCTGCCGAGCGTTAATTCAGGGCTAAAGGAAAAGTAATGGGTCTTTCAAAACACTCTCGCCATGGGGCATGGCATCTTTTAAGCGGTACTATTTTGTTGTTGTGTTCCTCCGGCGCGAGTGCTCTCGTGCAGGACATCACCGCTAGGTTCGTTCCGGACCCGTCCAATCCCCTGAACAATGAATTCGTCAATACCACACCGGAAAGCGGTGTTTGCGTAGGTCACATTCCTGCGCTGTGTAAGCAGATGAAAATTTTCACCATCCGGGCCCCTTTTTCTGCTGCATCTTCCGGACCTATCCTGGCCAATCATGAAGATCCCCGTCAGGGAGCCATGTGGAAAGTGCCTTCCGAGTGGCGGGACTTGCCAGTCACACACACGGCCACCGGAGAAGTGGAAACGGTACAAGTTCGTATTGCCGGTATCGGACATCGTTGGGACATCAGGCCAGGGGTGGGCGCGTGGGAAAGACCGGGTGTTATTTCCTGGAGTAATCAGTGGCGCCAGGCACCTGCCCCCTGCACGGGTACGGGTTACATCGCCGCGGCGACCAACTACGCGCTCTTTTTCTGGCTTGTCCCTGAAGGCGCAGGTGTTTGCAGTCGGCAGCCCGGCTATGAAATTTCCAACTTCTGGTATAGCAACATTGAATACGCCTACGCGATCAAAACGCCCAATCCGCTGAGGATGTCCTCCGGGCAATACAAAGGCAGCATCAACTACAGCATGGGGCCTGGGGCGGATTTTGATTTCGGTGATGTCATGATCCCCAATGACAATCTCTTCACCTTCAACTTCACACTGGACGTGCAGCACTCGCTCAAGGTTGAAGTTCCACCCGGAGGCAATCGTGTGGAGTTGCTGCCCCAGGGCGGCTGGCAGGCCTGGCTGAATCAGGGGCGTAAACCGGTGCGGTTGTTTCGCGATCAGACCTTCAACATTTCATCGTCGAGCCGCTTCAAGATGGGGCTTGAGTGTGAGCATGGGGGTGGCGGTAATACCTGCACGCTGCGTGAACCGGCGTCGGGCCATGAAGTGCCGTTGAACATCAGTGTCAGTCTGCCCAACGGTCTGACGGACGCCGCCGGGCAGCCGGTCAATCGTCGACCGTTGCTGCGCGATGGCAGCGGTACCGAATTGTTCCAGCCGGGGTTTTACGTTGACCGAAAACTCGGAAATCTGCACTTCGACGTAGCCCGAGAGCATGTGGAACAGATGCTGACAGGCGCCGGCAAGACCTATTCGGGCAATGTCACAGTGGTCTGGGACTCCGAGGTGTAGGCGGCGGACCCTGAACATGGATGGCGCTGCCAGCGACTTTGCATCAGCGCCGGACCATTTCAATCGGCAGACATTGCGTATGAGTGCCCGGTTGCAGATACGGATTGAGAATCGGCGCCATGCCCTTGAGCACTTGCACGGGCAATGCCGAGGTGAAGGTGAAGTTCTCGGCGCTGCGCCCCGGCACGAAGGCGGTCAGGGTGCCGAAGTGGTTATCGCCAATGTAAAACACGAAGGTCGCGGTACGGTTGAGCGACTTCGAACTCAGAATTCTTCCCCCCGAGCCGATCGCTTCGATGCGGTTATCCCCTGTGCCAGTCTTGCCGCCCATCGCCAATGGGGTGCCATTGTCCAGCTTGAACGTCCCGGCCACCCGTTTGGCGGTCCCCGCGTCCACCACTTGTGACAGGGCCTCGCGCATTGCCGCCGCGACCTCGGATGGCATCACCCGTTTGCCGACGTCCGGGTCATTGATCAGTTTGGTTTCATAGGGCGTGTTGGCGGCGAAGTGCAGGCTGTCGATGCGCAGCGTTGGCATGCGCACGCCGTCGTTGAGGATGGTACCGATCAACTCTGCGAGGGCGGCGGGGCGGTCGCCGGAGCTGCCAATGGCGGTGGCCAGCGATGGCACCAGGTGGTCGAACGGGTAGCCGACTTTCTGCCAGCGCTGGTGAATGTCGAGGAATGCTTCGATCTCCAGCATGGTGCGGATGCGGTTATCGCGGGCGCCCTTGTGCCGGCTCTTGAACAGCCAGCTATAGACCTCCTGACGCTCGAACTGGCTGGCCTTGACGATGTCCTTGAAGGTGGCGTCGGGATGGTTGAGCAAGTAACCCATCATCCACAGGTCCAGCGGGTGGACCTTGGCGATGAAGCCCTGGTCCGGCAGGTCATAGATGCCGGGACCGTAGGCCTCATAAAGTCGTATGAGGCGGTCGTCCGTCAGTTTTTCAGTGAGTTGGGTGCCGGCCAGGTGCGAACGCACGAAGGTGTTGAAGCTCTCCTGACTGGCTCGAGGCAGCAGGTAGCGGTGCACGGCCGCCAGGCGGATCGGGGTGGGGCGCATGCTGTCGAGGAAGGTTTCGAGCCGTTCCTGGGTGTCCTTGTTGCGGTATTTTTTCCAGAACTTGAGCAGGAACGAGGTGCCTTCGCGGTCGGCGAAGGAGGCCAGGTACTCCTGACGCCGTGGATCGCGGTCGTCCTTGAGCAGTTCGGCGCTGCTGTTGGGGCCGGAATAGGTGGTGTAGCGCACGATGTCACGCATCAACCGAATGAATGGCAGGTTGATCGACTCGCGAATCGCATCGCGCAGGGTCGGCAGGCGGCCGTTGTCTTCCTTGCGGAAGTTATGGAAGGTGTGCAGACCGCCACCGGTAAAGAACGCTTCGCCGGGGCTGGCCGAGTACTTGCGGTCCAGCGCGGCACTGAGCATTGGCGGCAGGCTGCGATCCTTGTTCTGGATGAGGTACTCGATGACCCATTGGCTCAGGCGGTCCAGTTCCGGTACTTCCACTTTCTTCAGGTCCGCAACGCTCATTTCGGCATATTTGTCGTGCAGCTCGGCGATGATTTGCAGGTAGGTGGTGAGCACGCGCATTTTCGCCGTGGAGCCCAGTTCCAGTTTGCTGCCTTCGTTGATGTCGAACGGCTGATCGGTGCTGTCGGTCTGCACGCGCACCCGCGAACCGTCCGGGGTCAGCTCGAAGAGGGTGAAGCTGTAGCGCACCTGGGTGGTGCTGGTGGGGGTCAGCAGGCGTTCGCCCATCAGGCCGATCTCTTTGGCATATTCCGGGTCGGCGAGTCTTTTCAGGTAGGCGGTGGCCTGGGTTTGCAGATCACCTTGCAACGTGCTGGTGGCCGAGAGGTCGAGGCGGTCGAGATCGTACAGCGGGCGATTGAGCAAACCGGCCAACCGGCTGCGCGCCACGCTGATGCCCTTGTTGGTTTCGATCGGCTGGATGGTCGGCTGGGTCAACCAGTCTCGATAAGTCACCTTGCTGGCCAATGCCGCATCGGCGAACGGTTTATCGATCACGCCGTTCTGTGCCAGCAGACGAATATGACTGTCGGTCAGCTCGGCCAGTTCATCGTGGCCTTTGGTCAGGTAATGGGAAGGGCGGCGCTGGGCGATCATCAAGGACAGCATTTCACGCAGGGCCAGGCCTTTTTCCGCCAGACTTTTTGGATCCTTTGCATCACTGTTCAGTATTTCGTTGGCCTGGTTGAAGTCTGCGCCGTACCAAACGCGCAAACCTTCGGCCATGCCGTGCACTTCACCATGACCGGGTACCGCCGACAGCGGCACGCTGTTGAGGTAATCGCGCACCACATTCTGCCGCGCCTTGAGCGTTTCCGGGCCGTCCTGATAAGCCCGTACGCTGGCGGAAATCATCTGGCGGATTTTTTCCCCACCCGACACCGTCAAGCCGTCGGGCGAGTGACGGTACTTCTCCAGTTGCGTCGCCAGGGTACTGCCGCCAGCCGATTGGCCGGGCAGATGCAGCATCTTCGCAACCTGGGTATAGGCCGCCATGCCGAACCGTGGCCAATCCACCGCCGGGTTGGCCAGGGGCTGGCGAGGGTCGAGCAGGAAGCGGTTCTCGATGAACAGCAGGCTGCTGACCACAACGGGCGGAATCGATTCGAAGCTGGAATAGAGCTGTTGCGGGTAGTTGTACTGATACAGCGGCGCTGCCTTGCAATCGGTGATCGACAAGCCGGCCTGGATTTTTTCCGAATAGGGCACGAAAAGGCCTTTATCGGTGTACTTCATCAGCGCCGGGGAAAACCGCGTCTGGGCGGAAACCACATAATCGCGCTTGATCAACCGCGGCAGAAACTCACCCAGGGAACTGTAGCCCAGACGCAGGTCGAACGGACCGGCGCCCGGATAACGAACGGCATCGCTGGGGCCGGGTTTGAGCTCATAACTCAAGGTCTTGGCGAACTTGCTCAGCTCCCGTGCCTGAAACCTGGAGGTACGCATCTCCTTTTGCGCCGCCAACCCCACAACAGTCGCAATAATCAGCAACAGCAGCCAGAAAGCCTTCCAGCCATGCCGGGAGCGACGGGGTTTTTCAGGGGTAGGCGCTTGCTCATCCACTTCTTCAGTCGGGACCACGGTTTTACTCGTATCGGTTTGCCATAAAGCGCCCATAGTCGACTGATCCATTCACGCATATTGATCTGACTTGACTGAAGCTTAGACGGTGGATGGCGATGGTGAAAAAATTGTGGACCTCCAATCATCGATTCCCCCCGCACCCTGTGGCGAGGGAGCTTGCTCCCGCTGGGCCGCGAAGCGGCCCCATCCCAGTCATTGAGGATGACCTGAAAGGGCAGGTTGACTGGATTTGAAGCGCTTTTTGTGGCGAGGGAGCTTGCTCCCGCTGGGCCGTGAAACGGCCCCATCCCAGTCATTGAGGATGACCTGAAAGGGCAGATTGACTGGATTTGAAGCGCTTTTTGTGGCGAGGGAGCTTGCTCCCGCTGGGCCGTGAAACGGCCCCATCCCAGTCATTGTGGAAGACCATAAGGAGCGAGTTGACTGGTTTTGCGGCTGCTGCGCAGCCGAGCGGGAGCAAGCTCCCTCGCCACAGGTAGTGTG
>DATMUG010000198.1:0-25348 GCA_035563915.1 Pseudomonas sp. | reverse complement strand
CCTACAAGAGTACGCATTCCAATGTAGGAGCTGCCGAAGGCTGCGATCTTTTGGAGTCATCAAATTCTCTGTCCATGAGAGCGCAGACGCTCGCCACACCGCCCCACCAGCGGTACCCTGTCGAGGTTTTTTCCTACGACTAATGTGAACCTCCGAATGCAGAACCTGACCCTTTTCGTACAGCGCATCCTCGAATTGATGAAGCGCTACCCCGGGGTCATTGCGCTCGGTGGTTTCATCTCCGGGGTCGGCAGCTTCATTCTGGTGGATCGGCAACAGGGGCTGGCGAGCTGGATCACCACCATCATGCTGATCAGCTGGGTCTGGCTGATGCTGGAAAACAGCCTGACCAAGCTGTTTACGCGGATCTTCAAACGAGAGATTCCCCAGCCCCTGCTGCGCTACGCGACGCAGATGATTCACCAGGAAAGCCTGTTCTTCGTCCTGCCGTTCTTCTTCATCACCACCACCTGGAACAGCGGCCAACTGTTCTTTACCGGGCTGCTGGGCATCGCCGCGCTGATTTCCATCATCGACCCGCTGTACTACAAATGGCTGGCACCACGGCGCTGGGCGTTTCTGGCACTGCATACGCTGACCCTGTTCGCCGCCCTGCTCACCGCCTTGCCGGTGATCATGCACCTGACCACCTCACAGAGTTTCAAATGGGCACTGGGCATCGCTGTCCTGTTGTCCTTCCCCAGCCTGGCTTCGATCTTCCCGATCCGCACTGTGCGCAACGCTCTGGCGATCCTTTGTATCACCGTGGGCATCGGTGGCGTGGGCTGGGTGCTGCGTTCGTGGGTACCGCCAGCGACGCTGTGGATGACCGACGTCGCCATCAGTACGCAAATGCAGGACCGCACCCCAGGCAAGAGCCTGGACGAAGTCAGCGCCGCGCAGATCCGTGCCGACGGGCTGTACGCCTACACGGCGATCAATGCCCCGCGTGGCCTCGACGAGCGGATTTATCATGTCTGGCAGTTCAACGGCAAAGAGGTGGACCGCATTGCGCTGGACATCCACGGCGGGCGCAAGGAAGGCTATCGGGCCTGGACGCACAAGCAGAATTTCCCTGGCAACCCCGCGGGCAAATGGCAGGTCCGGGTGCTGACCGAAGATGGCCAGGTCATCGGTGTGCTGCGTTTTGATATCACCGACAGCACACCGATCAAAGAAAAGTAACCGGGTTCGTGCTATTACGTACATCTGCGTAATCACTTGAAAGCACGGAGCTTATGAGCAGCGACACAGTGGCCGGCGATGCCCGACTCGACACCTCGCACAGCCCGCCTCAGATACGGGTTACCGGGGACTGGACGCTCGCCCATTACGCCGACCTCAAGCACCTTTTCGAGAAGCTCGAAGGCCAATACGACGCCAACACCCGCATCGACCTCAATGGCCTTGGCGCCCTGGATACCGCCGGTGCCTCGCTGCTGGTGGAGCTGCTGGGCTCCGAGCGCCTGGGGCGCTCCGCTGAACATCCCGATTGCACCCTTTCAGCGGCTGACCGGGCCCTGCTGCAAACGGTGTATCGCTCGCTGACCGACTTTTGCGTGCCGATCAAGGAGCCGGAAATCAGCGTCGGCATTCAATTGCTGACGCGTATCGGGCGCGCGGTGGACACGGTTTGGCAGGACACCCTGCAACTGCTGGGTTTTGTCGGCCTGATCCTGGAAACCATCGTGCGCGGCCTGTTTCGACCCAAATGCTGGCGGGTCACGCCGATGGTTGCGCACATTGAACAGACCGGCCTGGACGCCGCCCCCATCGTCGCCCTGCTGACCTTTCTGGTGGGCGCCGTGGTGGCGTTTCTCGGGGCCACGGTATTGGCCAACTTTGGTGCCACGGTGTTTACCGTGCACCTGGTGGCATTCTCCTTCCTGCGGGAGTTCGCGGTATTGCTCACGGCAATCCTGATGGCAGGACGAACCGCGAGTGCCTTTACCGCGCAGATTGGCTCGATGAAAGCCAACGAAGAAATCGACGCGATCCGCACCCTGGGCCTCGATCCCATGGAGCTTTTGGTGGTGCCCAGGGTCCTGGCCCTGCTGGTGGCGTTGCCGATGCTGACGTTTCTGGCGATGGTGTCGGGGATTGTCGGCGGTGCTTTGGTGTGTGCCGTATCGCTGGATATTTCCCCGGCGATGTTCCTGTCGCTGCTGCAATCGAACATCGGTGTGCAGCACTTTGTGGTGGGCATGATCAAAGCGCCGGTGTTTGCCTTCCTGATCGCTGCCATCGGTTGTCTGGAAGGCTTCAAGGTCAGTGGCAGCGCCGAGTCTGTCGGCGCGCACACCACCTCGGCGGTGGTGCAGTCGATTTTCGTGGTGATCGTGCTGGACGCGGTAGCCGCGCTGTTTTTCATGGAGATCAGTTGGTGAGCCGTATTCCCCGAGCGCCCGCCGAGGCGGTGATCGAAGTGCGTGGGCTGTGCAATCGCTTCGGCCGGCAAAGTGTGCACGAGAACCTTGATCTGGACCTGTACAAGGGTGAGATCCTCGCGGTGGTCGGCGGCTCCGGCAGCGGCAAATCGGTGCTGTTGCGCAGTATCGTCGGCTTGCGCCAGCCCAGCGAAGGCATGGTGAAGGTCTTCGGTAAAAACCTGCCGAGTTTGCCCGAGCGGGAACGCTCGCTGGTGGAACGGCGCTTCGGCGTGCTGTTCCAGAAAGGCGCGCTGTTTTCTTCGTTGACGGTGACCGAGAACGTCGCCCTGCCCCTCATTGAGCACTCAGGCCTGAGCCGCGACGACGCCGAGCATCTGGCAGCGGTGAAAATGGCCTTGGCCGGGCTGCCGCTGTCGGCGGCGGACAAGTACCCCGCTTCCCTGTCCGGCGGGATGATCAAGCGGGCGGCGCTGGCACGGGCCCTGGCGCTGGACCCGGACATCCTGTTCCTCGACGAACCTACCGCCGGCCTCGATCCGATCGGTGCCGCCGCTTTCGATCAATTGATCCTGACCCTGCGCGATGCCTTGGGGCTGAGCGTTTTTCTGGTGACCCACGATCTGGATACCCTCTACACCATCACGGACCGGGTGGCGGTGCTGGCACAAAAGAAAGTGCTGGTGGCCGATGCCATCGATGTCGTCTCGGAAACCGACGACGCGTGGATTCACGAATACTTCCATGGCCCTCGCGGCCGCGCGGCGCTGACAGCCGCCCAACAGCTCAACGAGGTCTGACGTGGAAACCCGAGCGCATCATGTGTTGATCGGCCTGTTCACCGTGATTGTGGTGGCAAGCGCCCTGCTCTTCGGCCTGTGGCTGGCCAAATCCAGCGTCGACACCGAGTTCAAGGACTACGAAGTGGTGTTCAACGAAGCGGTCAGCGGCCTGTCCAATGGCAGCTCCGTGCAGTACAGCGGGATCAAGGTGGGCGATGTGGTGTCGCTGCGCCTGGACCCGGAAGATCCGCGCCGGGTGCTGGCGCGGATTCGATTGGCCGGCGACACCCCGGTCAAGGAGGATACCCAGGCCAAGCTGGCGCTGACCGGCGTCACCGGGACATCAATCATCCAGCTCAGCGGTGGTACTCCGCAAAGTCCGGCGCTCAAGGGCAAGGATGGCAAGCTGCCGGTGATCGTCGCGTCGCCCTCGCCCATCGCTCGTTTGATCAACGACAGCAATGATTTGCTGTCCGGTGTCAATTCGCTGATGCAGAACGCCAATCAGATGTTTTCCGAGCAAAACATCGAACATATCAGCAAGATCCTTGAACATCTGGACGTCACCACGGGCACCATCGCCGACCAGCGTGAAGATATTCGCCAGGCCATGCAGCAATTGGGCTCGATCGGCAAGCAGGCCGGCAGCATGCTGGAACAGACATCGGCGTTGATGCGCAATGCCAATGGGCTGCTCAATGAGCACGGCAAGGAAATGATCGGCAGTGCCGAGCAGGCGATGAAGTCGCTGGAACAGAGCAGCGCGACGATCAACACGCTGATCACGGCCAATCAGGATTCGCTCAACAGCGGCATGCAGGGTCTCAATGGCCTGGCCCCTGCGGTGCGCGAACTACGTGAGACCCTGACCTCACTGCGCACTATCACGCGACGTCTGGAGGCTGACCCCAGCGGCTATCTGCTGGGTAGCGACAAGCACAAGGAATTCACCCCATGAAGCTGACCCGTCTCGCCCTCCTCGCCAGCTTCACGCTGCTCGGCGCCTGCTCGATCCTGCCGGAGCCCGAGCCGTTCAACCTTTATCGATTGCCCACGGCACAGAGCGGTATGGCCGCCAGTCACGGCACACCGCAACGCTGGTCGCTGCGTTTGAACAAACCCCAGGCCAGCGAGGCGTTGAACAGTCCGAACATCGCTGTCATCCCTCAGGGCGACGTGATCAGCAGCTACAAGGCGTCGCGCTGGAGCGACCCGGCGCCTGTGCTGCTGCGTAACCGCCTGCTGGACGGTTTCCAGCGCGATGGGAGGGTGACGCTGCTCAGCACCGACGACAGCAATTTCCAGGCGGACCTGGAGCTGGGCGGCAATCTGCAGGCGTTTCAGACGGAGTATCAAGGCAGCGCCGCCAGTGTCGTCGTGCGGTTCGATGCCTTGCTTGTGCGTGGCTATGACCAGCGGCTACTCGCCAGTCGCCGTTTTGAAGTGCGCCAGCCTGTGGCCGATGTGAAGGTGCCGGCAGTGGTAACCGGGTTCGGCCAGGCCAGTGATCAACTGACGGCGCAGGTGGTGGCCTGGGCCGTGGAGCAAGGGCAGAAACTGGCACCGCCACCACGACCCTGAACCCACAGCTCCCACAGTTGATTTGTGCCGCACACAAAATCTGTGTCTGGCCACGGACTCTTGTGGCGAGCGAGCTTGCTCGCGTCGGGCTGCGTAGCAGCCCCAATATCAGGCGATGTGGCTTGGCCAGGCATGCGGCATCAATTGGCTTTACGACTGCTGCGCAGCCGAGCGGGAGCAAGCTCCCTCGCCACAAAGACAGTTGCTCCCACAGGGATATGTGTTAGCCGAAGAACCAGTAGCAGACACCAATCGCGCCCAGCACGCCCGCCAGCTCCGCCAGCAATGCACACCCCACCGCATGCCGCGCGCGCTGGATGCCCACCGCGCCGAAGTACACCGCCAGCACATAGAACGTGGTTTCGGTACTGCCCTGGATGGTCGCCGCCACCAATGCCGGGAAGCTGTCGACGCCGGACGTCTTCATGGTTTCGATCAGCATCGCCCGGGCGGCGCTGCCAGAGAACGGTTTGACCATTGCGGTCGGCAGCGCGTCGACGAAGCGCGTATCCCAACCGGCCCACTGCACCAGATGACGAATCCCGTCCAGGCCGAAATCCAGAGCCCCGGACGCTCGCAACACACCGATGGCGCAGAGCATGGCCACCAGGTATGGCAGGAGGTTCTTCGCCACGTCGAAGCCTTCTTTGGCTCCCTCCACGAAAGCCTCGTAGACCTTCACTTTGCGCAGCGCACCAATCACCAAAAACAGCATGATCAAACCGAATAGCGTCAGATTGCCGAGGATCGAAGACAATCCTGCCAGTGCGCTGGCCGACATGGTCGCCAGCAGCGCCATGAAGCCGCCAAGGGCGAGGGCGCCTGGAATCAGGTAGGCCAGCACCACCGGATCCCAGACCCGCAGGCGTTGCATGAAGGCGACCGCGAGAAAGCCCACGATGGTGGAGCAACTGGTGGCCAGCAGGATCGGCAGGAACACCAGGGTCGGGTCGGGCGCGCCTTGCTGGGCGCGGTACATGAAGATCGTCACCGGCAGCAGGGTCAGGGAGGAGGCATTGAGCACCAGGAACAGGATCTGCGCGTTACTGGCGATGGTGTCGCTGGGGTTGAGTTCCTGCAGGGCCTTCATGGCCTTCAGGCCAATCGGCGTGGCGGCGTTGTCCAGGCCCAGGCCGTTGGCCGCGAAGTTGAGGGTGATCAGGCCGATGGCGGGGTGGCCAGGCGGAACCTCCGGCATCAAGCGCAGAAACAGCGGGCCGAGGGCCTTGGCCAGCCATTCGACGATCCCGGCTTTCTCGGCGATCCGCAAAAAGCCCAGCCAGAGGGTGAGGGTGCCGAACAGCAACACCATGACCTCGACCGAGAGCTTGGCCATGGCGAATATGCTCTCCACCATCGCTGCGAAGATTCCGGCATTGCCGCCGACCAGCCATTGGGCCAGCGCCGATACGGCGGCTACGATGAAGAAGCCAAGCCACAGGCCATTGAGCATCAGTCAAATCCCCCAAAAGATGCGCGAATGATAGCGGGGCGGCCAGAAACGACAAACCCCGGATTTCTCCGGGGTTTGTTTAGCGCGATGCACGCAGGACCAATGTGGGAGCGGGCTTGCTCGCGAAGACGGTGTATCAGTCAACAGAGATGTTGAATGTTCCGGCCTCTTCGCGAGCAAGCCCGCTCCCACAGGGTTTCGTACTTAACGACTAGAAGTCTCGCCAGCCGGCAGCTTCTCTTTGCTGCGCCAGTGCGGCAGGGAGTTCCAGTAACGCTGGCCCTTGGCGTCGTCGTACATGCCTTCCCAGCGAGCGATAACCAGTACGGCCAGGGCGTTGCCGATCACGTTCAAGGCGGTACGGGCCATGTCCATGATGCGGTCCACACCGGCGATGAACGCCAGGCCTTCCAGCGGGATACCCACGCTGCCCAGGGTGGCTAGCAGCACCACGAAGGACACGCCCGGTACACCGGCGATGCCTTTGGAGGTGACCATCAGGGTCAGCACCAGCAGCAACTGCTGGCTGATCGACAGGTCGATGCCGTACAGCTGGGCGATGAAGATGGCGGCGATGCTCTGGTACAGGGTCGAACCGTCGAGGTTGAACGAGTAGCCGGTCGGCACCACGAAGCTGCAGATGGCTTTCGGTGCACCGTAGGCTTCCATCTTCTCGATCACCCGTGGCAGCACGGTTTCGGAGGAGGCGGTGGAGTAGGCCAGCACCAGCTCATCCTTGAAGATGCGCATCAGCTTGATCACCGAGAAGCCGAACAGGCGAGCCACCAGGCCCAGGACCATGAAGGCGAAGAAGGCGATGGCGAAGTAAACCAGGACCACCAGTTTTGCCAGCGGCAGCAGGGAGGCGAAGCCGAAGTTGGCTACGGTCACCGCGATCAGGGCGAAAACGCCGATCGGGGCGTAGTTCATGATCATGTGGGTGACCTTGAACATGGCTTCCGATACGCCCTGGAACATCTTCACCAGCGGTTCGCGTACATCCGCTTGCAGGCTCGACAGACCGAGACCGAACAGCACGGAGAAGAAGATGATCGGCAGCATTTCACCGCGGGCCATGGCCGCGAAGATGTTCGACGGAATCAGGTTGAGGATGGTCTCGATAAACGCATGCTCATGCTGGACCTCGGCAGCCGTGGCCTGGTACTTGGAAATATCCACGGTACCCAGGGTGCTCATGTCGATGCCCGAGCCTGGGTGGAACACGTTGGCCAGCACCAGGCCGACCACGATGGCGATGGTGGTCACGATTTCGAAGTAGATGATGG
Organism: Pseudomonas sp.; assembly: GCA_035563915.1. GTDB lineage: Bacteria > Pseudomonadota > Gammaproteobacteria > Pseudomonadales > Pseudomonadaceae > Aquipseudomonas. The sequence goes on along the minus strand of DATMUG010000198.1, from coordinate 17,859 downwards.
TCTTCAGGCCAATGCGCCCGAGTTTCTTCGCGTCGCCCACGCCAGCAATGCCGACGATCAGGGAGGAGATCACGATCGGGATCACGATCATCTTGATCAGACGGATAAAGATATCGCCTGCCGGTTGCAGAACGTTGCTGATCCACCAGGCTTTCTCGGCACTGAAATGGTTGAGCAATGCACCGATTGCAATCCCCAATACCAGACCGATGAGGATCTGCCAGGCGAGGCTAAGCTTTGCCTTCTTCATATCTTTACCCTTACTTCAGTTTGACTCGGACGGATGCGCGAACAGATCCGCTTGTGGCGAAAAAGTCGTGTGCAACCGCCCCCGTATAAGGAGCCCCGGAGCGCTTGTTGTGGCTCTCTGTCAGGCGAAAAAAGGCGCAACTATTCCCATGCAAGGAAGCAACGTCTAATGCCGTAAACGCCTACCCTATGCCGAATCGGCATGAGGTCTTCTAGCCGAAAGCGACGTCGCAAACGGTTCGAATGTGACATTTTGGCAGACATAAGTGCCGTGAACCGGCCATTGCAGCGCTATTTGAGTGTTTTTTGATCAGGTGCGCGGTGAGAGATTTTCGTCAAAATCCTGCGCAGGACACGACGCATTTCCCATCCGTGGACGGCGTTCTTTCTCGATATACGGTCGCAAAAGAAGCACCGCAAAAGTATTTCTGCGGCGCGGAGGGAGGGTTTGCAGCGGGGAGTATAAAACCGATGGATCGCTTTAACTCAATGCTGGCTAGTACAAGCACTTCGCAGGCTCGTCGATTCAAGAAGGATCGGCGAACCTGCGCAGCTGCCTTTTCCTGACCCGGTCCTTGCGCAGGTACTCCCTGTACCCGTAGGTCACTCCGCCCCTGGAACAGGCAGAACGTCCCGACCCCCTGGTCATGCGCCGGCCTTCCTCGGGTGGGCGCACTGAGAAAGAGGCGAGTCGCCTCTTTCTTTTTCATGTATTGAGTCAGCTTCGACCGCGGCGGCCAAAGAAGAAGGAAGCAATAAACATCACCAGGAACACGACAAAGAGAATCTTGGCGATACCCGTGGCGGTGCCCGCGATACCACCAAAGCCCAATACGGCGGCGACGATGGCAATGATCAAGAATGTAATTGCCCAGCTCAACATGGTGATTCTCCTTACGCTTCTATTTATTTAGAGGTACTGCATTGCCTGGCGCATCGAGCGCGTCAGGGGTGTGAACCTAGAACACCCAGCGTTCCTGACGAGGCGACGAGTCATCCATCGATTGGTGTTGGTCGACATCCATCATTCGCATCGAAGCGCGGTCGTCCATGCCGCTGTGGGCGGCGCTGAAGTGGGTTTGGGTCGGGTGTTGAAACGACAGGCTTGGCCCTTCCTGCTGCTGGCTCTGTTCCCAGCGCAAGAATTGCTGACCGGCAATCAAGGTGATCAGCAGTGCCAATCCGGCAAACAGACCTTGCTGTAGGTACAAGGGCGAGCGCCGCGATTGGGTGGCACGTTGGCGATTCATCCTGAAGCTCCTCCCACTCTGGGGTAATCGGTTGAGGGCGTTTTGTTATTGCCCTGCGGTATTTGAGGTATTGCAGAGCGCGTGCCAGAATTTTTATGAGAAAAAATCTATATAAATCAATTAGTTGAATTGGTTGTGCGTTGTCCTTCGGACGCATCCTGCACGATGGGCAATTGTTCGGTCGTGCGTAATGCACGATCGACCAGGCTGGCGGCACAATATTTTTGAATTGAGAGCAGGGCGCAGCTGTCAGAAAAAAACGCAATTGAGCGTTTGATAACTATCTATCTATAAAAGGCTCGCGAAATTCGGCGCAAACCGGCGTGGCGGGAGATAACTCACCTGGCCTCGCAGGAATGGATCAGAATGAACCATGCAACTTGCCCGATTTTTCCGGGACTAAACCAAGATCATTCATTAAGGAGCGTAGGAAAATGGAATCAGCCACAGAGCATCAAGGCCGTATTCTTCTTGTGGATGATGAGTCCGCCATCCTGCGTACTTTCCGTTATTGCCTCGAAGACGAGGGCTACAGCGTGGCGACCGCCACCAGCGCCGCCCAGGCCGACGCGCTGCTGCAACGTCAGGTCTTCGATCTGTGCTTCCTCGATTTGCGCCTGGGTGAAGACAACGGTCTTGAAGTCCTGGCCCAGATGCGAATTCAGGCGCCCTGGATGCGCGTGGTGATCGTGACCGCGCATTCGGCGGTGGACACGGCGGTCGATGCCATTCAGGCCGGTGCCGCTGATTACCTGGTGAAGCCCTGCAGCCCGGATCAGTTGCGCCTGGCCACTGCCAAACAGTTGGAAGTGCGGCAGTTGTCCGCGCGCCTGGAAGCACTGGAAGGCGAGGTGCGCAAACCCAGGGATGGCCTGGACTCCCACAGCCCGGCCATGAAAGTTGTGCTGGAAACCGCCCGGCAGGTTGCCGGCACCGATGCCAATATCCTGATTCTCGGCGAGTCGGGCACCGGTAAGGGGGAGCTGTCCCAGGCAATTCACGGCTGGAGCAAACGCGCGAAGAAATCCTGCATCACCATCAACTGCCCGTCGTTGACCGCCGAGCTTATGGAAAGCGAACTGTTCGGCCATAGCCGGGGAGCGTTCACCGGGGCCAGCGAAAGCACGTTGGGGCGAGTCAACCAAGCCGATGGTGGGACGCTGTTTCTCGACGAGATCGGCGATTTTCCCCTCGTTCTGCAACCAAAGCTGCTGCGGTTCATTCAAGACAAGGAGTACGAACGAGTCGGCGACCCGGTCACGCGACGCGCCGATGTGCGCATCCTTGCTGCCACCAACCAGAACCTCGAGGACATGGTCCGCGACGGCCGTTTCCGCGAGGACCTGCTCTATCGCCTGAACGTCATCACCTTGCACCTGCCCCCGCTGCGCGAACGCCGGGAAGACATCCTGACCCTTGCCGACCGATTCCTGGCGCGCTTCGTCAAGGAGTACGCGCGTCCCGCCCGGGGTTTCAGTGACGAAGCCCGTGAAGCGCTGCTGGGTTATCGCTGGCCCGGGAACATTCGTGAACTGCGTAACGTGGTGGAGCGTGCGAGCATCATCTGTGCACAGGAGCGGGTCGAGATCAGTCACCTGGGGATGGCGGAAACGCCGGTCAACAACGCGCCGCGTATCGGTGCTGCCTTGAGCCTGGACGAGCTGGAAAAAGCGCATATCGGGGCGGTCCTCGCCACCGCCGGCACGCTGGACCAGGCGGCAAAAACCCTGGGGATTGATGCGTCGACCCTGTACCGCAAACGCAAGCAATACAACTTGTGAGTCGGCGCCGATGAAACTGGCGATGAAGTTGCGGACCCGGCTGTTCCTGAGCATTTCCGCGCTGATCACCGTAGCGCTGCTCGGGCTGCTGCTCGGACTGGTCAGCGTGATGCAGATGGCCGGCACTCAGGAAGCGCTGGTGCGCAACAACTTTGTCACCCTGGATATCGGCCTCAAAATGCGCCAGACCCTGGGTGATCAGTTGATCATCATGCTCAGCGAGCAGCCGGACTCTTTGGCCTTCGAGGCATCCAAACAGCATTATCTTCAGCTGCTGGAACAAGGTATTGCCCAGGAGCCGGAGGGCGAGGGCAGCGATGTCGGATTCAAAAAAGCCAGGGCGGACTACCTGAGTTTCATCAAGGCTTACGAAGCGGCGCCTGATACCACTCATGTCCTGAGTGGCAACGATGAGCTCACGGATAGATTCAATGCCCTGCGCAATGGCCTGATTGCCGAACACAAGCGGGCGCTGGACAACATCAACGAAACCGAGCGCCGCGCCCGTGAGCGTGCCTTGCTGGTTGCCGGCCTGCTGGGGCTGGTGGGGTTGGCGGTGCTGATCATCGGTTTCGTCACCGCCCATGCCATCGCCCGGCGTTTCGGCGAACCCATCGAGGCGCTGGCGCAGGCGGCGGACCATATCGGGCAGGGCAATTTTGACGTCACGTTGCCGGTTTCCTCGGCTGTCGAGTTGAACCAGCTGACCAAGCGTTTCGGGATCATGGCCGAGGCGTTGCGCGAGCACCAGGCCACCAATGTTGATGAACTGCTGGCCGGTCAGCAGCGTTTGCAGGCCGTGCTGGACAGCATCGACGACGGCCTGTTGATGATCGACCGCCAGGGGCGCCTGGAGCATCTCAACCCGGTAGCCCAACGCCAATTGGGCTGGGACGCCGATCGGGTCGGGCAAGCGCTGGACGTGGCCCTGCAACGCCCCGAACTCGATGAGCAACTGCAAATGGTGTTGCGCGGCGGCACGCTCGAGCACCCGCCGGAGGACTTGAGTATCGAAGTCGATGGTGAGTCCCGCTTGCTGACCTTCAGCATGACGCCTGTGGTTCATACCCAGGGTCATATTCTCGGCGCGGTGATGGTGCTGCATGACGTCACCGAGCAGCGGGCCTTCGAACGGGTACGCAGTGAGTTCGTGCTGCGCGCCTCCCATGAACTGCGCACGCCAGTGACCGGTATGCACATGGCCTTCGGCCTGTTCCGCGAACGCGCGCGATTTGACGCCGACTCCCGTGAAGCCGATCTGCTGGATACGGTGAACGAGGAAATGCAGCGCCTGATGCAGTTGATCAACGACCTGCTGAATTTCTCCCGCTACCAGAACGGTCTGCAGAAGCTCAGCCTGTCGCCCTGTTCCATCGAAGACTTGCTGGAGCAGGCGCGGATACGCTTTAGCGGTGATGCCGAGGAAAAGGGCATCGAGTTGCTGGTGGAGGTGCAGGCACCGTTGCCGCGCTTGCAGGCCGACCAGCAGCAATTGGAGCGGGTGCTCGACAATCTGATCGACAACGCGCTGCGCCATACGTCCGCAGGTGGCCTCATACGCTTGCAGGCCCGGCGCCATGGCGATCGGGTGATCATCAGTGTCGAAGATAACGGCGAGGGCATCGCCTACGGGCAGCAGGGGCGGATCTTCGAGCCCTTTGTGCAGGTCGGCCGCAAGAAAGGCGGGGCCGGGCTCGGTCTGGCGCTGTGCAAGGAAATCGTGCAGTTGCACGGTGGGCGGATGGGCGTTTATTCGCGGCCGGGGCAGGGGACGCAGTTCTACATGGCGTTGACCGTTTAACGCGCTTTACGCTTCATCATCCAGACGTCGGCCGGCCAGCCGACGGCCACGGGTAATCAACTCGATGAACTGCACGGCGCTCAAGGCATGTGCAAACAGCCAGCCCTGTCCGAATTTCACGCCTTCACTGCTCAACAGTTCCGCCTGGGCCTCATGCTCGATGCCTTCGGCAATCACCTTCAGGTGCAGCGACTGGGCCATGTGAATGATGTGTGGAGCCACACCGCTGCTGGCCGCGTCATGGCCCAGCGCATCGATAAAGGCCTTGTCGATCTTCAGGCAGTCGACCGGCAAGGTTTGCAGATAGGCGAGGCTGCAATAGCCAGTGCCGAAGTCATCGATCAGCACCTGATGGCCGACATCGCGCAATGCTTGCAGGTTTTCCCGTGCCACCACCACGTCGATCAGTCCGCGCTCGGTGACCTCGAAGGCAATTTGCCGGGCGGCGACTCGATGCAGGGTCAGCAAGCGCGCCATGACCTGGCCAATACGCGGCACCATCACATCACAGGCCGCCAGGTTGACCGAGATGTACAGCTGCGGATTGGCTCGCAACAATTGACCCAGCTGCTCCAGCAGACGTTGCAGGACGAAATCGGTCATCTGGCGGATTTGCCCGGTGTTCTCCGCCATGGGAATGAACAGGTCGGGGCTGGTCAGCGTTCCGTCCGGTCGCCGCCAGCGCAGCAAGGCTTCGGCGCCGACGCAGTTGCGACTGTCGAGGTCGAAGATCGGTTGATACAAGACCTGCAATTCGCCCCGGCGTATGGCGCCGGTCAGCTCGGCATCCAGAGACTGCCGCTGACGCACCAGCAGGAACACCAGAAACCCCACGCACAGGGACAGGCTCAGGCACACCGGGAGCAGCCACCACCACATGGGCGGTATGTGAGTCCCGCCGCGTGGGCTGATCAGCACCAGTTGGTACTCCGGGTTGTCGGTGGGCATGCGGTAGATCAGGCGCTTCTGCGTGACTTGCAGGGCATCCCTGCTTTTCGGCGGCCAGTGTTCGGTCGGTGGCCACACCTGCGCGGCGCCCAGCACGGGGATCGCCCGTGTACCGCGGTCAAGGACCACCAGCAGGCTGCTGCCGGGTGATAAATCGACCATGTCGGTCAAATGTCCACGGGAGGTCGCGACACGAAAATTGCCGCGCCCGAGCATCAGTGCCGCGCGGTTTTCATCGGGTTCGGTGGTGGTGTTCAGCCAGTAGCTGTAGGTGGGGCCCTTGATGTCGGGAGGGCGTCTGAGCGACAACCCTTCCTGACGCGGTCGGTTGGAGCAGATGCGCGAGGCATCCATGTACGCGGCTTCGTAGACGAAGCGGTAGTTGAAGGTGACTTGCTGCAAGGTCGCGATCATTTCGTCATCGCAGCCACGAAGCGGCTGGGCTTCCAAATCGTCGAGACTCTCTCGCAGTTGCCCGAATAGTTGCTCCAGGCGGGCGAGGAAGCGCTCGCCCTGGGCATTCATTTCAAGGCTTTCGTTTTGCTGGACCTGGTGCAGGGCGATGAAAAAGCTGCCCGACATTAATAGCGTTGCGCTCAAGACAGCCGCCATCATCGCCAGAACCCAAGGGCGATAGAACCAACTTCGGAATGTCGCTCTGGCAGCAGGCATCGTGGAATATCCGGCGAATTACCAGTGAGTTATAGCTGCTGATTGGCAAAGGTGCGCTGACCGTCGGGCGGCCGTCACTATTTTGTCTGATTCAACACCTGCAGCAGCGCCGCTGTTTGCGCATCCGGCGTGCCGTCGAAGCGCGAGGGTCGGAAGTGCATCTGGAAAGCAGCAATCACGTGGCGGGTGGCGACGTCGAGCTCACCGGTTTGCGCGATCTCGTAACCGTAGCGGGCCAATTGAGCCTGGTACCAACTGATGCTCGGCGGCTGCGCTTCAAATTGTAGCTGTTGTCGCGCCACGGCCTGTTCGTTGGGCCAGATGCCGAACCCTGCCGCCGCCAGACGCTTCCAGGGAAACAGGGGACCCGGGTCCAGTTTGCGTAGAGGGGCGATGTCACTGTGGCCAATGATGCTGCGGGGACTGATGGGGTAGCGGGTCGTGATGTCCTTGAGCAGGACAATCATCGACTGTATCTGCGCTTCGCTGTACGGGTACCAGAGACGTCCGGTGGGGGTGTCCTTGAACCCTGGATTGACGATTTCGATGCCGATGGAACTCGAGTTCAGCCAGGTTCGGCCTTGCCATTGGCTCTCTCCGGCGTGCCAGGCGCGCTGGTTTTCGTCCATCAGTTTGAAGATGGTCGCCTTCTTGTCGTCGCCGATCAGGTAATGGCTGCTGACCTCACCTTGGGTGAGCAATTGCAGCGAACGATCTTGCGAGGCTGAGGTGTAATGCAGCACCACGAACTGAATGCGGCTGTCGTGATTGGCGGAAGGGTGACTGGTGTCGTAGCGAGGGCCGCTGGCACAACCGGCCAAAAGCAGCAGTGAGGTGATGATGAATGCGAAAAATTTCATGGCTGGGCAATACACACAAGACAGTAATGCAACAGTGTAACGTACTGCCTTGCGTGCGGCGGGCAATGACAAAGTTTTAAATAAGTCCCCGCACTGCCCCTCAACCCAGTTCCACTCGATTGCGCCCGGCATTTTTTGCGCGATAAAGCGCCTGGTCGGCTCTCTTGAGGACCAGATCGCTGTTTTCACCCGCTTTGAACGCCGTCAGACCCATGGAAATGGTGACAGTCACCGGCTCACCCTTGAAGTGGAACGGGCAGGCTTCGATCGATGCGCGCAGGTGTTCCAACAGTTTCATTCCGGCCGCTGGCACGGTTGATGGCATCAGCAGGACAAACTCTTCACCGCCAAATCGGGCAATGAAATCCGTGCCGCGCAGGCGCTTGCGCAGCACCGTGGCAATGATTTTCAGCACCTTGTCCCCGGCAAGGTGACCGTAGTTATCGTTGATGCGTTTGAAGTGATCGAGGTCGAGCATGGCCAGCATCAGCGTATTGCCATGCTGTTGCCATTGGCTGATTTCATGGTCCAGTCGTTCGCTCCAGGCCGCGCGGTTGGGTAATCCCGTCAGCGGGTCGATCAAGGCTTTCTGGCGCTGTTCTTCGAGGTGTTCGCGAAAGCCCAGAGCCTCCTGTTCCATGTGCGTCACGCGTTCGGCCAGGCTCTGCAGGCGCGCCGCCACCTCCTGTTCGCGCTCGTCACGCTGCTGTCGATGACGATCCATGGTGCCGAGCAGGCCTTCAAGGTGGTTTTCCAATACGACTTTGAGATCGTCCAGGTTGGAGGCTTCATGCATGCTGCTCTGCATGCCGTCGACTTGTTCGCGGATCTGCGTGTCCATGGCCTGTGCGGCGCTGCGGTTGTCGGCATGGCCGTCGCTGGCGGCTTGCAGATTGCTCTGGAACGATTCGAGGCGTTCGTTGAGGTGCTGCAGGTAGATTTCGAATTCGTGCTGGCCGCTGCCCGAAATGGCCAGCATCAAGGTGGCCAGATCGTCGAGGATCGGCAGCAATTCGTACCAGTTCAAGCCGTTCTTGAGGCGATAGCGCATCGACTCCGCCTGCGGGCGATGGTGCTCGGGGATTGTCAGATCGTCGAGCAGCCCCAGCAACGTCTCTTCGATGTGCTTGGCCACCGAGCTGTAGGACGGCTCGGGAGAATCTGGCAGGGCATACAGAACGTCATGCGCAGAAGGTTGTTCAGGCTCGTCGGCAGTCGCCTCCGAGGGCTGTGGTAAGGCAGGCTCGGTGTGGGTCAGCTCATCGGGATTGATGGCCGGTTCAATCGGGGCTGCGGGCGCCTCGGAGGCGGTTGCAGCTGTTTCGGATTGATCCGCTTGGGGGGCTGTTTGCGCAAGCGGAGAGGGTGATGGTTGCGCTTCGAGTACCGATTGTTCAAGGGCTGGAGCTGCCGGTGCAGTGGCCATCGGCGATGTTCGTGGCTCGGTCGCCGCTCCTGGCGCTTCGACGTGCAACTCAACGTCAACTGGCAGGTGTGCGGCCTCCATCGGCCGGACGGGGTGTTGCTCGGCGATCGGCGGGGCCGGTGTCGTTGCCTCATCGGCTTCACGGTGGCCGAACAAGCGTTGCAGCAGGCTGGGACGATCGGGTTCCGGCGGGGTTTCCAGCTGACTCAAGGCCTTGCCCTGCAAGCCGCTGAGCTCGCTGAGCAGCAGGGGAATCTCGCGAGCCTGGCTGACTCGATCATCCAGGTGTTTGGCAAAATTTTTCAGCGGGCGACTGACATCACGAGGCAGCGGCAAAGTTTGCAGCTGAGTGACGAGCGCCGTCAGTGCCGCGCTGGTCTGGTTGATACGGGTTTCCCTGCGCTGCTCGGAGTCGAGTACGGCTTTTTCCAGGCGCGGGAGCAAGGCGGCCAGGCCCGCATCCATGTCGTCGGTACGCACGACTTCACGCATTTCCTTCATGCATTGATCAACGGCGCGATCGGTGCCTTCCGCCGCCAGCGTGCTGCGTACCAGGCCGCGGCGCAGCAAGTCGAGGCGGGCATCCCAGCGACGTTCAAGCTTTTCCTGTTGTTCGATGCTTTTGAGGTATTTCTCTTTCCAGCGCTGGGCGTCGTCGCTCATTCAGGGGTTCCGCGAAGGGTAGGACTCAACGCGGGCAATGCATCGGCCGTGAGCGAACTCGGCAGACGAATCTCTACCGCGACCGGCAGGTGATCAGAAATGGGTTGGGCCAGCACCTCGACCTTTTCAAGGGTCAGGCTCGGGCTCAGGAGGATATGGTCCAGGCAGCGTTGCGGACGCCAGCTGGGGAATGTCGCTTCCAGTTGCGGCGCAAGCAGGCCGAGGTCACGCAATGGGGAATTGTGCAGCAGATCACTGGCATGGGTGTTCATGTCGCCCATCAGGACCTGGTGCTTGTAGCCACCGATCAACTCGCGGATGTAGGCCAGTTGCAGGCTGCGGGTCCGTGCGCCGAGGGCCAGGTGCATCATCACCACGACCAGGGCTTCCGGGCCTTCGCCGAAGCGCACCAGAATCGCCCCGCGACCTTTGGGCCCCGGCAGTGGATGATCTTCTATCGCCCAAGGCCGCAGACGGCTCAGCACGCCATTGCTGTGCTGGGCGAAGCGTCCGAGATTGCGATTGAGTTGCTGATACCAGTAGGGGAAGGCACCGAGCTGGGCCAGGTGTTCGACTTGATTGACGTAGCCTGAACGCAAGCTGCCGCCGTCGGCTTCCTGCAAGGCGACCAGATCGAAGTCGCCGAGAAGGCTGCCAATTTTCTGCAGATTGTCGGCACGCCCGGGGTGCGGCAACAGGTGTTGCCAGCCCCGGGTCAGGTAATGCCGATAGCGTTCGGTACTGATGCCGACCTGGATATTGAAACTGAGCAACCGCAAACGGCTGTCTTCGGGCAAGCCCGTCGATTGCAGATGATGCTCGTTGACCCGTGGATCATGCAGGCCAACACTGCGTTCACTTCCCCAGCGGCGCATGGTGGGTAACGCCTTTTAGTTGGAGGCCGCCTTGTTGGCTGCTCGCTCTTTGTCGATCAGCTTGTCGGCCAGTTGCAGGGCTTCTTGAGCGCCACCGGCAGAGCCTACGTCAAAGCGGTATTTGCCGTTGACGATCATGGTCGGAACGCCCGTGATTTCATATTTCTTGGCCAGTTCGGTGGCCTTGACGATCTGGCCCTTGATGGCGAAAGAGTCGAAGGTGGCCAGGAATTTATCCTTGTCGACGCCCTGGGTAGCCAGGAAATCTGCCATGTCATTCTTGTCGGTCAGTTTCTTGTGTTCTTTCTGGATGGCTTCGAAGACGGCAGCGTGGACCTTGTGTTCTACACCCATGGCTTCCAGAGTCAGGAACATCTGGCCGTGTGCGTTCCACGGGCCACCGAACATGGCGGGAATACGGACGAAGTTAACGTCCGAAGGCAGCTTTTCGACCCATGGGTTGATGACCGGCTCAAATGCGTAGCAGTGCGGGCAGCCATACCAGAACAGCTCCACCACTTCGATCTTGCCTGGAACGGCCACCGGAACCGGATTGCTCAGTTCGACATAAGGGGCGGCGGGGGTTTCGGCGGCCTGGGCAGTCATGCCGAACAGGCTGGCAGCGACCAGTGCGGCGCTGATGATCAGATTACGCATGCTTTACTCCTGGACAAATTTTATCGCCTCGCGCGACCTGTTTTCAGACAGGTCGAGGCGGGCGTGAGTTCTGTAGTGTAACGGCAGCGACCACAAAAAAGGGCGGCCAAAGCCACCCTTTTTATACTTCCTGCGATGGATTAATCGAGCGTTAACGTTGCAGGCGATATAGCCTGGCGCCTCGCTCGATTCATCGGCTTCAGTGCAGGCCCTGGATGTAGCTCGACACTGCGGCGATGTCTTCGTCGCTCATCTTCTTGGCAATGGTCTGCATCGGTTTGGCGTCGCCGTCGTTGTTCCGGCCGCCTTCTTCCTTGCGGAAATCGGTCAGTTGCTTGGCAACGTATTGAGCGTGTTGGCCGCCCAGGTGAGGGAAGCCGGCAGCGGCGTTGCCCGCACCGTTTGGCGAGTGGCAACCGGTGCAGGCCGGCATGCCCTTGGCCAGATCACCGCCACGGAAGAGCGCTTCACCGCGTGCGACGATTTTCGGGTCGGCGGCGCCGACACTGCCTTTCTGGCTGGCGAAGTAGGCGGCGATGTCCGCCAGGTCCTGATCGCTCAGGTTGGTCAGCAGGCCGGTCATTTCCAGAACGGTGCGCTTGCCCGACTTGATGTCGTGCAGCTGCTTGGTCAGGTAGCGTTCACCCTGGCCCGCCAGTTTTGGAAAGTTTGGCGCCATGCTGTTGCCATCCGGGCCATGACAGGCGCCACATACGGCGGCTTTGGCCTGGCCTGCGGCGGCGTCACCAGGTTTTACTGGCTCACCTGCGGCATAGGCAGCGCCGGAGATCCCCACGGTCAACAGCAGACTCACGATCAGTTTGTTCATCAGCTAATCCAACTACGGCTAAGGGTTAAGAGTTATGGACCGGGTTTACTCACTCATCCACTGGATGATGGCTCGGTAATCCTCGGCACTGCAGTCCATGCACAAACCACGCGGCGGCATCGCCTTGAAACCCTGGGTCACGTGTTGCACCAGCGTCTCCATACCTTTCGCCAACCTCGGCGTCCAAGCTTCCTGATCGCCTCTTTTGGGCGCCATGGGTAGTTGGCCGGAATGACAGGCACCACAAACACGGTTGTACACAGTTTCCGGATCTTGTGTAGCCTGAGCGCTGTAAAGCGGCATCAAGACACCGGCAACCAGCAGCCATTTCGTCATAAAACGACCTTTTCAGGGTTGAGAGCGTGCTGCGTTCTAATGCGCAAATCAGTTCTGTCGCTCTCGTGAACTTCGTCCTACGCTGGGACAAAGCGCACACAAAATCTGCGGCATTATATACTGGCGTCACTGAAACGGAAGCGACACCGCTTGCCGCGCCCATTCCAGGCGCCGCCCACATCGGAAATCCCATGCAACTCAAGAATCCCATCCTCGGTCTGTGCCAACAGGCTACCTTCATGCTCAGCGCTGCCAAAGTCGACCAATGTCCGGATGACGAAGGTTTTGAAGTCGCCTTCGCCGGGCGTTCCAACGCCGGCAAGTCCAGTGCTCTCAACACCCTGACCCATGCCAGCCTGGCGCGAACCTCGAAAACCCCGGGGCGTACGCAACTGTTGAATTTCTTCAAGCTAGACGATGAACGCCGTCTGGTCGACCTTCCGGGCTACGGTTATGCAAAAGTCCCTATCCCGCTCAAGCAACATTGGCAGCGTCACCTCGAGGCGTACCTGGGCAGCCGCGAAAGTTTGAAGGGGCTGATTCTGATGATGGACATCCGTCACCCGATGACCGACTTCGACCTGTTGATGCTCGACTGGGCGATCGCCAGCGGCATGCCGATGCATATTTTGCTGACCAAAGCGGACAAGTTGACCTATGGCGCGGCTAAAAACACGCTACTCAAGGTTCAATCGGAAATCCGCAAGGGTTGGGGCAGCGCTGTGACGATCCAGCTGTTCTCTGCACCCAAACGCATGGGGCTGGAAGAGGCCTACACGGTGCTGGCGGGCTGGATGGAGCTGGCGGACAAAGGTGCCGAAGCAGAAGCGCAATAAGGGCCGGGAACTGTCTGGGGCGCGCCCCGGGCAGTTTTCTGCGGGCAAAAAAAACCCCGGACTTCTATGGGGAGGGGGAAGTTCCGGGGTTCAAGTTCTAGACCGCTAGGGCGGGGTCCAGATATCTGCCAACACTTAACACAACATAGGAGCATCGAAGGGCTTCACCAGCCATTCAGTATCTCTGAGTGGTGCATCTTCAGATTAGTTCAGATTTTTTTTGCGTGTCCCTGGAATAGACCGACGGATTTCTCGGTTCGACGGCCTCCCTGGCGGTCCGGCGCGGCCTTTCGCCGCAGCCAAACCCAGTGATTCCGGGGCTTTCGAGGGTGTGCCAGGTGTTTTGATTTCAACTGACACGCCATCGCAAGCAATCTGAAGCTTGAAAATTAGCCGACAAACGGCTCAGTGCGCCTCATCCCAGTTGTTACCCACCCCGACTTCGACCAGCAGCGGAACATCCAGTTGCGCCGCGCCACTCATGTGAGCGCGAATCTCATCGCGAACCTGATCGACCAGATCTTCACGCACCTCCAGCACCAATTCATCGTGTACCTGCAGGATCACTTTGGCGTCGAGCCCGGTGGACGCCAGCCAGTTATCCACAGCCACCATGGCTTTCTTGATGATGTCGGCCGCGGTGCCCTGCATCGGCGCGTTGATCGCCGTGCGTTCGGCGGCGGCGCGTTCCTGCGGCTTGTTGGAGTTGATCTCCGGCAGATACAAGCGGCGGCCGAAGATTGTTTCCACATAACCCTGGTCCGCCGCTTGGGCGCGAGTGTGGTCCATGTACTCGCGTACACCTGGATAGCGGGCGAAATATGTGTCGATGTAGGCCTTCGCGGTCTTGGTATCGACGCCGATGTCCTTGCCTAGCTTTTGCGCACCCATGCCGTAGATCAGGCCGAAGTTGATCGCCTTGGCGCTGCGACGCTGATCGGAGGTCACATCGGCCAGTTCGACCTTGAACACCTCGGCGGCGGTCGCGGTGTGCACGTCCAGATTGTGCCGGAACGCATTCATCAGGCCTTCGTCCCGGGACAGGTGCGCCATGATCCGCAGTTCGATCTGCGAATAGTCAGCCGCCAGCAGCTTGTAGCCGGCTGGCGCCACGAACGCTTGGCGGATGCGTCGTCCTTCAGCGGTGCGCACCGGGATGTTCTGCAGGTTCGGGTCGCTGGAAGACAGGCGCCCGGTAGACGCCACGGCCTGGTGGTACGAAGTGTGGATCCGCCCGGTGCGCGGGTTGATCTGCTCCGGCAGGCGGTCGGTGTACGTGCTTTTCAGCTTGCTCATGGAACGGTATTCCATCAGCACCTTGGGTAGCCGGTAGTCTTCCTCGGCCAGTTTGGCCAGCACTTCTTCGGCAGTGGACGGCTGGCCCTTGGCGGTTTTCTTCAGCACCGGCAGACCGAGTTTTTCATAGAGGATCACGCCCAATTGCTTGGGTGAGCCGAGGTTGAACTCCTCGCCGGCAATCTCGAAGGCTTCACGCTCCAGGGCGACCATCTTGTCGCCCAGCTCAATGCTCTGCACGCCGAGCAGCGCGGCGTCAACGAACGCACCTTGGCGTTCGATGCGCGCCAGCACTGGCACCAGCGGGATTTCGATGTCGGTCAGCACGCTGGCCAGGCTCGGAATGGCGCTCAGTTTTTCGAACAGCGCTTGATGCAGGCGCAGAGTGATATCGGCGTCTTCGGCGGCATAAGGGCCGGCCTGTTCCAGCGCGATTTGATCGAAAGTCAGCTGTTTCACGCCTTTGCCGGCAATGTCCTGGAAACTGACCGTGGTGTGCTCCAGATACTTCAGCGCCAGGCTGTCCATGTCGTGGCGAGTGGCCGTGGAGTTGAGCACATAGGACTCGAGCATGGTGTCGAAGGCGATGCCGCGCACCGTGATGCCGTTGGCCTGATCGCCGCCGATGGCGCAGTTGGCCAGGATGTTCATGTCGAACTTGGCGTGCTGGCCGACCTTGAGTTTGTTCGGGTCTTCCAGAATCGGCTTGAGCGCGCGCAGGACAGTGTCGCGATCCAGCTGCTCGGGCACGCCGATATAGGAGTGGGTCAGCGGGATGTAGGCCGCTTCGTTGGGCTGTACCGCGAACGACAGGCCTACCAGTTGCGCCTGTTGCGCATCGATGCCGGTGGTTTCGGTGTCAAAGGCGAACAGTTTGGCGTTGTTCAGCTTCTCCAGCCAGACGTCGAAGCGCGCCTGATCGAGGATCGTCTCGTAGCGGGTTTCAGAGGCTGTCACCGGCGCTTCGGCTTCGGCGGAGCTGAACAGGTCGGCCACCGGCTCCGGCTCGGCGGCGGTGCTCAGCTCGATGCGCTTGGCGTCGCGTTGCAAGTCGTTCAGCCAGCTCTTGAATTCGAGCAGGTTATAGAGCTCTGTGAGCTTGACCGGATCTTCCGGGCCCATTTGCAGGTCGTCGAGGCCGATGTCGAGCGGCACATCGACCTTGATCGTCGCCAATTGATAGGAGAGGAATGCCATCTCCTTGTGCTCTTCAAGCTTGGCCGGCAGGGTCTTGGCGCCGCGGATCGGCAGGGTCGGAACGATGTCGAGCTGCGCGTAGAGCTCGGTCAGGCCGCCATTCACGCCCACCAGCAGGCCGGAAGCGGTCTTCGGACCAATGCCGGGCACGCCGGGAATGTTGTCGGAAGAATCGCCCATGAGCGCCAGATAATCGATGATCTGCTCGGGAGCGACGCCGTATTTCTCCTTTACGCCTTCCACGTCCATTGAGCTACCGGTCATGGTATTGACCAAGGTAATGTGCCCGTCGACCAGTTGCGCCATGTCCTTGTCGCCGGTGGAGATGATCACCGGGCGGTTGGCGGCGGCGCTGCTGCGAGCCAGGGTGCCGATCACGTCGTCGGCTTCGACGCCTTCGACGCACAGCAGCGGGAAGCCCAGCGCGATCACGCTCTGGTGCAGGGGCTCGATCTGAACACGCATGTCGTCAGGCATGCTCGGACGGTTGGCCTTGTATTCGGCGTACATCTCATCGCGAAACGTCCCACCCTTGGCGTCGAATACCACAGCGAACGGGCTGTCCGGGTACTGTTTGCGCAGACTCTTGAGCATGTTCAACACGCCCTTGACCGCTCCGGTCGGCAGGCCTTTGGAAGTGGTCAGCGGTGGTAGCGCGAAAAAGGCGCGGTACAGGTAAGAAGAACCGTCCACCAGGACGAGGGGGGCTTGGCTCATGAGCACGATCAACCTTTTCGGCGGGTCCGGCGCTAGAATAGCGGGACCGTTGACGACAAAGGGACAAGGTTATCATGCGCACACTAAATCGCCTGTTGCTGGCTGGGTTGTTTGCAATCACACCATTGGCCGTGATGGCGGCGGACGATGCGCCGACTCCGGAACCGGATGTAACCATTCGTACGGAAGGCGACAATACGATCAAGGAATATCGTCAGAATGGCTTTCTGTACGCCATTCAGGTCACGCCAAAAGGCGGCAAACCGTACTTTCTGGTGCGCGCTGATGGATCGGACGGTAACTTCATCCGCTCGGATCAGCCGGATATGCTGATTCCGTCGTGGAAGATCTTTGAGTGGAAGTAGTTTCCTAATTTCAATTGGCGCTGGCTCGCGAGCGGCGCCCGTACTGGCAGCTTAAACATGTCTGTGTTCACCCCCCTGGCTCGGCCCGAGCTGGAAACCTTTCTCGCCCCTTATGGCCTTGGCCGCCTGCTTGATTTCCAGGGGATTGCCGCCGGTAGTGAAAACACCAATTTCTTTATCAGCCTGGAGCAGGGCGAATTTGTCCTGACGCTGGTCGAGCGTGGCCCGGTCCAGGAGATGCCGTTCTTTATCGAGCTGCTCGATGTCCTGCATGAAGCCGACCTGCCGGTGCCCTACGCACTGCGCACCACCGAGGGTGTGGCCTTGCGGGAACTGGCCGGAAAACCGGCGCTCCTGCAACCGCGCCTGGCCGGTAAACACATCAAGCATGCCAACGCGCAGCATTGCGTGCAGGTGGGTGAATTGCTGGCGCATCTGCACCTGGCGACCCAGGCCAACATGATCAAGCGCAAAACCGATCGTGGCCTGGACTGGATGCTGGAGGAGGGCACGCAGTTCCTGTCGCACCTCGATACCCAGCAGAAAGCCCTCCTGGAACGAGCGCTGGATGAAATCACCCTGCAGAAAGAGAAAATTCTGGCCCTGCCGCGCGCCAACATCCACGCGGATCTGTTCCGCGATAACGCGATGTTCGAAGGCACGCACCTGACCGGGTTGATCGATTTCTACAACGCCTGCTCAGGGCCGATGCTCTACGACGTGGCGATTGCCTTGAATGACTGGTGCTCGGACGACGACGGTTTGATTGACGGCCCAAGGGCTCGCGCATTGCTGGGGGCTTATGCCGCGCTGCGTCCGTTTACCGCCGCCGAAGCCGAGCTCTGGCCGACCATGTTGCGGGTGGCGTGTGTGCGGTTCTGGTTGTCGCGCTTGATCGCGGCGGAGTCCTTCGCCGGACAGGATGTGTTGATTCACGATCCGATGGAGTTCCAGTTGCGGTTGGCGCAGCGTCAGACCGTCAATACGCCGTTGCCTTTCGCCCTTTAAATTGTGGCGAGGGAGCTTGCTCCCGCTGGGCCGCGATGCGGCCCCAACAACGGGCCTGCTGCGCAGTCCAGCGGGAGCAAGCTCCCTCGCCAC
>DATMUG010000197.1:0-2985 GCA_035563915.1 Pseudomonas sp. | reverse complement strand
GCCATCAATGTTGAATGAGAAACCGCTTTCGCGAGCAAGCCCGCTCCCACAAGGGGGGCCTATGTCAGGCGATCGGGCCGCGCGGGTAGCGCTTGAGTTTCTCGATCAGTTCGCAGCCCGGGATCGGTTGGTCGAACAGGTAGCCTTGGCCGACGTCACAGCGGTGACGACGCAGAAAGGACAGTTGCTCGGCGGTTTCGATGCCTTCAGCCACGACCTTGAGTTTCAGGTTATGGGCCATGGCGATCACGGCGGAGGTGATTTCCATGTCGTCCTGGTTGTCCGGGATTTCGTGGATGAAGCTTCGGTCGATCTTAATGATGTCGATGGGGAATTTTTTCAAGTAACTGAGCGACGAGTAACCGGTGCCGAAGTCGTCCATGGCCAGGGTCAGGCCCAGGCGCTTGAGCTGGTCGAGTTGCAGGTGGGTGTCTTCGGTGGCTTCGAGCAGCAGGCCCTCCGTCAACTCAAGTTCCAGCAGGTGCGCTGGCAGCTCTTCTTCCTTGAGGATGTTGGTGATGGACGCCACCAGATCCGGGTCGGAGAACTGTTTGGGTGACAGGTTGATCGCCACCTGC
Organism: Pseudomonas sp.; assembly: GCA_035563915.1. Taxonomy (GTDB): domain Bacteria; phylum Pseudomonadota; class Gammaproteobacteria; order Pseudomonadales; family Pseudomonadaceae; genus Aquipseudomonas. Next base: position 2,407 of record DATMUG010000197.1, on the reverse strand, counting down.
AGATTGCCCAGCCCTGCGGCGGTCAGCGCCTTGCTCATGCGGCACGCCTGGCGGGCAATCCACTTGCCGATCGGAATGATCAGGCCGGTTTCTTCGGCGACGCTGATGAACTGGTCCGGGCGGATCATGCCTTTTTCCGGGTGATCCCAGCGCAGCAATGCCTCCATGCCCAGCAGGCGACCGCTGCGCAGGCAGAGCTTGGGCTGATAGAACACATCCAGTTCGTTCTGGGTCAGGGCGCGGCGCAGGTTGTTCTCGACGAACAACTTGTAACTGGCCTCGGCGTTCAGCGCTTCGGTGAAGACCTGCACCTGATGTTTGCCGTTGGCCTTGGCCTTGTGCAGCGCCAGCCCGGCGTTACGCATCAGGGTCTGTGGGTCGCGGCCGTGCAGTGGGGCACAGGCCAGGCCGACGGATCCGGTCACGCTGATCAATTGGTTGTCGACGAACATCGGTTTGTCGAGGGTCGTCAGCAACTGGCTGGCGATCTGTTGGCCGGTGTTCATGTCGGTATTGTCCAGCAGTACCGCAAACTCGTTACTGGCGAATCGGGCCAGGCTGCCGCTCGGGCTCAGGCTGTTGCGCAGGCGCCGTGCCAGGCTGATCAACAGCTTGTCGCCAGTCTGGTGGCCGAGGCTGTCGTTGATTCGCTTGAAATTGTCGATGTCCACCAATAGCAAGCTGATCGGGGTATCGCTGTCTCGGGCAAAGCGTTCGTCGAGGTTGCGGATGAACGCCGGACGGTTGCCCAGATTGGTCAGGTTGTCGGTGTAGGCCAGGCGCTCGATGCGTTGTTGCGCGAGCTTGGTATGGGTGATGTCTTCGTAGATGCCGATGTAGTGGGTCAGTTCGCGGTTATCGCCGTAGACCTTGGAGATCGACAATTGGCCCCAGTAGGGTTCGAGGTTTTTGCGGCGGCTCTTGAATTCGCCCTGCCAGCTGTTGCTCTTGGCCAGCGCCGAAGGGGCGTCGAACAGCAGCTCGCTGAGGTTCTCCAGGGCCGGGAGTTCCGACAGGCGCTGGCCGTGGACCTCCTCGGTGCTGTACTGGGTGATCGCGGTGAAGCTCGGGTTGACGTATTCCACCACGCCATCGCAGTTGACCAGCAGGAAGGCGTTGGCGCTTTGCTCGACCGCACGCTGGAACAGGTGCAGGGCGCTGGTGGCGGTGCGTCGGTTGTGGTTGCTGATGACCTGGGCGAACTGGTCCGCCAGCTCACCGGCAAAGGCGATTTCATCCGATTGCCAGGCGCGGGTGGAACCGGTCTGTTCCAGGCACAGGACGCCGACCACCTGGCCGTCGACGCGGATGCTGGCGTCGAGCATGGCGTTGACGTCACGGGGGCGCAGGGCTTCGGCGATTTCCCGGGTCCGTGGATCGCGCATGGCGTTGTGGGCGTCAATGGCCCGGCCGGTGTGCAAGGCGTCGAGGTAGTCGGGGAAGCCGCTGACGTCGATCGGCTGCGGCAGCACGTATTCCTGGCTGGCGCGGTGGAAGGCCGAGATCGGCACCAGCATCGAGCCTTCGAGGTTCCACAGGCTGGCGCAGTCGATTTCGTAGATCTCGCAGGCGCTGCGGGTGATCAGCTCGGCCGCTTCCTGCAGGGAATTGTTGCTGGTGTAGCGTTGGCGGGTCAGCAGCAGGATCAGGTCCTGTTGGGCGCGCACCCGGTCGAGGTGCTGCAGTTGTTCCTGCTGGGCGCGCTGGTTGAGCTCCAGGGCGATTTGCAGGCGTGAATTCTGGGTTTCCAGATCGAGGGCGGGCAGTAGAGGGTCGTCCTCGAACAAACCGTCGATGACCAGCAGGTAGCCGCGCAACAGATGCCGATTGTGCTGTTTGTAGGCTTCGCCCAGCTCCAGCAGATTCAACGAGCCGCTGGCCGTGTGCAGGGTGTAGCGGATCAGGTAGTGCGAGCCTTCGCTCAGTTGCAGCTGAATGGCGTCGTGCAGCTGATAGCGCGCTTCGGGCTCCATCAGGCTGGCGTAGGGCGAGCCGACAAGGGCGCAGAGTTCCACTGCCGGCAAGCCGAACTGTCGTTCGCAATTGGGGTCGAGAAACAGCAGCGCCCAGCTTGGTTCATTCAGCCGCTCGAAACGCAGCATGCCGAGCCGCGAGGGCACGGGCAACTGCGTCACTACCTCGGCCACCATTCGGCTGGCGGCATCGGGTTGGCTTTTCATATGAAGGAAAACTCGCTTCGAATTTGCTGAACGCGCCGGGCTCTCGCCCTCTTACTGTTGCCAGCGGCAAGGTTGCATCATTGCGCTACCGACTGACAAGAGAGATGAAGGCCAAGTGCTATAAGAATATGTCGGCAGCAATGAAGTTTTCTTCAATCAAGGCCAAAAGTAAGTCTATTTATTAAAAGATCGCAGCCTTCGGCAGCGCCTACAGAAGAATGCGTACC
>DATMUG010000196.1:0-7873 GCA_035563915.1 Pseudomonas sp. | reverse complement strand
AAGATCAAAAGATCGCAGCCTCGTTGCACTCGTCAGCTCCTACAGGGGGCCAGTGTTTCAGGCAGGTTGTGCGCACGCTCCCGCTTGTGGCACCAGGCTGATATCGACACGGCGATTGGCAGCACGCCCGGATTCAGTGTCATTACTGGCGATGGGCTGACTGGCGGCAGCGCCCTGTACGGCGAAACAGCTATCGGGAATGTCACCCATTCGCTGCATCCAGCCACGCACGGCCGAGGCGCGGGCGTGGGACAATTGGCGGTTCTGTTCAGGATTGCCCCGGTCATCGGAATGCCCGCTGATGACGATCAGCCAGCCTGGCTGGGCCTTGATGTCGATGAGCGCGTTGATCAGGACCTTGGTCGAGCCCGGTTTGAGTTCGGCGCTGCCCGCATCGAACAGCGCCAGGCTGTCCAGGCGCACAGGGGCGGGAATCACCGGTTCCTGGCGCAAGATGCCCGAAAGTCGTTGCAGGGACTGATCGGTGGCGCCCCACCACAGCCCACCAGCCAGAATCCCCAACACCACCATGGCAGCCAACCACAGGCCGTGATGCCGCCGAGGCGGTGCCATGGGCGGCGCAGGCTGGGCAGACCAGATCACTATAGAAGGCAAGACAGAAGGCAAAACAGGAGGCAACGCAGACACCAAGGCTGGCGCCATCGGCTCTCTCACCGGCAAGCGCAGGGGAACGCCCGCCGTGATGTCTCGCTGCACGCGGTGTGTCAGGGATTCAATCATCTGCCTTAGCGCCTGCAATGCTGGCAGAGGACATTCAACCTGACGCTCCAGACGCAGCTGCATGCGCAGCAATTCGGTGTCCACCTGTGCCAGCGCCGGCAGACCCCTTGCGTCCATTGGCAGGCTGCGCAACACCCATTGCAGCTGGTGGAACAGCCAGCCCAGGATATCCAGGCGCGCAGCTTCCATGGCAGGCCACAGGTTTTGCCATTGGCTGGCCAAGGTGTCCACCAGCGCCAACCCCTGCGCCATGCCTTCCAGCCCCTGACGCCGGCTTCGCGCCAAGGTAAAAGCGGCTGCCGATTGCAGGTCCGCGCCATTGTGCTGGAACAGCGCCAGACACCACTGCTCCACCCGGCTCCAGTCGACGTCCGGACAGGCCGGGTGATCCAACTTGGCCAACTCTTCGCACAACGCGACAAACTCACTGAAGTGGCGCGGATCACCGCCCACCCGCACACGCATTTCAAATAACGCCGTCATCCCGCGTCCCTTCCGTTACAGGTTCGATTGCGCCAGCCAGTTCTGGCGTTTGAGGTGACGCACCAGGACCTTGCCCTCTGGCGCCAGGGTCGTGCCGAAGCTCACCTGTTTGCCGCTGCGCAACTGCGCCTCCATCGCGTACTCCAGGTGCCCCGGGTGGACCTGCGGCAGCAACTGGATGTTGATGGCCGCCAACCGGGGTTCGTATTTGAGCAAGGTGTCTTGCAGGGTTCGCATCAATGTATGGGCCGTTGCTGGCAGCCCCTCCAGGATCAGGCCCATGTCCGTCAGGCCGTAGTCAGGCAGATGGGCGAGCGAGCCGGCGCGGCTGTCGAGGATGCGTTGCACGTTGTCCAGCACCGACAGCGTGTACTGGTCCTCTTCGCTGACTTGATGCAGGTCCAGGTCACCGTTGAAGTTCTGCAGGAGCATTTCGTAGAGCGAAGGATTCAAATCAGGCATGGGTCACTCCTTGGCCAGCGCGCGCAAGGTCAATCGGTTGTCCCCCAGTTCGATGACCCGCGCCCGATCCGGGTCCAGATCATCGCGGTTCAGCGTCAGGCGCCAGGTATTGCGTTCGGTATCGGGCTGACGAAACAACGCGACCACCGTGACGGCCTGCGCGTCCTTGTCCATCGGCACGCTCAGTTGCGCGCCTTCACCGGGCTTGACCACCAACGCCCGCGTGTCCAGCAGATCGCTGCCGAGCACACGGTCGTCATCGCTGAGCAGGCTGTCGTAGCTGGCCCTTTCCACGGCCTTGCCATTGCGCAGTTGGTACACACGCACCAGGGTTGGGACCGACAAGCCGTTCATGTCAGTGACATGGGGGTTCATGGCGACCCGGGAGCTGATATCCAGGTGCAGGGTTTTGACTTGCTTGTAGAAAATACCGTGGGCGGTGGATGCGGTGGACTCTGAGACTGATTGGGTGAGTCCGCAGCCGGTCAGTAGCGCACAGAGTGCGGTGATCATCAGGGAGTTCGAAGCGATATGCGACATGCTGTTTTTCCTTTGTCGTCAGGATTGCTGTTCAGACCTTGATAGCAGCCCAGATTGATGGTGATCGCGGCGTGTGGCGCTGCCCGCCAGTCGCCGATGCCCAACACAGCGGTCATGCCCAGCAATACCGGCTCGCCGCCCAAAACCGGTTGCGGCAAGCTGCGCAGGGGAAGTGACAGCTGCAGCCTGGCGGTGCAGCGCCAGCCCAGGTACACCCGCAGCAGCAACAGCAGATCGCTGTGCAACTGCCCCCCGGGCAGCCAGCCCCGGGCCTCTCGCGGGTCCTCGGTAAACAGCGCCAGTAGTAATTGGCTGTTGGCGTCATGGCCCGTCGCGCCAAGCGGTGTGCCTTGGGACAGGCTCACCGGGTGTCGCGTGGACAAGCCGGCGGCGCGCACCAGGGCTATTTTCAGCGGCCAGTGCGGCGTCACTTTCGCCCGTGTTTGCGGGGCGAGCAGCGTTACCAGTGCGGTGATGCCTTCGGCGTTGCGGGTCGGCAGGCGCATCACACTGAGCAGCGCCAGGAACCGTGAAACCGGGGTAGCGATCCGCTCGGCGGTACCAGGAATACCCAGCCCGATCAAACCCAGCAGGCATTGCGAGGTCTCATCGCTGCCGCCCGCCTCAAAGGTGGCCGGGTACGAATACTTGCGCCAGATCCGATAAAACTGGGTGAAGATCCGGTGGTTGAAAATATCGAGGAAGCCCTCCAGCGCTTCATGGCCCTCGCGACGCTGGGCGATGTCATCCACAAATGCCGTCGGCAAAGGCGAATCCACGCCATACAAACCCAACAGGCGCGTGCGCACCGTCGCCGGCCGCTGCGGATGGTTGTCGTCGGTTTCGATGGCCCGCAGTTCACCCGCGGGAAATCCCATACCGGGATCGGGCCTGAAACGCACCGGATCGTCGGCCGGGTGGGCGGTGCTGCCAAGGGGCGGATGATCGGGTGATGCCTGCTCCAGCAATTGGCAGAAGCGATACAGGTTGGCCCCTGACACCCGCCCTTTCAAAAGCTCGAGAAATTCACCGGCTTTCACCCCGGAATACGCTGGCTGTGGTTCTCGTCCCATCGCAGGCACTTTCCAGTAGGTTGAAGGATCAGCGTGAGCTGGTTGAACAGGTGAATGTCGGCGTACAAGCCGAAGAAGCGATTGAGCATTTCGCCGAACAGGCAAATGTCGCCTTCGCCAGAAAAACCATTGGCGTCGAGGGTGACTTCGATGTCCACACCGCGCAGCAAAAAGCCTTTTTCGAAGCGCTCAATCAGGAAGTGTTTGACCTCGACAATCGCCGCCAGACGCCGGCGATTCACTTCACTGCCGGTCCAGTCGTACAGCGCCAGCGTGCCGCGCAGCACCTCGGCGTTGTCGAGCATCGGCAGGAAATTCGAGCCCAGGTGACTGAGCACTCGCCAATGGAAACGGTCGCGGTTCGGGGGATAGCACGGTAGCGTGGGCTTGCACAGGTTGCGCACTCGCAGGCCCATACTCGAGGACTGCACCAGCGTGTCGAGCAAGGTGCTTTGCAAGGCTTTGCGTGGGAGTTGGCCGTTGGTGGCAGTCAAACGCAACGACAGGCTTTCGTTGTGACGCAACAGGTCCTCGTCAAAGCCCTCGCCGCCAAGGATCAGCCAGGTGTCGTGCAGGCCGTTGGCACCCTGTTTCAGTCGGGTATGGAAGTAGCGCTCCGGCGCTTCGTCGCGCAACATGCCGCCCTTGTGGCGGAAACTGCTGAACGGCACATAGTCCTGGCGCTCGCCACTCTTTGATGCGGTGACCTGATCCACCGAATAGATTTCGGTATGACCGTCCTGTAGGCGCTTGGGGCGAAGCAAGTACTCAGACTGCAACGGTTGCAGCGTCAGCGGGTCGGACTCCAGCGTGAACAGGTTGATCACCGGCACCGCATGCAGACGGATGTGCTCGACGCTCAGGTTGAACGCGTGCGGCCAGGACTCTCGCAGCACCACCTCCAATTCAAACCAGGCGGTATCCGTCGCAAGCTGCAAATGCTCGAGCCCACACAGGGTCACGAACATGAACTTCTCACGAAAGGTGAAATACTCCAGCAGCAACTGATACCCGCTGAAGGCGCTGTCGCCCTTGGGCCATAAACGATCCTCATCAGCGAAGCCCTTGGCCGCGAAATACCCCTCCAACGGATAACGCTTCGAATCGCCCGGCAGGCGCACATACAACGTTTCCGTGTTGAGGGTCAGCGCCTGATACAGCGCACTGGCCATCGGCGCATCGGCATTGAGGTACAGCGGCAGACGACTGAGGTCAATCTGGCTCCAGTCAGTCATTGCTCCGCAAGTAAAGCGCAGCCGCAGCAACGAACGCCCGTCCGGTTCGTGAGCCAGGCGCAGGGACTGCAGCGCCAGTGGCCGTAACGTCAGGTCCTGGGTGGTGGTGTATCGGCATTGGGTGCGTTGCGGACCGATGGGCTGTGACAGCACTTCAAAACCGGCTGCGATCACTTCGCTGTTCTTCATCTCCTCCAGCTGCGGCGCCAGCTCGACAATCGATAGCGATGGAATGGTGCGCAGATAATGCGGCCACAACAGACTGACCAGTCCTTCGGTCAGCTCCGGCAGATCATCGTCGAGTTTCTCGCGCAAACGCCCCATCAGAAAGGCAAAACCCTCGAACAGACGCTCCACATACGGATCCGGTTCCCCCGGTTTGTCCAGATTCAGTTGCGCCGCGCGGTCCGGAAAGGCTTCGGCGAATTCCTGGCCGGCTTCGCGCAGGTAGCGCATTTCGGCATCGAAGTAATGCAGTGTCAGATTGTCCTTGTTCACACTATTGCTCCTGATTAATGAGGGTTAGCCGCACAACACGGCAGCGCGTACAGGATCGATGGCCACCAGCGCCGCCAGCAGCGCATCCATCCGCTGGCCCAGGGTGGTTTTGTCGGCATCGTGGCGCTGGGCTCTCAAACGCAACAACTTGAGCAGGCGTGCCTTGACCTCAAAACACAGCAGCGGCTCCCACTGCGCCAGCGCCTGGCGTTGCGCGGTGGCATCCAGCTCGCTGAGCAAGTGCAGGGCCAGATCCGTCTTGCCGTATTGCTCGGCCACCCGCGCCATCAGCAGGTGCAGCAACCAGCGCTGGCGACCGGTGTGAATGTCGGGACGTTGCGCCAGCCAGGCCAGCGCCTGCTCGACGCCGTCGCTGTCGGCCTGTGCCAGGGCTTCGCTCTCCAGCGACAGGATCTCAGTGTCCGCACTGACCGGTGCGGCAGACGGTGCAGGGAGCCACTGTTGCGGGCGATTGCCGCTGACGTGCTGGGCGATCCACTCGCGGGTGGTCTCGTCGGCGAAGGGTGAGCCGTCGCTCCAGCACAGTCCTTCCAGGCCCGGCAGCCGTTCGATAAACATCCCCAGATCACGCTTGACGATGTCGGCCCAGCCGTCCTGGGGCGCGGGTTGTTTGCTCAGCGCCTGGCTGGCGTACCACTGCAAATCCAGCCAGAAATGGTTCACGCCCTCGGCGTAGATCCGCTCCACCTGATCGAGCAATTCGCTCCAGCTCTGTTGCAGATACAACCGCTTGAGTTGCGCCCGGTATTCACCACGGGGCGGCGACAGCCGGGTCATGCCATTGGCGTCTTGAGGTGGCGTTTGATGCACGGTGTCCCAGCGCAGGCTTTTCATCAGGCGATGGGCCGCCAGCCAGCCGTTGGGCTGCTCACGCAAATACCCGGCGAGCGCCCGGCCAGTGTCCAGCAGATCACGACCGGATTTGATGGCCGTGGCAGCGGCGGCGCTCGTCTGGGCGGTGGACTCGTGACTGGCGCTGTTCTGCGGCACCACGGCATCGACACCACCGGACTGCGCCAAGCGAGCGGACAAGGCGCCGTACAACGCCCCCAGTTCCGGACGTTGATCCTGTGGCCAGGCCTCCAGGCCACGCTCAAGCCAGGCCAGTGCCGCCACCGTGCGTTCCGCTTCGTCCTTGACCACTTCCGGGTACAGCGAAAGGCAGTCGAGCACCTTGGCGCTGGTCAACCATTCCAGCGCCATTTTGCGACTATTGGGCCGCGTGGGCAGAACCTCGGCGGCGAAGCGCTCGATCAACGCAGCCAACAATTCCAGGCCATCGGCCAGACCGGCCTCGCCGTCCTTGTGCAAGCGCGCCCACAGGTAGTAGGTGCTCACACGCAAGTCCTTGCAGCGCTCGGTGAGCAGCTTCTGCGCCAGTTGCATTACCAGATCGATGTCCGCACCGGACAGCTTGTTGACCTCCTCGCGCATGCGCTGGAAGTCATCGTCGTAGCCGGGGTCATCACCGACCGCTGATTCAGCGCTGATGGGCTGCAGCCAGGCTTGCCAAGGCTCGGCGTGCAACCGCGCCACGGACAGCGCATCACGATCTCCCAGGCAGCGAGCGATCAGGGTTCTAAGGCTCATTCGAAACCCCCATTTTGCGCGACTGCCGCACCGTTCCCATCCATGAAGATCTTCGTCGGCAATTTGAAATCCCTCAGCTTGAGCAACGCCAACGGCCCTGCTCCCAACTCCGTGCGCATATACCAGGTCAGGTCGATGCCGTCCGGCGCCCTGATTTGCAGGCGCACCTGACTGCCGCTGTCGGTCAGCGGCGTGACCTTGGCTTTTTCCAGCAAACGAATCAGGCCCCAGGTGCCTTCGAAATCGCCGAACAGCCGTTCGCCAGTCATGACGCTGGTCCACAACAGGCGCGTGCCCGGATGGCTGGAGAAGCCCGGCCAACTGAAGCGCTGCCAACTCTCTTTCTGGTCGAAGTAGTGGTGTCTTTCGCCATTGAGGATGAAGGTGGTCTGCACGACGTCGCGCACCGCTTTGCCCTGCAATTCGAAGCTCATGCCCATGCCGCCGTCGGTGTAGAGCACGTCGGCCAGTTGGCTGAGCTGGTTGATCGCGCTGAGGAATTGCGGGTTGAACCGCAGGCCCTGGCTGTGACGGGCATCGGTCACCCAGCGACTGCCTTCCTTGCGTAAAACGCCGCCCAGTTGCTGTTGCAGGAATTGCTCGATGCGCCCGGAGTCAGCGCGGATCATCTGCCCGAGCATCGGCAGCGAGGCGTCGCTGGTGGTGGCCGCGAACGGATAACGACCAGCGAACGCGCTCTGCCACTCGTTGACAATTGCCCGTTGCCACTGGCTGTTGAGGCCCGCCGCCGAGGGTTGCAACACCCGTTGCCAAGCCTGCTCCAGCGGCTGTACGAACAGCGTCTGGCCGACACCGTCCCACTCCGCGCCGAGGCTGGCGGCGAGCAGGCTGCCGTAGGCCTGGGTGTCGGTGAGGTCGACGTTCTGGCCCTGGAACACGCTTTGCGCCAGCGCCTGGGTCATGGCCTGCGGGTTGGGCGCGTTGCTTACCTGTTGCAGCTTCAGGCGCACCCGGGTGACGCGGTTGAGGAAGGCTTGCAGGCTCAGGCGGTCGTCGTTTTTGCCGTCGGCGTCCTTGCCCAGCAGGCTCACCAACGGTCCGAAACTGGTGTCCAGCGGATGGGTTGGTGCCTGCTGTTCGATCATCGGCACCTTGTCCCGAGCGATCAGTTTCTGCGCCGACTGCACCAGTGAATCGCTCAACGCCTGACCCCGAGCACCGGCCTGGCCCTGATAGGCCAAGGTGTTCATCAGCGCGATCAACGGCGAC
>DATMUG010000195.1:0-29807 GCA_035563915.1 Pseudomonas sp. | reverse complement strand
CTGTGGGAGCGTGGCTTGCCCGCGAAGAGGCCGGCAGCTTCAACATCTCCATTGCCTGACCCACCGCTTTCGCGGGCAAGCCCGCTCCCGCAGAGTCCGTGTCGCCCCCCAATCATTCAATCCACGAAAGAAACCTACAGGGGTTCACTTGAAGAAATGACTGGGCGTCGTCCCGAACTGTTTCTTGAACATGGTGCTGAACGCACTTGGGCTGTCGTATCCCAACACCCCGGCCACATCGATGATTTTCTCCCCCAACGCAATGCGCTCAAGCGCCGAGAGCAACCGGGCCTGCTGACGCCACTGGCCGAAGGTCATACCGGTTTCCCTGTGGAACAGGCGCTGGATGGTCTTGGCGTCCAGGCTCAGTCGCTCACTCCAGTCCGCCAGGGTCGAGCTGTCCCCCAGATCTTCGCGCAGAGCCGCGCAGATGGCCTGGATACGCCCATCAGCAGGTTGAGGCAGGTGCAGCGGCAAGGTCGGCAGGAGGGTCAGTTCATCGACGATCAGACGCATGATCCGGGCTTCCCGGGAATCCTCGTCGACGGGACCTGCGATGCTCACCGAAGTCTTGATCAGCTCGCTCAACAGCGCCGAGATGCTCACCGCCCGGGTCTCAACCGCAAGCGTTGGAAAATGATCCGGTCGCACAAAAACGCTGCGCATTTTCAACGCTCCCACACAGCGAATCGAGTGCACGTGACCGCAAGGCATCCAGATGCCGCGACTGGGCGGCACCGTCCATTGGTTCAGGCCGGAATGCACCACCATCACACCCTCGATGGCGTAGATCAGTTGGTGCTTGGTATGGCTGTGGGGCTCGATGAACCAGTTCTCCGGATAATCGGTGGCGCTGGTGCACACGGGCCATTCCACTTCGTCCATGGCCAGCAGAAATGCTTCGAGTGATGTGTTCATGATGCCCTTTTTACGAAGGTCGTCGCCCGAATTGCGCGAGACAGGCAATTTCGCGAAATCTAGCATAGCGGCTGATCTACGCAATGCCCCTTTTCCCCCAGCCTGGATGATGTGCGATGTCCTCAATGACAACCCCTTCGGCGACCGCCTCGGTGGCCAGCCAGACCAGCCCCCTGGTCATGCGCGTGATTGGTGCCTGCGCCCTGGCGCACCTGATCAACGATCTGATCCAGGCCGTGCTGCCGTCGATCTACCCGATGCTCAAGGCCAACTACGGCCTGAGCTTCACCCAGGTGGGCCTGATCACCCTGACCTTCCAGCTCACCGCGTCCCTGTTGCAACCCTGGGTCGGCTACCACACCGACCGCCACCCCAAGCCCTGGCTGTTGCCGGCCGGGATGGTCTGTACCCTGATCGGCATTCTGATGCTGGCGTTCGTCGGCAGCTTCCCGGCGATTCTCGTGGCCTCGGCCCTGGTGGGGATCGGTTCGTCAACCTTCCACCCTGAAACCTCGCGGGTCGCACGCCTGGCTTCCGGTGGTCGCTACGGCCTGGCGCAGTCGACCTTCCAGGTCGGCGGCAACGCCGGCACCGCCTTCGGCCCGTTGCTGGCGGCGGCGATCATCATTCCCTACGGTCAGGGACACGTGGCCTGGTTCGGCCTGTTCGCGGTGCTCGCCATCCTGATTCTCTTCGGCCTGAGCCGCTGGTACCGCGCGCACCTGAACCTGTTCAAGCTCAAGCAGGGCGGCAAGGCGACCCATGGCCTTTCCAAACAGCGGGTGACCTTCGCCCTGGTGGTACTGGCCCTGCTGGTGTTCTCCAAGTACTTCTACATGTCCAGTTTCACCAGCTACTTCACCTTCTACCTGATCGAGAAGTTCGACCTGTCGGTGGCCAGTTCCCAGCTGTACCTGTTCCTGTTCCTCGGTTCGGTCGCCGCGGGCACCTTCTTCGGCGGCCCCATCGGCGACAAGATCGGCCGTAAAAAGGTGATCTGGTTTTCGATCCTCGGAGCGGCGCCCTTCACCCTTGCCCTGCCCTATGTCGACCTGTTCTGGACCAGCGTGCTGAGTGTGATCATCGGCTTCATCCTCGCCTCGGCATTCTCCGCCATCGTGGTGTTTGCCCAGGAACTGGTGCCAGGCAACGTCGGCATGATCGCCGGCGTGTTCTTCGGCCTGATGTTCGGTTTCGGTGGTATTGGCGCCGCGCTGCTGGGGCACTTGGCGGACATTCACGGCATCGAATACGTGTATGCGTTGTGCTCTTACCTGCCGCTGCTGGGCATCCTGACCATCCTGTTGCCGTCGACCAAAGGGGTGTGACGCACAGCGATTCGACGAGGACGGGCCACCGGCAAGTGGCCTATCCTGTTGATTCAACCCTTCACTTCGGTCACCACCATGTCCGCCCCGGAAACCGACCTGTTGCAGAGCTGGCAGCACAACGCCCATGTCTGGATCGAAGCCGTGCGCAGCGGCGCCATTGAAAGCCGTCAGCAGGTCACCGACCGGGCCATTCTGCTGGCCATCCAGAGCCGCCAGCCCGAACGCGTGCTCGACCTGGGTTGTGGCGAAGGCTGGCTGTTGCGGGCACTGGCGGAACGCGGTGTCGAGGCGGTCGGGGTGGATGGCGACCCGACACTGGTCGAGGCGGCGCGCACAGCGGGCGCCTCGACGGTGCATCTGGCGAGCTATGAAGCGCTGGCCGAAGCGCAGGTCGACATCGGCAGAAATTACGATGTGATCGGCGCCAATTTCGCCCTGCTGCACCAGGACATCATTCCCCTGCTCACCGCCATGAACGCCCTGCTCGCCCCGGGTGGCGCGCTGGTGATCCAGACGTTGCACCCGTGGGTCGCGGCGGCGGGCGATTATCAGGATGGCTGGCGGGAGGAGTCCTTCGCCGGGTTCAAGGGCCAGTGGCAGCCCATGCCGTGGTACATGCGCACCCTGTCCAGCTGGATCAGGGCGCTGGAAATGGCCGGCCTGCGCCTGGCCGAACTGCAAGAGCCCCAGCACCCGCAAAGCCCGGTGCCGCAGTCGTTGCTGCTGGTGGCGCAATCGCAGGGCTGATGAGACCGATCAGGAGAACACCATGCGCACACTTATCGTTGCCGCGTTCATGTCCATCGATGGCGTCATGCAGGCCCCGGGAGGTCCCGAGGAGGACCGTAGCGACGGCTTTCGCTTCGGCGGCTGGATCGTGCCCTACGCCGACCCGGTGTCCGGCGAGGCGGTGATGGATCTGTTTGCCCAGCCCTTCGAACTGTTGCTGGGACGTCGCACCTACGACATCTTCGCGGACTACTGGCCGAAGATTAAGGCGGATGCCCACAACCCCATCGCGGACCTGTTCAACGCCGTGCCAAAGCACGTCGCCACCCATCGGCCGGATTCACTCACCTGGCACAACAGCCAGGCGCTGGACGCCGATCTCGTCGGCGCGATACGCGCGCTCAAACAGCAAAACGGTTCACAGCTATTGACCCAGGGCAGCGGCGATCTGGTGCGCCAGCTGTTGGCGGCCGGTTTGGTGGATGAATTGCGATTGATGATCCACCCCGTTCTGCTCGGGCATGGCAAACGGTTGTTCGGTGATGATGCCCAGGCGTCGGCCTTTACCCTGGAGCACTCCATCACCACGCCAGGCGGTGTGCTGGTTGCGCGATACGTGCGCAGCGGTGAAGTACAGACCGGAACCTTCGGGTAAATCCCAGAGCCCCGGAATCGGTCGTCAGGTCTGGGGATCCAGCAATGAGATCAGTCGCGGCGCAAGCGTCTGTGGATGCACCTCAATCAACGCCAGCGTCACCGGCAACTTGAAACGTCGCGGACCTGCGCTCCGTTCAGTAACTGAAATCATGCCCCAATTCTTTCTGCATCCACTCCAGAAAACGCCGTACCCGAGGAAAGTTCGCATGAGCGCGGGGAAACACCAGGTGGTGAGCCGTGATGGGTGAACTCAATGCGGGCGCGACCTCGACCAGGGTACCCCGTGCGAGATAATCCTGTGCCAGCAATGTACTTTCCAGGGCAAAACCAAGCCCGTGACTGGCGGCTTCCAGTGTCATGTAGGAACGATCGAAGCTGAGGGTATAGGGCTTTTCGGGACGCGCCACACCGTGTTGGGCAAACAACTGCGGCCACTTGATCAGGGTCGCTTCCGACAGGATCAATTGGCTGTCGAGCAAATCCGCCGCCGTGCGGATCGGGCGCTTTTCCAGCAGCTTGGGCGACGCCATGACCGCGATTTTTTCATTGCGGATCGTGCGCACTTCGTAACTGGGCCAGTTGGGCATCCCATGGCGGATGTCGACGTCGATCTTGTCGCGACTGAAGTGCAGTGACTCGTAGGAACATGAGAGGTTGAGCTGTATATCCGGGTGACTCTCGCGAAACTGCTCAAGACGGGGCATCAGCCACAGCAGGCCGAAACTGGGTGATGAGTGCAAGCGCAGGCAATCGAGACTGACGTCGCTGGTGGCGCGCTCGGTGGCCACGGCGAGGCTGTGCAGGATGCCGGACACCTCAGTCAGGTACTGCTCGCCGACCGGTGTCAGGGTCACCCCTCGGGCGGTTCGGAAAAACAATTGCCGCCCGATCATCGCTTCCAGTTTGGCCAACTGGTGACTGACCGCAGAGGGCGTCAGGTCGAGCAATTCAGCGGCTCTCGCGACATTGCCAAAGCGGGCTGTCTGCTCGAAGGCCTGAATGGCTTTCAGCGGTGGCAGTGTCGCAGGTGCATCGTCGGATGAGCGCATGATTATTTTTATTCCGCTGCAAGAGCCATGAATGGGGTGTTCAACCATTCAAGCACCCGGAAAGGTAGTTGGCGAGCGCTGAATTTTTTTCAGCACCCAGTGAAGTTCGCGTTATTGCTCAGGGGCATCATGGAGAACAAGCTGAATCATCGATTCAATTTGAGTCGAACCAATAAAAACAATCTCAGAGGTACTCTTCCATGCTTCTTCAAGGCAAAGTCGCGATCATCACCGGTGCAGCCTCCGCACGTGGCATTGGCCGCGCTACCGCAACCACCTTCGCGCAGCACGGCGCCCGTGTCGTGATCCTCGATCTGGACGAATCCGCCGCGCGCGATGCTGCTGCGACCTTGGGCGAAGGTCATCTTGGTCTCGCGGCCAACGTCGCTGACGAATCGCAGGTGCAGCAGGCCGTCGCGAAAGTCATCGAGCATTTCGGACGCATCGACATCCTCGTCAACAACGCCGGCATCACCCAACCCCTCAAGACCCTGGACATCCGCCCATCCGACTATGACAAGGTGCTGGATGTGAGCCTGCGTGGCACGTTACTCATGTCCCAGGCGGTGATACCGATGATGCGCCAACAGGCTGGTGGCAGCATCGTGTGCATGTCGTCGGTTTCCGCCCAACGCGGCGGCGGCATTTTTGGTGGCCCTCACTACAGCGCCGCCAAAGCGGGCGTGCTGGGCCTGGCCAAAGCCATGGCACGGGAACTGGGCCCGGACAAGGTCCGCGTGAACTCCATTGCCCCCGGCTTGATCCATACCGATATCACCGGCGGCCTGATGCAGGACGAACGCCGTCACGCGATCATCGACGGCATCCCCCTGGGTCGCCTGGGTGAAGCCCAGGACGTGGCCAACGCCGCGCTGTTCCTGGCCAGCGACCTATCCTCTTACCTGACCGGCATCACCCTGGATGTGAACGGCGGCATGCTGATTCACTGATGACAGCTGACGGGTCTCGCGGCCCGTGCGGTTCTGGATCGACGACGCAGCCGGGCTTCAAGCCTGGCGGTCAATAAAAACAAGAGATCAGACCATCATGACTACCCTGTCGCTCGAAGCGGTTTCGACCGTTCGCTCCAACGCCTATCGCAAAACTGCGTGGCGCCTGATGCCCTTCTTGATGCTGTGCTACCTCTGCGCCTATCTGGACCGAGTCAACGTCGGCTTTGCCAAGCTGCAAATGATGAACGATCTGGCACTCAGCGAAACGGTCTACGGGCTGGGCGCCGGCATGTTCTTCATCGGTTACTTCCTCTGCGAAGTACCGAGCAACATCATCCTGCACAAGGTCGGTGCCCGCGTCTGGATCGCGCGCATCATGATCACCTGGGGCATCGTCTCCGCCCTGTTCGCCTTCGTCGAAACCGCCTGGCAGTTCTATACGCTGCGCTTTCTGCTGGGCATCGCCGAGGCCGGCCTGGCACCGGGTCTGTTGCTCTATCTGACCTACTGGTTCCCGTCGTACCGGCGTGCGCGCATGACCGTACTGTGGTTCATCGCCATTCCGCTGTCGGGGATGGTCGGTGGGCCGCTCTCCGGTTGGATCATGACCCACTTCGCAGGCATGCACGGCTGGGCCGGCTGGCAATGGATGTTCGTGCTCGAAGCCGTACCGACCGTACTGATCGGACTGCTGGTGCTGAGCTATCTCAAGGACGGCGTGCACCAGGCCAGTTGGCTGGATGAAGACGAAAAGGCCCTGATCAGCCGCGAACTGGCCGAAGACGACCAGCAGAAAGTCACCCATGCCTCGGTGGGTGAGTTCATCCGCGACCGTCGCCTGTGGTTGCTGGCCGGCATCTACTTCTGCGTGGTGATGGGTCAGTACGCGATCACCTTCTGGCTGCCGACCCTGGTGCGTAATGCGGGGGTTTCCGACCCACTGCATATCGGTTTCCTGACCAGCCTGCCCTACCTCTGCGCGATTGTGGCCATGCTGTATGCCGGACGCAGCGGTGACAAACATCGTGAGCGCCGCTGGCACCTCATTGTGCCGATGATCGCCGGCGCCACCGGGCTGAGCCTGGCGGCCCTGATGGGCGGGAATATCACCCTCTCCATTCTCAGTCTTTGCCTGGCCGCTTCCGGAATCCTGTCCGCCACGTCGCTGTTCTGGATGCTGCCCACCACACTGCTGGGTGGTGTGTCTGCCGCCGCAGGCATCGCGGCGGTGAACAGCTTCGCCAACCTCGCCGGTTTCTGCTCGCCTTACCTCATTGGCTGGGTCACCACACAGACCGGCTCCAGCGCCATCGGCATGTACCTGATCACCGGGGTACTGCTGTTCGGTGCCACGCTGGTCCTGCGCATCCCCGCCGCCCTGGTCAATCGTTGATTCATTGGAGTGTCACCATGACTGCTATTGCTGCATTCGCCACAGCCGCGACGCTGGCGCAACGCGCCCATAACATCCGCCGCCACGCCTTGCGCATGGGCCAGGTTCAGGGGCAAGGCTACGTCGGCCAGGCCCTGGGTGCCGCCGACCTGCTGGCCGTGTCCTACTTCCATGCGCTGAGTTACCGGCCAGAAAACCCTGAATGGGAAGGACGCGACCGCTTCTACCTGTCGATCGGTCACTACGCAATTGCGCTCTATGCGGCGTTGATCGAAGCCGAAATCATCCCGCTCGATGAACTGGAAACCTACGGCGCCGACGACAGCCGCCTGCCGATGTCGGGCATGGCCGCCTACACCCCGGGCATGGAAATCACCGGCGGTTCCCTCGGCCAGGGTTTGGGCATCGCGGTCGGTGCCTGTCTGGGGCTCAAGCGCAAGGGCTCATCCGCCTTCGTTTACAACCTGCTGTCGGACGGCGAATTGAATGAAGGTTCGACCTGGGAAGCGGTGATGTCGGCCTCGCACTTCAAGCTCGACAACCTGATCGCCATTGTCGATGTGAACAACCAGCAGGCCGACGGCCATTCGAGTGAAATCCTTTCGTTCGAACCCATCGTCGATCGCTGGCAAGCCTTTGGCTGGTACACCCAGCGCGTTGACGGCAATGACATCGATGCATTGGTCACAGCGTTCGATGCCGCCCGTAATCATCCCGGTGCCCAACCACGGGTCATTATCTGCGACACCAAAATGGGCAAGGGCGTGCCTTTCCTCGAAACCCGTGAAAAGACCCACTTCATCCGCGTCGAAGAACACGAATGGGACCTGGCACTGAGCAACCTTGAAGAAGGAAACAACCAATGAGCAACGCAGCCAACACGCCGACTTCCACGGTCGAGCCGGCCAAAAAACGCCTGACCACCTCGGCGATGATCGCCTCGATTGCCTCGGAAGGCCAGGCCACCCGTTCCGCGCCTTTCGGTCACGCACTGGCTGCACTGGCGGATCAGCGTCCTGACATCGTTGGCCTCTCCGCCGACCTGTCCAAGTACACCGACCTGCACATCTTCGCCAAGGCGCACCCGGATCGTTTCTATCAAATGGGCATGGCCGAGCAACTGTTGATGAGCGCGGCAGCCGGGATGGCCCGCGAAGGCTTCGTGCCTTTCGCCACCACCTACGCCGTGTTTGCTTCACGTCGTGCCTATGACTTCATTTGCATGGCGATTGCCGAAGAGAACCTCAACGTCAAGATCGTCTGCGGACTGCCCGGCCTTACCACGGGCTATGGCCCCAGCCACCAGGCCACGGACGATCTGGCAATCTTTCGGGCCATGCCCAACCTGATGATCGTCGATCCATGCGACGCACTGGAAATCGAACAGGCCGTGCCCGCCATCGCGGCGCATAACGGGCCGGTGT
Organism: Pseudomonas sp.; assembly: GCA_035563915.1. Lineage (GTDB taxonomy): Bacteria > Pseudomonadota > Gammaproteobacteria > Pseudomonadales > Pseudomonadaceae > Aquipseudomonas. The sequence goes on along the minus strand of DATMUG010000195.1, from coordinate 21,353 downwards.
ACATGCGCTTGCTGCGCGGCAACGTCCCCCTGGTGCTGGACGAATACGGCTACCAGTTCGAGATCGGCAAGGCCAAGACCCTGCGCACCGGCAACGATGTGCTGATTATCTCCACCGGCTTGATGACCATGCGCGCGCTGGAGGCGGCCAAGGAGCTGCAAGCCGACGGCGTCGATGTTGCGGTGCTGCACGTCCCGACGATAAAACCCCTGGATGAACAAACCATCCTCGCCGAAGCGAGGAAGTCCGGTCGCCTGGTAGTCACCGCAGAAAACAGCTCAATCATCGGCGGCCTGGGCGAAGCCGTCGCCGGGGTGCTGCTGCGCAACGGCGTGACGCCAACCTTCAGGCAGATCGCACTGCCCGATGCCTTCCTCGATGCCGGCGCCCTGCCGACGCTGCATGATCGCTACGGCCTTTCGACTCAGGCGGTCTGCGCGCAAATCAAAGCCTGGCTTTGATCGCTGAACGGGTAGATACACACGGTCCACTGTAGGAGCAGAGCTTGCTCGCGATGGACGTCAACGATAACGCGCCCTGCCTGACACCCCGTGTTGCCCTGACGTTTTTCGCGAGCAGAGCTCGCTCCTACAGTTGACCGCGTTCCCCTGTAGGAGCTGTCGAGTGCAACGAGGCTGCGATCTTTTAAAAGCAGAATCAAAAGATCGCAGCCTGCGGCAGCTCCTACAGGGATGGTCGCTCGTTGATCGCAGCCGCCGCGCGGAACAGGATGTGCGCGACGAAATCGATCTCCTGTTCGGTGATGATCAGCGGTGGCAGCAAGCGCACGGTGGCACCATGACGACCACCCAGCTCGACGATCAGGCCGTGTTGCAGGCATGCCTGCTGGAAGGCCTTGGCCCGGGCGGTGTCCACCGGCGGATGGCCCTGGACATCGCGGACACCCTGCGGGTCGACGATTTCCATGCCAAGCATCAGGCCACGGCCACGCACGTCGCCGATCCAGTCGAATTCGCCTTGCAGGCTCAACAACTGTTTGCGCAGGTGCGCGCCGGCCTTTTCGGCGTGGGCCACCAGGCCTTCATCGCGGATGAAACGCAAGGTCGCGGTGCCGGCCGCCATCGCCAGCTGGTTACCCCGGAAGGTGCCGGCGTGGGCGCCTGGTTGCCACACATCGAGCCCATCGTTGTAGACCATCACCGACAACGGCAGGCCGCCACCTATGGCTTTGGACAAGGTGATCACGTCCGGGGTGATGCCCGAGTGCTCGAAGCCGAACATCCGCCCGCTGCGGGCGATGCCGCACTGGATTTCGTCGACGATCAACGGAATGCCGTGGGCCTGGGTCAGGCGCCGCAGTTCCTGCATCCAGCGATCGGGCGCGGTGATCACCCCGCCTTCGCCCTGGATCGGTTCGAGGATCATCGCCGCAGGGAGCGTCACGCCGCTTTCCGGGTCGTTGAGCAGGTGCTCCAGATAACGCACGTTCAGGGTCACGCCCTGCTCGCCCGCCACGCCGAACGGGCAACGGTAATCATGGGGGAACGGCAGGCGCTGCACGCCGGCCATCAAGCCGCCCAACGCATTTTTCGGCGACAGGTTGCCGCTGATCGACAGCGTGCCCAACGTCATACCGTGGTAGGCCCCTTCAAAGGCCAGTACCGAGTGTCGGCCAGTGGCGGTGCGGGTCAGCTTCAGTGCGGCTTCCACCGCATCGGCGCCACTGGGGCCACAAAACTGGATGCGCGCGTTTCGCGCAAAGTCGGCGGGCAGACAGCCGAAGATTTCCTGGACGAAGGCGTCCTTGACCGGGGTCATGAGGTCCAGGGTGTGCATCGGCAAACCCGAAGCGAGCACCTGGGTGATGGCTTCAACGATCACCGGATGGTTGTGCCCCAGCGCCAGGGTGCCGGCGCCGGCCAGGCAATCGACGAACACCTGGCCGCGACTGTCCTGCACGTAGATGCCGTGTGCCCTTTCCAGCACCAACGGAATGCGCCGAGGGTAACTGCGGGCGTTGGATTCCTGCTGTTGCTGGCGTTCCAGCAGCGGCGTCGGATCAAGGCAGTACGGGTTCGACAGGCCGGTGTGCAACAGGCGTAGCTGTTGCGCGCCACCGGATGTGGCATTCGAAAAAGCACTCATGATTTCCTCCAGAGAGGCTGGTTTTGGAAAGGACGACGGCAGCCTGAAATCGAACGTTCCAGGAAAAGAAAGCCGTGAAACCGGACGCGGGGAATCCTTTCCCCAGTCCATGGGTTTACATGTCGTAGCGCAGGATCAGGCCCGCTGTGCGCGGAGCGCCGACATCGATGATGTCGCCGCTGCGGTTGTTGGTGACGTATTCCTTGTCGAAGGCGTTTTTCACGTAACCGGATACCGAGACGTTCTTGGTCAGCTTGTACTCGGCGTTGAAGTTGGCCAGCCAGTAGTTGTCGGCCTTGCGTTCACCGATAACTTGCCCTGCGTCATCGAACTCGTACTCCGACGGCGAGGTGCTCTGCCAGACGACATCGGTGTTGAGGGTCACGCGGTCGTTCCAGCGATAGGTAGCGCCCATGGTCATCTTGTACTTGGGCGAGAAGAGGAAATCTTCGCCGCTCATGTCGCGACCGTCGCTGGTGACGAAGTCCTTGTACTTGCCATCGGTCACCGAGGCACCGGCGTTCAACGTCAGCTGTTGGCCGAAGTCTTTTTCGACGGAAACTTCCAGGCCCTTGATGTCGCTACGACCGGCGTTGAACACGTCGACGAAGTCGGTACCGGGCTCAACCACACTGACCTGCTGGTCCTTCCAGTCGGTGTAGTAAAGGTTGGCGCGGGTCCGCAGGGTCTGGTCCATGAACGAACCACGGTAGGACAGCTCGTAGTTGGTGGTGTATTCCGGATCGTAGGAGGTGTGGCCGCTACCGGCACGGACGTTGACGCCGCCGCCGCGATAGCCGCGCTGCACCATGAAGCCGACGAACTGATTGTCGGCCAGCTCGTAGTCGATACCCAGCTTCGGCAGGACCGCATCGGAGGTCTGCTTGTCTTTGCCAGGCGCCGAGAAATCATCGATCTTGACGTCGGTGTCGTTGGTCTCGTGGTCGTAGCGCAGACCGGTGATCAAGGTCCAGCGCGGGGCGAAGGTCCAGTTGATTTCACCGAACACGGCCTTGTTCTCGATCGTGGTATCGCCCTTTGTCGCGCCGACGGGTTCGCCGTCGAAAAACAACCGGTCGTGGAAATTGTTGGTGTTGTGGCCGTAGTAGAGGCCGGCAAAGCTCTTCACCGTGTCCGAGGTGTAGTTCAGGCGCAGCTCCTGGCTGAACAGGTCGCCATACTGCTTGCGCAGAACAACTTCGTCGGCGGCGGCGGTCTGGTCGAAGTCCAGACGAGCGTCGTAATCGGAGTCGGTGTTGGCCGTGAGGCTGGTGATGGACCAGTCATCATTGAGGCGGTAGTCGATCTTGGCGCTGACCGTGTCCTGCTTGAGCTTGTCGTAGGCGTCGGTGTTGGAGTCGAGTTTGTAATAACGAATCCTGTCGCCCTGGCGAACCACGGAATTATCGCCCTTGCGGCTTTGATCGTGGGCATAGGTGAGCAGCACATCGAGATCGTCGTTGGGCAGGATCAGCAACTTGCCACGGTAGTTCGCGTTACGGGTTTTGTTGGCATCGCTATCGTCGAAGAGGTTGTCGATGTAGCCATCGCCTTCCTGATAATCCACGGCGATACGGCCGGCGATCTTGTCGTCGACGATCGAACCGCCACCGGCCACCGCGCCACCGCGCTCACCGTAGGTACCGCTGTTGGCCTGCGCCGAAAAGCTCGGCACGAAGGTCGGGTTCTTGGTCTGGATGACCACCACACCGGCCAGGGAGTTGCGGCCCTGGGTGGTGGATTGCGGGCCGAGGAACACTTCGACCTGCTCGACGTCCCACAGCGGCATCGGGCTCAAGGTCAGGGCACGGTTGGGTTGCACCGCGCCGTCGACGAACACCGAGACCGCGCCATTGAGCGCGGCCGGGCCCTGGTCGTCGAAGCCGGAGACCGGCACGCCACGGATACCCCAGTTTTCGTTGCCGGACGTGTTGTAGACACCAGGCGTGCGGGCGAATACATCGACCAGGCTATGGTCTTCCTTCTCGCGCAGTTGCTTATCGGTAACGACGGCTACACTCGACTGGGTTTTTTCCAGGGAGCGGTTGATTTTTTCGCCCGTCACCGTGATCGGCGCGATCTCCATTGTGTTCGCCTGTTCGGCCGCCCATGCGCTGTTAGCCAGGCACACAGCCGACCCCACCGCCAACGCAATTGTGTTCTTTTTGAAATTCACGCCCCGCTCCCCTGCGACAGATATTTGTTGTTCTGGCTGCGTGCCCAAACGCGCTACGGCGCCAGCGGGACGGGAGTCTAATTCAAAAAAAAAATTAATGGAATAAGATTGATAACGACTCTCATTTGTAATAAAACTGCCGCACTTTACAAACGCCGATACATTTCAGGCGGACACCCAGCGTAGCAACCTCTGCCCGGTTTTCCAGGCTTGCCAACGCCGCTTCGCCTGACTGAAAAGATAAAAAAGGATGCGCAGGATGACTTCAATCGAACACCTGAGCGAACGCGCCGGACACGAGCCCACGGCTTTAACGGTCGACCACGGATTGACGTTGCCCATGCTGGTGCAGGCGACACCGGGACAGTCGATCCATGATCTGGCCCCCTCGATTGGCGCCACCCTGGATCAGGCACTGATCACCGTTGGCGGCGTCCTGTTTCGTGGCTTCAACGTGCCCACCCCCATCGATTTCAAGCGCTTTGCCGCCAGCTTCGGCGCGCCCCTGGCCAGCTACGAATTCGGTTCCACGCCGCGCAGCAAAGTGTTCGCCGGGGTCTACAGTTCCACCGAATACCCGGCCCACCAATACATTCCCCTGCACAACGAACAGGCCTACACCCGGCCCTGGCCTTCGCGCATCTGGTTTCACTGCATCAAGGCCAGCGAAACCGGCGGCGAAACACCGATTGCCGACAGCCGCCTGATCTATCAGCGCATGCCCGCCGACATCCGCGAGCTCTTCGCCAGCCGCGAGCTGCTCTATGTGCGCAACTACAGCGGCGCGCTGGACCTGCCATGGCAGAAGGTGTTCAACACCGCAGACCGCGCCCAGGTCGAGCGTTACTGCCAGGACAACGACATCCAGTGGGAGTGGAAAGCCGACGGCGAACTGCGCACCCGCCAGCGTTGCGCCGCCGTGCTGCAACACCCCGATACCGGCGAGTGGGTGTGGTTCAACCAGGCGCACCTGTTCCACGTTTCGGCCATCGAACCGAGCGTGCGCGCCAGCCTGCTGGCTGCGGTGGGTGAAGAAAACCTGCCGCGCCACGTGTACTTCGGCGACGGCTCGGCCATCCCCGACGCAGTGCTCGACAGCGTGCGCGAGGTGTATCGCCAGACCGCCATCAGCTTCCCCTGGCAGCCCGGCGACATCCTGATGCTCGACAATCGACTGGTCGCACACGGCCGCAACCCTTACACCGGTGACCGCAAAGTCATCGTTGCCATGGCGTGAATTGCACATGTTTTCTTTCAAACACTGGATCGACGTGCTGGAAACCAACGCCCGGCACTTTCCACAGCGCGCGGCCCTGCACTTTTTGCCGGACGGCGTTGAGATCGGCGAATCCCTGACCTTTGCCCAACTGCACGAACAGAGTCAGTCCCTGGCGACGGCGTTGCAGGCCCGTTATGCGCCGGGTGATCGCGTGTTGTTGATGCTGCCCAGCAGCCTCGATTATGCCCGCGCCTTCTGCGCCTGCCTGTACGCCGGGATGATCGCCGTACCGCTGTTTCCACCGCCGTCGCGCAAGCCTCGTCACCTGGACCGCGTGCGCAATGTGGTAGTGGATGCGCAGCCGGCGTTGATCCTCGCCCCGGCCGATCATTGCGAAAACCTGCTTGAGCTGGTCGAAGGCCGGGTCGATGTATCGACGGTCGAAGACCTCGGCACCCCGCCCGCCAGCCAGTGGACACGCCCGGATGTCGACGGTGCGACGGTGGCCTTCCTGCAATATACCTCCGGTTCGACCGGCACCCCCAAGGGCGTCGAAGTGCGCCAGCGCAACCTGATCGCCAACGTCGAGTTGATGCGCCGGGCCTACGGTTTCGACGAGCATGGCGCCATGGTCAACTGGCTGCCGCTGTACCACGACATGGGCCTGATCGGCGGCATGCTGGCTCCGCTCTACAGCGGGATGCCCTGCTATCTGATCGCTTCGCAGACCTTCGTCAACGCACCATCGACCTGGCTGCAGGCGTTGAGCCGTTATCGCGCCACCGCCAGCTTCGCGCCCAATTTCGCCTACGCCCTGTGCAACCGCGTGGTCAGCGACCACCTGATCGCGCAGCTCGACCTGAGCGCCTGGCAACACGCAATCAACGGCGCCGAGCCCATTCACCCCGGCACCCTCGAAACCTTTGTCCAACGCTTCGCCGCCTGCGGTCTCAATCCATTGGCGATCAGCCCCGGCTACGGCCAGGCCGAAGCGACGCTGTGCGTCAGCGCCACACCGGCCGACGCGTTGCCGAGGGTGCTGCGCCTGGACAAGGCGGTGCTGGAAAGCGGTCGCGTGGCCCTGGCGGCAGACGAGGCCCCGGCGGTGGAATTCGTCGCCTGCGGTTACCCGCAAGCCTTGCACGGCATCGCCATCGTCAACCCGCACAACCATGAACGCTGCGCCGCCGACCGGATTGGCGAAGTCTGGCTGCAAGGCCCGAGCAACGCCGAAGCCTACTGGAAGAATCCCGAAGCGACCCGCGAAGCCTTCCAGGCCAGCATCCTTGGCGAAGAAGGCCATTACCTGCGCTCCGGCGACCTGGGTTTCATGCACGAAGGCCAGGTAGTGATATGCGGTCGGGTCAAGGATTTGCTGATCCTCAACGGACGCAACCTGTACCCCCACGACATCGAATTCGCCATCACCGATGCCGAGCCGGGCATCCGTACCGGGCGCATCGCCGCGTTCTCCGAGATGGACCCGATGCTGGGCCGCGAGAAGCTGGTGATCGTCGCCGAACCCCAGCGCAAATTCGTTCACCCCTCGCGTCATCCGGAACTGTTCGCTTCGATGCAGAACGCCGTGCGCGGCGCCGCCGACTGCGGCATCGACCAGATCGTGCTGGTGGAAGCCGGCACCATCCCGATGACCACCAGCGGCAAGATCGCCCGTCAGGGTGCGCGCAAGCAGTTGGCCGCAGGCACCTTGAGCATCATTGCCCAGTACGGCGGGCAGACCTCGGCCGATGAGGCACTGATCGAGTGCGAGCAACTGCTGGCGCAGGTAGCCGAGGGTGGCGAAAGTGCCTTGGCCGCCTGCCGCCAATGGCTCAAGCAGACCCTGCGCGAGGTCAACCCGTACCTCGTGGTGGACTTTGACCAGAGCCTGATCAGCCTGGGCCTGGACTCCATCAGCGTCGCCGACTTCGCCGCCCGCCTGCATCAGGATCTGGGTTTTAACCTCGATACCCAACGCCTGTTCGGCGAACAGACCCTGGGCGAGTGGGCGCAGGCATTGCTGGATTTCCTCTGCGACGCCACACCGAGCACCACGGACGCCACCGAAGACGCCAGCGTCGATCAGAATCACGGTCGCCAATCCTTCGCGCAAAGCCGCCTGTGGTTCCTGCGCCAGCTCGACCCGACCGACACCCGCCACAACCTGGTGCTGCATCTGCGCCTGCAAGGCACCCTGGACACGGAAACGCTGACACAGCGACTCAATCATCTTGTCGACCGCCACAGTGTCCTGCGCACCGTCTACCACGACGGCGTCGACGGACCGCAGCAACGGATCCTGCCGACCGCGGACGTGCCGCTGACCTGGCATGACTTGCGCTATCACCCCATCGCCATGCAGCAACAAATGCTGGCTGATCGGCTGGCGCGGGAACACGCGACTCCGGTGGATCTGCAAAACGGTCCGCTGCTGCGCGCACAATTGCTCAGCCGAGACGATCAGCAACACGACCTGCTGCTGACCCTGCATCACATCGCCTTCGACGGACGCTCGACGCAATTGCTGTTGGCGGAGCTGGCCGCTTCCAATGCCAGTGAACGCCCGCGGCAGTACCTGAATTTCGCCCGCTGGGAAGCCACACACTGGAACGCAGAACGCATCGCCGCCGAACAACAGTTCTGGCGCGAGCATTTGGCAAATATCCCGCAAACCCTCGACCTGGGTGGCAACGGCCAGACGGCGGGCGAACACAGCTTCAAATTCAACCTGCCCCAGGCCAATTGCGAAGCGCTGACGGCACTCGCCCGCGATCACGGCATGACCCTGTTCATGCTGTTGCTGGCCAGCTATCAACTGGTGATCAAACAATTGGGCGGCCAGCAGCAATTCCTGCTGGGCACCGATGTCAGCGGTCGACCCTTGGCGGCACATAACGACGTGATCGGATTTTTCGTCAACCAACTGACCCTGCGCTGCGACTTGCGCGGCGAACCGACCCTGGCCGGTTTCCTCGAACACGTGCGCGATCAGGCGCGACTGGCCTATGCCCACCAGGGCCTGCCGTTCGATCTGGTGGTCTCGGCCCTGGCGCCGCAACGCCGCGCCGGACACTCGCCGCTGTTCCAGGTCAAGCTCAACTACCAGCCATCGCGGGTGAACCCGACCGACATCGCCGGTGCACAGATGACCTCGCTGGACGTGGCCCAGGCACCGGGGGATTTCCATCTGGTGCTGGACCTGACCCACGGCAGCGCGGGCATCGAGGCGAACCTGAAATTCCGTGGCGAGCATTTCGATCAGGACCGCGCCCTGCGCCTGCAACACCTGTGGACTCGCCTGTTGGGCGAGAGTCGCGACCTGCTCGACCAGTCGCTGCCGGCCGTGGCCGAGCGCCTCGACGCCTGGGACCAGGCGTTCCAGCGGGAACGCCGGCAATCTCAGGCTTCGGCCGGGCGCAGCCAGATGCTGCACACCAAACGTCGCTCAATGCCCCTCTAACCGAGTTGGATACCTTTATGTCTATCGTGCCCCCACCGTCCCGCGCCCTTGGCGGCGTGCGTCGCAAAGCCATGAACGTCTCGCAACAGCAACTGGTCAGCGAGCGCCTGCTCAGCCCCGATCACGCCCTGCCGCTGGTGATCGAGCCGGCGGTCAGCGGTGTCGATCTGGTCGCCTGGGCGACCAAAGAGCGTGAGAACCTTGAGCAGAAACTGCTGCAATACGGCGCGATCCTGTTTCGCGGGTTCTCTGTGCTGTCGGTGGAGCAGTTCGATCAGGTGATCGCCGCGCTCTCCCCCGGCGCGCTGGAATACATGTTCCGCGCCTCGCCGCGCACCCGGGTCGGCGGCAACATCTACACCTCGACCGATTACCCGGCCGACCAGATGATTTTCCCGCACAACGAGCACTCCTACTCGCCGCGCTTCCCCCTGCGGCTGTTCTTCTACTGCCACATCCCGTCCGAGACCGGTGGCGAAACCCCAATTGGTTCGACCCGTGTGGTGAAGGCCGCCATCAGCCCGGAAATCGAAGCGCGCTTGCGGGATAAAGGCGTGCTGTATGTGCGCAACTACGGTGACGGTTTCGGCCTGCCCTGGCAGACGGTGTTCCAGTCCGAAGACCGCGCCGAGGTGGAAGCCTACTGCGCCAGCGTCGGCATCGAAGTGGAATGGAAAGAAAACAATCGCCTGCGTACCCGCCAACGCGGGCCCGCCGTGGTCCGTCACCCGCGCACTGGCGAAGAGGTGTGGTTCAACCACGCCACCTTCTTCCACATCAGCACCCTGCCACCGGCCATCCGCGACTCGCTGCAAGGCAACTTCAGCGATCTCGACCTGCCCACCAACACCTTCTATGGCGACGGCGAACCGATCGAACCTGCGGTGCTGGAATCGTTGCGAGCGGCCTACCTCGATTCGCTGGTGCGGTTCAGCTGGCAGCAGGGCGACGTGTTGTTCATCGACAACATGCTCGCGGTGCATGGTCGCGAACCCTTTACCGGCAAGCGCGCCATCATGACCGGCATGGCCGAAGCCCTGCTGCAAAGTGATGTCGCCGTCTGATTTTTTCCACGGGCAGACACGCTGATTTGCACAGGCTCACCTGATTTCGATCAGTGGGCCTGCGTGCCGCTGTCGCCCCGGTTTATCTCCTTTTTCCAGTCGAGTTGAACATGAGCGGACTCCAAGGTTTTCGTATTTCGCCGCAGCAGGCGTCGGTTTATCAGCACACCCACGGCGTCGCCGAACACCCATTGAGCTGCCGTTTGCAGTGGTTGATTACCTCGCCCGTAAGCGCTGAGCTGCTGAGCCAGCGCCTGCGCGCCCTGATCGGCGACAGTGAAATCCTGCGCACCCGACTGGCGCCCGTGCCGGGCCTGCGCTTTCCGGTGCAGGTGATTCACGACACCGTCGAGCTGCCAGTTGCGGTGCAGGATTTGCGCGCACTCGACCACCATCAGCAAGACGCTGCCTTGAGCCAACTGGCCTCACAACCCCGCGACTGGACGCTGCCGCTGGCCGTGACCCTGGTGCAACTGTCGGACGAGCAATCGGTGCTCGATCTGGCCGGGGCCAGCAGTCACTTCGACCTGGGCAGCCTGAAACTGCTGGCGGCCGCGCTGCTGCAAGACGCCAGCCCCGCGCAGAACGACGCCCTGCAATACGCCGACTACGCCGAATGGCGCTGGAGCCTCACGGAAGACGACCCCGACCATCCAGGGGTGAACTTCTGGAAAACCCAGGCACTGAGCGAACAACCGGTCTTGCAACTGTCGCTGGAGTCTCCTTCGGGCAAGGGTTTTTCCCCGGCACGGGTGGACCTGAACCTGCCGCCCAGCCTTGCCGCCCATCCGGCCCTGACCTCCAACCTGATGCTGACCGCCTGGGCCGCCCTGCTCAGCCGCCTCGCCGGCCAACAGCAGGTGGCACTGACGGTGGTCCACGAAAGCCGTGGCCCGGAACTGGAAAACGCCCTGGGCCTGTTCGAACAATGCCTGCCGATGCGCCTTGACCTGGACCCGCAAACTACCCTGCTGGAGCAAAGCAAGAGCGTCGCCGCCAGCGTCGAACTCAGCGCCGGCTGGCAGGATTACTACACCCACAATCTCCATGGCGGTTATGCCTTCGCCTGGCGTCAGGCCGATGCCCGGGAACGCCACGCCAGCGCCGTGTTGAGCCCGGTCAAAGCCTGCCTCAATGTGCAGCAGACCACGGGCGCGATTCAGGCCCACGTGATTTACGACCGTCACTTGCTGAGCACCAACGCCGCCGCGTGCCTGGGCGAGCAATGGCTGCAACTGCTGCAAGGCGCGCTGGCCGAGCCGCAACGCAGCTGGATGCAACTGCCGCTGACCGGCCCGCTGCAAATGCGGACCATCGACAACACGCCGACCTCACCCGCGATTGAAGCGGTGACGCTGGTGGAGCTGATTGCCCGTCAGGTGCAGCAACAGCCGCACGCCATCGCCCTGAGCGACCAGAATGGTGATCTGAGCTACGCCGCCCTCGACGCCTGCGCCACGCACCTGGCCCATCAGCTGCGCGATGCGGGCATCGGTGCCGGCGTGCCGGTGGGCATTCTGTTCACCCGGGCCAATGCCGCCATTGTCGCCATGCTCGCGGTGTTGAAAGCCGGTGGCGCCTACGTCCCGGTCGACCCGACCTACCCGGCCGATCGCCGCGCCTACATGCTCGCCGACAGCGCCATCGCCCATATCGTGGTCAGCGCCGAACTGGCGGACAGCGTGCCCGCGAGCCTGCAACGCTTCGTTCTCGACGACCTGACGCCCGCCGATGTCAGCCACCTGCCGCCACTGCCAACGCCGCAAGCGGATGACCTCGCTTACCTGATCTACACCTCCGGTTCCACCGGCGCACCGAAAGCCGTGGAAATCAGCCACGGCGCCCTGAGCTTTTCGACCCAGGTACGCATGGCCGCCTACGCCACACCGGTGCGCGCATACCTGCTGCTGTCGTCGTTCGCCTTCGACAGCTCGGTAGCGGGGATTTTCTGGACCCTGGCCCAGGGCGGCCGGCTGGTATTGCCGGCCACCGGCGAAGAGCTTGAGATGCAGAAGCTGGCGCAATTGATCGCGAAACACCGGGTCAGCCACGGTCTGTCGCTGCCATCGCTGTATCAGGCGTTGCTCGATCAACTGCAACGCGACGCCGACACCGCCAGCCTGGAATGCTGGATCGTCGCCGGCGAAGCCTGCCCACCGCCGTTGATCACCCAGCACAGTCAGGCCTTGCCCAAGGCGAAACTGGTCAATGAATACGGCCCCACCGAAGCCACGGTCTGGGCCACTTACGAAGTCCTGGAACCAGGCCGTGAGCTGAGCATCGGCCGGCCGATTGCCGGCATGGACCTGCGCATCCTCAACGAACACGGGATGGCCAGCGGCGTCGGCGAACCGGGGGAAATCGTTCTCGCCGGCCCGACCCTGGCCCGGGGTTATCGCAACAAACCGCAAGAAACCGCCAAGGCCTTCGTCACCCTGGCCTGCGGCACCCGCGCCTACCGCACCGGCGACCTGGCCTGCTGGCTGGCAGACGGTCGCCTGGCGTTCCTCGGCCGCCGCGACCATCAGGTCAAGCTGCGCGGCTACCGCATCGAGCTCGGTGAAATCGAGCGGCAACTGTGCAGCCACAGCGACGTGCGCGAAGCGGCGGTGATCGTGCAGGAACACGCCGCCGGCAAGCGTCTGCTGGCCTACGTGCTGGCGGCCCACGGCTATGCGCCGGACTCGGACGCGATCAAGGCTTTCCTCGGCGAACGCCTGCCGTCGTACATGGTGCCGGCGCGGGTGTTGACCCTGCCGAGCTTCCCGCGCACCCCCAACGGCAAGCTCGACCTGCACCAGTTGCCTGACCCGGACCCGTTCGACGAAGGCGCCTTTGTCGCCCCCCGCAACGCCATGGAAAGCACCCTGCAAGCCATCGTCGCCAAAGTCCTCAAGCTTGAGACCGTGAGCGTCACCGAGAACTTCTTCGCCATCGGCGGCGACTCGATTCTCAGTCTGCAAGTGGTGGCCCAGGCCCACGAGCAAGGCATCGCCCTGTCCGCCAAGCACGTGTTCGAAGGCCAGACCATCGCCGCCATGGCCGAAGTCGCCCGGCCGCTGAGCGCAGACACCGCGCAAGCGCAGGCCGAAAGCACCGCATTCAGCGCCTCAGGCCTGTCCGACGACGAGATGCAGGCACTGATGGCCGAGCTGGACGAAAACGAATTCTGACCGGCCACGCTTCTCACTCAACAGCTTGGCACGCCGTCGCCCCTTTTTTTGCAGGACGTTTTTGATGACCACCGAAAAGAACAACAGCAACCCGATCGAAGACATTTACCCGCTGTCGCCGTTGCAGCAAGGCATGTTGTTCCACTCCCTGCTGCACGAAGATTCCGGCGTGTACCTGATGCAGGATCGTTACCGCATCGGGGGTGCCATCGACGAAGGGGCGTTCCTCGAATCCTGGCGTCAAGTCGTGGCGCTGCACCCTTCCCTGCGCGCCTCTTTCCAGTGGAAAACCCAGAAACAACCGGTGCAGGTGATCCATCGCGAGGTCAAGGTGCCGCTGGACACGCTCGACCTGCGCGGCTTGACTGCGCACGAGCAGGAGGTACGGATTCGCACCCTTTTGGCCGATGAACAGAAGGTCGGTTTCAACCTGTCCAAGCCGCCGCTGATCCGCTTCCGCCTGGTGCGCCTGGGGGATGAGTCCTACGAATTCATCCGCAGCTTCCACCACATTCTGATGGACGCCTGGTGCATCTCGCTGGTGACCGTGGACTTTCTCAAGGTCTACGAAGCGCTGTGCAACGACCGCACGCCGCAGCTCAAGGCGCCGCGCCCGTTCCGCGACTACATCCAGTGGCTGCAACGCCAGGACGCGGGCAAGGCCGAACAGTTCTGGCGCGGCCAGTTGCAGGGCCTCAATGCGCCGACGCCGCTGACCGTGGACAACGGCGTGACCCGCGACCGCTACACCGACGCGGTGCTGGTGGACGATCAGCTGGTGCGCCTGACCGAACAGGAAACCCAGGCGCTGTCGACTTTCTGCCGCAGCCAGCGGATTACCCCGAACACCTTCTTCCAGGGCGCCTGGTCGCTGCTGTTGTCGCGCTACAGCGGGCAGCGCGACGTGCTCTTCGGCGTCACCGTGGCCGGGCGTCCGGCGGAACTGACCGGCGTGGCGGAGATGATCGGCCTGTTCATCAACACCCTGCCGCTGCGGGTGTCGGTGGACCCCGAAGCATCGCTCAGCCAGTGGCTCAGCGCGCTGCAAGGGTTGAACGTCGACATGCGCGACTATGAGCACACGCCGCTGACCGACATTCAGGGCTGGAGCGATTTCCCCCGGGGCGAAACCCTGTTCGACAGCATCCTGGTGTTCGAAAACGCCCCGATCGACGAGCAGATTCTCGAAGGCGGCTTCCAGTTCAGCCTCGACGGCATGGACCACAGCGTACACACCCACTACGGCCTGACCGTGGTGATCCTGCCGGAATCCGAGCTGGGCATTCGCGTGTCCTACGACCGTGAGCGTTTCGAAGCGGCAACGGTCGAACGTCTGCTCGGTCATCTCGCCACGCTGGTGCGCGGCATGCTCGCCGCGCCGGACGCCACCCTGGGCAGCTTCGAGCTGTTGGCCGGCGATGAGCGTCAGCAACTGCTGGGCGAATGGGCGCTCAACCCCCATGAGTTTCCCATGGAGAAAAGCTACGCGCAGCTGTTCGCCGAACAGGTCGCCCAGCGCGGCGAGCACGTGGCCGCGATCTGCGACGGCCAATCCCTGACCTACACCGAGCTGGACCGGCGCTCCACGCGTCTGGCCCACGCCCTGCGGGAAGCCGGGGCCGGTGAGGATCAACTGGTCGCACTGGTCGCGCCCCGTGGCCTTGAACTGCTGACCCTGATGATCGCGGTGTTCAAGGCTGGCGCGGCGATGCTGCCGCTGGAGGTCAATCATCCGCCCGAGCGCCTGCGGGAAATCCTCAAGCTGTCCCGCGCACCGTTGCTGGTGGCCAGTGAAGCGTGCAGCGGTCTGCTCGATCAGTTGATGAGCGGTCTGGAGCAGGCGCCAAATGCGCTATGCGCCGAAGCCTGCTGGCAGGCCGGCAACGACGCACCGCTGCCGTTGCTCGGTGGCCCGGACAGTCTCGCCTATGTGCTGTTCACCTCGGGTTCCACCGGTACGCCCAAGGGCGTGATGATCGAACAACGGGGCATGCTCAATAACATCTTCGGCAAGGTGCCGGCCCTGGGCCTGAACGCCGACGACCGCATCCCGCAGACCGCCTCGGTGGCCTTCGACATTTGCGTGTGGCAATTCCTCGCCGCGCCCGTATTGGGCGCCACCGTGCAGATCCTCCCGGATGAAGTGGCCCACGACCCGCAGCGCCTGCTGCAAGTGCTCGCCAGCGAGCGCCTGAGCGTGCTGGAAATTGTCCCGAGCCTGATGCGCACCCTGCTCGCGCTGTGCCCTTGCGAGCTGCAACTGCCCGACCTGCGCTGGGTGCTGCCCACCGGTGAAGCGCTGCCGCCGACCGTGGCCCGCGACTGGTTCGCACGCTTCCCCGACATTGCCCTGATGAACGCCTACGGCCCCGCCGAGTGCGCGGACGACGTGGCCTTCCAGCCGATCTTCGAAGCCCCGGATGCCGACGTCAGCCACATGCCCATCGGTCAGCCGACCGCCAACAACCGCCTGTATGTGCTGGATGAATCCCTGCGCCCGGTGCCTGTCGGTGTGGCCGGGGAAATCTGCGTGGGTGGCGTCGGCGTCGGTCGTGGCTACCTGCACGATCCACAGCGCACCGCCGATGCCTTCATTGATCACCCGACCCTCAAAGGACGCCTCTACCGCACCGGCGACCTGGGCCGCTGGCGCGCCGATGGCGTGATCGAATACCTCGGCCGCCGCGACCAGCAGGTCAAGCTGCGCGGCCACCGCATCGAACTGACGGAAATCGAACACCGTTTGGCGCAGCACCCGAACGTGCGCGAAGCGGCGGTATTGCTGCGCGAGAACAGCGGCGGCGAAGCCTGGCTGGTGGCGTACTGGTCAGCCCACGACGAGTCCCAAGGCAGCGACGGCCTTGGCGATCACCTGCGCATGCAGTTGCCGCCATACATGGTGCCGGCAGCATTCGTCTGCCTGGAAAAGTTGCCGCTCAATGCCAACGGCAAGGTCGACCGCAAGGCACTGGCCGCTCGTGAACTCCAATGGCAGGCCGACACGCAGCAAAGCGTCGCCCCGCGCAATGAGCTGGAAGCGGCCGTGGCCAGGGTCTGGGCCGAGGTGCTGGGTCGCGACAGCGTTGGCGTCGAAGACAACTTCTTCACCCTCGGCGGTCACTCGCTGCTGGCCACGCAAATCGTCGCGCGGCTGCGGGCCCACTTCAAACTCGACCTGCCATTGCGGGTGCTGTTCGAACAACCCACCGTGGCCCTGCTGGCGGTGGCGATTGCCGCACGCCAGGCCGAGGCCGTCGCGCCGCAATCCACGACGGCTAAAGGGCCGCAAGCCCTGCCACGGCCGGCACTGCTGCCGCTGTCGTTCTCGCAACAGCGTTTGTGGTTCATCGAACAACTGACGCCGGGCACCACGCTGTTCAACATCCCGTTCGCCTTGCAGTTGAAAGGCGAGCTGAATGTCGACGCGCTGCACACCACTCTCAACGATCTGCTGGCGCGCCATGAAATCCTTCGCACCGGCATCCGCAGCACCGACGGCGTGCCCTGCCAACACATCAGCACCGCGCTGAACATCGAATTGCCTTTCGACGATCTGTCCGTTCTGGCGGCCACCGCCCGCGAAGGCGCGCAGTTCAGCGCCCTGCAAGCGACCTTCGAGCAACCGTTCGACCTGAGCAACCCGCCGCTGCTGCGGGCGCGCTTGCTGCGCCTGGCCGCGGATGAGCACGTACTGGGCATCGCCCTGCACCACCTGGTCTCGGACGCCTGGTCGGCAACCATCGCCCTGCGCGAACTGGCCCTGGGTTACGAAGCCCGCTGCAACGGCAAGGTCGCTGAACTGCCGGCATTGCCGGTGCAATACGCCGACTTCGCCCTGTGGCAGCGCGAGCACCTGCAAGGCGCGGAACTCAAGCGCCAGCTCGATTACTGGACTCAAACACTGGACCGCAGCAACAGCGACAGCAGCCCGTTGCTGCAACTGCCGACCGATCTGCCGCGCCCGTCGGTGCAGACCTACCGTGCCGGCATCGTGCAGCGTGAACTGAGCGCCGACCTCAGTGCTCGCGTGCAAGGCTTCGCCAGCCGCCTGGGCACCACCCCGTTCACCGTACTGTTCGCCGGTTTTGCCGTATTGATGCACCGTTTGAGCGGTGACGCCACGGTGCTGATCGGCACGCCGGTGACCCATCGTGAGCAACCGGGCACCGAAGGCCTGCTCGGCATCTTGCTGAACAATTTGGCGATCCGCGCCGACTTCGCCCCGCAAGCGGATTTCACTGCGCTGGTGGAGCAAGTGGCCAAGCGCCTGCGCGAAGGCCTGCAACATCAGGACCTGCCGTTCGAGCAACTGGTGGACAGCCTGCAACTGCCGCGCAGCCTCAGTCACGCGCCGCTGTATCAGGTCATGGTGGCCCAGCAACTGGCGATGGAATCGCGGCTGCGCTTCCCGGGCCTGGATTTCGAAGCCCTCGACACCCCGCTCAAGCAGTCCGAGTGCGATCTGGACCTGCACGTGCTGTGCCCGGCCAATGCGCCGATCCAGCTGGAGCTGATGTTCGCCCTCGACCTGTTCGTCACCGAGAGTGCACGGCAGACCCTGGCCCGCCTGGAGCACCTGCTGGAGCAGATGCTCGCCGAACCGCAACGCCCGGTGGCCGCCTTGCCACTGCTGATGGCGGACGAATGGCAACGCACCGTGGTCGAGTGGAACCGCACCGAGATGGAGGTGCCGCAGCACCTGACTTTCGCCCGGCTGTTCGAACAGCAGGCCGCACGCACCCCGGACCGCGACGCCCTGAGTTTCGAAGGCCAGCGCCTGAGCTACGGCGAACTCAACCGCCGGGCCAATCAGGTCGCGCATTACCTGCGCGCCCAAGGCGTAGTGGCCAACCGTCCGGTGGCGTTGTGTGTCGAGCGCTCGCTGGAACTGCTGGTGGGCCTGCTGGGCATTCTCAAATCCGGTGGCGCCTATGTGCCGCTCGACCCGACCTACCCGGTGGATCGCCTGGCCTACATGCTCGAGGACGCGCAACCGGCGCTGTTCCTCGGCCAGCAAGGCTTGCTCGAGCAACTCGGTGCCGGCCTGCCGCGCCTGCGCCTGGACACCGACGCCGCGCTGTTCGCCGACCAGCCGGACAACAACCTCGCGCCGCTGGCAGGTCCCGACGACCTGGCCTACATCATGTACACCTCCGGTTCCACCGGTAAGCCCAAGGGCACCCTGGTCACCAACGGCTCGGTGGTCAACCTGGCCTGGGCGCGGATCCATGGCCTGTACCGCCGCTACACCGACCAGCCGATGCACACCAGTTTCAACTACTCGTTCGCCTTCGACAGCTCGGTGGCCGAACTCATCCTGTTGCTTGACGGCCATAGCCTGTACCTGACGCCGGAAGAAGTGCGCTACGACCCTCAAGCCCTGGCGCAATTCTTCAGCGAGACCCGCCTGGACGCCTTCGAATGCACCCCGGCGCAGCTCAAGGCCCTGCTGGAAAGCGACGGCGTGCGCCGTGGCGAGGTGTACCTGCCGCGCTTCGTGCTGTTCGGTGGCGATGCGGTGGACGCGCAACTCTGGCAGCGCCTGCCGTCGATTGCCGGCAGCCGTTTCTTCAACACCTACGGCCCCACCGAATGCACCGTGGACGCCACCGGATGCGCGGTGGACGACTTCCCGGCGCGGCCGATCATCGGCAAGCCCATCGCCAACGTGCGCACCTATGTGCTCGACGCCTTCCTCAACCCGATGCCGGTGGGCGTGCCGGGTGAGCTGCACATCGGTGGTGCCGGCGTGACCCTGGGCTACCTCAATCGTGCGGAACAGACCGCCAAGGTCTTCATCGACGATCCGTTCTCGGCGCTGCCCGGCGCTCGTCTGTACAAGTCCGGCGACCTGGTACGCTGGCTGCCCGACGGCCAGCTCGAATACCTGGGGCGCATGGACCATCAGGTAAAGATCCGTGGTTTCCGCGTGGAACTGGGTGAAATCGAAGCGCTGATCGGCGCCCAGCCCGGCGTGCGCCAATCCGTGGTGCTGGCCCGTGAAGACGTGCCCGGCGACAAGCGTCTGGTGGCTTACGTCACCTGCGACACCCAGGCCGATATAGACGGCTGGCGCAAGGCAATCGGCGCTGCCCTGCCCGATTACATGGTGCCTTCGGCCTTCGTGGTGCTCGACGAACTGCCGCTGACCGACAACGGCAAGCTCAATCGCAAGGCCCTGCCGGCCCCGAACCTTGAGGCCGCGCCGGACGCCCAGGATCCGCCACGCACCCTCGCCGAACAACAACTGGCGGCGCTGTGGTCCGAACTGCTGAACGTGCCGCTGACGCAGATCGGTCGCGACAGTCACTTCTTTTATCTGGGCGGTCACTCGCTGCTGGCGGCGCAGCTGTTTGCCCGTCTGCGCCAACAGTTCGCCACGGTCCCGGCGCTGCGCGCGGTGTTCGAACAGCCAACCCTGGAAGCATTGGCCGCGCTGCTTGGCGAGCCGCTGCAAGCCGCCGCCGCGACCTGGACTACAACGCAGCGCCCGGCACGCCTGCCGCTGTCGTTCGAACAACAACGCTTGTGGTTCCTTGAGCAACTGAGCGCCGGTGGCGGCGAATACAACGTGGTCAGCGCCGTGCAGTTCGACGGTGAGCTGAACGTGCCGGCCCTGCAAGCCGCCTTGAATGCGGTGGTTGCACGCCATGAAAGCCTGCGCAGCCGCATCCAACGTGATGCCGAGGGTGAGCCGGTGCTGGTCATCGAGCCGCAGGCTGATATTGCCCTGCACGTGGCCTCGCTCGACGCGAGCGACGACAACGCCTGGCATCAATTGACCGATGAAGCGATCCATGCCGAAACCGGCCACCGTTTCGATTTGGCCACGCAACTGCCGATCCGCGCCGCGCTGATTCAACGCGCAAGCCACACCCAGTCACTGTTGCTGCTGAACCTGCACCACTGCGCCACCGACGATGCCTCCAGCCAGAACCTGCTGGATGAACTGGCCCGGCTTTACGCCGCCCAGTGCGAAGGGGGTGTCGCCGCCTTGCCGGCGCTCGCCCTGCAATACCCGGACTATGCGCTCTGGCAGCGTGAGCCAGCACAACAGACGCTGTTCGGCGAACAACTGAACTACTGGCGCACGCAGTTGGAGGACGGCGATTACCTGCTGGACCTGCCCACCCGACAGGCGCGCCCGAACCAGCTGGAACCCGCCGCCGGCGCGGTGCAATTGCAACTGCCCCGGGAACTGGCGGGACGTTTGCGTCAGTTCGCCCAGCAACGCGGCGCCACCCTGTACATGCTGATGCTCAGCGCCGCGCAGTTGTTGTTGGGGCGTCATGCCAACCAGCGCGACGTGCGCTTCGGCAGCCCGGTGGCCCAGCGCCCACGGGCCGAGTTGCAGCCGCTGATCGGTTGCTTCGTCAACACCGTGGTGATGCGCAGCGATCTGGACCCGGCACTGGATTTCGAAGGCCTGCTCAGCCAGGTCCGCGACCGCGTACTGGATGCGCAGCAACATCAGGACGTGCCGTTCGATCAGGTGGTCGAAGCCCTGAATCCGTCCCGCAGCCTTGCGCAGACGCCGCTGTTCCAGGTGCTGTTCGTGATGCAGAACGCCGACGCAGCCGCCAGCCAGTGGCCGCAGTTGCAGGTGCAGGAGCGAGCGGTGACGGCGCAATCCACCAAATACGACTTGAACTGGGAAGTGCATGACGGCGAAGTGCTGTCGGTGCTGCTGGAATACCGCGCCGCGCTGATCAGCGAAAGCACGGCCAAGACCTGGCTGGAGCAATGGCAACAGTTGCTGGAAGCCATGCTCGACGCGCCGCAGACTCGCCTCGGCGACTGGTCGCCACTGACTGAAACCGAGCGTCGACAGCAGCTGATCGAGTGGAACACCACCGAACGCCAGTACCCCGGCCCGAGCAACCTGCACACCGCCCTGAGCCAGCAAGCGGCCCTGACGCCAAACGCCCAGGCTTTGGTGTTCGAAGGCCAGCGCCTGAGCTATGCCGAGCTGGATCAACGTGCTCAACAACTGGCCCGCGCCCTGCGCGCCAATGGCATCGGTCGCGAGAGCATCGTGCCGGTGTGCATGGAGCGCTCGGTGGAGATGGTCGTCGCCCTGCTCGGCATCGTGCATGCCGGCGCGGCGTGGTTGCCGCTGGACCCGGAATTGCCGGAAGCACGTCTGGCGTTCCTG
>DATMUG010000194.1:0-6609 GCA_035563915.1 Pseudomonas sp. | reverse complement strand
CAGCGAATACTTCTGCAAATTCGCCATCATTTCCTTCAGCGCTTCAATGTTGTCCTTCGGATGCGCCGCCCCTTCGAAATCACAAATCTGCTGCCAATGTTCCGCCACGTCTTCCGGTGAGAACCCGGCCCGTGGGTCGAAGCCGACGCCGAGGCTGCGTTCCCAGCGGACCTTGCCCATCCAGCCGCCACCCACTTCGAACAGGCCGGAGGTGTCCTGGCAGGTTTCGCTGCCCAGGTACACCACCAGCGGGCTGACCAGTTCCGGTTTGAGTTGCTCGAATACTTGCGGCGGGATCAGGCCTTCGGTCATACGGGTGCCGCCGGTGGGGGCGATGGCGTTGACCAGGATGTTGTTCTTGCGGCCTTCGAGGGCCAGGGTGCGGGTCAGGCCGTACAGACCGAGCTTGGCCATGCCGTAGTTGGACTGGCCGAAGTTGCCGTAGATGCCCGAGGTGGACGCGGTGAAGATCACCCGCCCGTAGTTTTGCTCGCGCATGTGCGGCCAGGCGGCACGGGTGACTTTGTAGGCGCCTTCGACGTGGACGCGGTAAACCAGGTCCCAGTCGGCGTCTTCCATTTTGTGGAAGGTCTTGTCACGCAGGATACCGGCGTTGTTGACCAACACATCGACGCGACCGAAGGCGTCCATGGCATGTTGCACCAGCTTGTCGCCGTCGGTGACCGAGTCGTGGTTGGCCACTGCGGTACCGCCCGCGTCACGGATTTCCGCTACGACGCGATCCGCCGCCGACGCATTGGCACCCTCGCCCTGAGTCGAACCGCCGAGGTCGTTGACCAGTACCCTGGCGCCCTGCTTGGCAAACAACAGTGCGTGCGCCCGTCCCAGGCCGCCACCTGCACCGGTGATGATCACGACTTTGTCTTCGAAGCGTACAGATTGATTCATGAAGGACTCCAGCAGGCCTTGGGACGATGGGTCCGAGTGTCAGGCACGGCGCTGCGGGTCACAATGAACACGAGGTGGGCTGAATAGTGCGCGATAAGGCTGGGGGATAATTGAGCCGGTTTGTGAGCCTGTGGCGAGGGAGCTTGCTCCCGCTCGGCTGCGCCGCAGACGCACAAACCATGGTCCGTTTCTGGCTGACACACCTTATTGATTGGTTTTTGGGTCGCTTCGCGCCCCAGCGGGAGCAAGCTCCCTCGCCACAGGGGTTCAGTGATAGCTGGACATCAGGAGCACGCCATCTTCAACGGCGGCAACGTCAACCGATCGCGAAACGCCAGGTAATGCTTGAGCACCTGGCACGGCGCTTCGATCTGCGGGTAATGACCGATGTCGTTCAAGAGCACCGTGTCCGGGTTGGCAATCAGCTCCCGGTAACGGGCGACCATGTGCGCGCCGGAGACCGGATCGAACTCGCCATCGATCACCCTCAGCGGCACCTCGCCCCGCTGCATCGCGCTCACCCAACGCTCGCGACAGGTTCGCCGCTCGGGAATGTAGGTGATCAATTTGTGCATGATCCGCGGGCCATGATGGGTTTCGATCAGGCTCCAGAAATCATCGATCACGCTTTCACTGGGACGGGTCTTCGGACCGAAAATCTGGCGGAAGCTCTTCACCAGCCCATCACGGCTGAACGCACGGCCGATCATCCAGCCCAAGGGGCTGAGCAGCAGTTTTTGCATCAGGACCGGGCGATGGGTTTCCGGAAACAACCCGCCATTGAGGAACACACAGCTGGCGATACGAATGTGCGACTCGTAATGCCGGGCCAGCAGTTCCTGAGCCACGCTGTCGCCATAGTCGTGGGCGAGCAGATGAACCGGCTGCACGACATTCAAGTGAGCCAGCAACGCCTGCTGCAGGTCCGCCTGCTCCAACAGGCTGTATTCGTGGTCCACGGGCTTGGCCGAATCGCCAAAACCGAGCATGTCGCAGGCAATTACGCGATAACGCTGAACCAGAGGTTGCCACAGGTAATGCCAGTCCCAGCTGGCGCTGGGGAAGCCATGGATGAGCAGCAGCGGCTCACCCTGCCCCGCCGTCCAGTAGCGGATGGTCTGGCCACGGAAGATGAAGGTCCGGCTGCGCTTGCGCCAGACTGACAGGGGAATCTCGGCGAGTGCCATCAGAGTTTGTACCCCGGGTCCTGTTTATCGAGTTTGCGCAGCAGCGCTGGCCAGGCCAACGCGCCGCCCATGCCTTGGGCACTTTTGGTAACGCCGGCGATCATGGCCTTGGCCCCCGCCAGAATCTGCGGTTCGATGGCGATCAGTTCCGCGCCACCGGTCTGCGCCATGACCTGGATATCGCAAGCGCGCTGGAAGGTGAACATCATCAGGAAGGTATCGGCGATGCTGCTGCCACAGGTCAGCAGGCCGTGGTTATGCAGCATCAGGAAATTGTTTTCCCCGAGGTCGGCTTGCAGCCGCGCCTTTTCTTCGTGATTGAGCGCTACGCCTTCGTAGGCGTGATACGAAAGGCTCGACAAGACAAACAGCGATTGCTGGCTGATCGGCAGCACGCCCTGTTTCTGCGCCGACACCGCCACACCCGAAGCGGTGTGGGTGTGCAGCACACAAACAACATCATGACGGACTTCATGCACCGCGCTGTGGATGGTGTACCCGGCCGGGTTGATCTCGTAGGGGCTGTCCATCAGCTTGTTGCCGGCCTGATCGACCTTGACCAGGCTCGACGCGGTAATTTCGTGGAACATCATGCCGAACGGGTTGATCAGAAAATCTTCGGTGCCCGGCACTTTGGCGGAAATATGGGTAAAGATCAGATCATCCCAGCCATGCTGGGCCACAAGGCGGTAACAGGCGGCAAGATCCACGCGGGTTTGCCACTCGGCGGGGCTGACCAGGTCTTTGACACTGTGTGGCGATTGGACGGGGGCTACGCTCACGGCAGGGAACCTCTATTCTTATTATGGAGTGTTTCCAATGACTACCGAGTCTAGTCAGCCCTCTTCGTTCGCGTAGTTGCATTGGCAGCCAGCTTGATGGCCGAACGAGTCAGCGGCCAAAACAGTTTGGATCCATGTCAAATGGCCGCCGCCAGAGCAGGTGCGGGACGGGCTCCGGGCCGCCCTGTCAGAAGCATGACGCAACCCGGTGCCGGCCTCCGACGTCACTCGCTCAAGCCTTGAGAGCGCTGACCAGTTCCGCCAGCCAGGGCTCGGCATCACCTTCCGGGTTCACGCTTTCGCTGGCGTCCAGACGCAGCATCGGCAGCACTTCGCGAATGCCCAGTTCTGCGAACAGTTCGCGCATCAGCTCGCCAGCGCCGCAAAACGTATCGCCATAACTGGCATCACCCAGCGCGATCACCGCACCCGGCAAGCCACGCCAGGCCGCAGGCAATTGGTCGCGAATGGCGAAGTAC
Organism: Pseudomonas sp.; assembly: GCA_035563915.1. Lineage (GTDB taxonomy): Bacteria > Pseudomonadota > Gammaproteobacteria > Pseudomonadales > Pseudomonadaceae > Aquipseudomonas. Next base: position 3,252 of record DATMUG010000194.1, on the reverse strand, counting down.
AGCGGCTGCACGTTATCCGGCAACTCACCCATGCCAGTGGTGGAGGTCACGGCCAGAAAAGCCGCAGGTTCGAAGGCCTGAAGATCGGCGAGGCTGGCACGGGGGTTGTAGGCTGTTTCGAAGCCGGCGGCTTTCAAAATGCTTGCCGCGTGACGGGCGACTTCTTCGGCCGTGCCGTACACCGAGCCGGAAATGATGGCGACTTTCATCAATCTGATCCTGAAGCTGAGTCAAAGACCCGGATATTAACAGCACGGTCCTGATTGTTCTTTTAGAATGCTTCGCATCACCAACAAGGAAGGGGTCCACCGATGATCAACGCAAAACTCCTGCAACTGGCCATTAACGCTTCAAACGACGGAATCGTGATTGCCGAGAAGGAAGGCGATCAGGACAAGATCCTGATTTACGTCAACCCGGCGTTCGAACGCTTGACCGGCTACACCAGCGAAGAAATCCTTTATCAGGATTGCCGTTTCCTGCAATCGGGCGACCGCGACCAGGGTGCCCTGCCGAAAATTCGTGACGCATTGACCAGTGAAGGGTCGTGCCGGGAAATCCTGCGTAACTACAGGAAGGACGGCACACCCTTCTGGAATGAACTGTCTATCTCAACGGTAAAAAACCCGAATGATGGCCAGGTTTACTTCATCGGCGTGCAGAAAGACGTGACCGTTCAGGTCAAGGCCCAACAGCGAGTGGCACAGCTGGAAGCTCAGCTGGCGGAGGTCCAGGCTGAACTGGCCGCACTCAAGGCGACGAACGGTGCAAACATTTCAACGAATTAGTTGTCACTTACTACAATCACCAATGACTTTGTAACTATATCTTTCGAGCTAGCCATGCAACGCGACGCACTCCTGACCCAGGATGAACTGGATTTTATCCAGACCATGCAGCACAACCCGCAACTCAACGTGCGGGATGCGACGTCGAGTCTGCTCGTCAATGGTGGTTCGCAGATCCGTGACTTGCTCACGCGCCTTGCCGCCCATGAGCAAGTCACCATTCAGGCCAACTTCGAAAATCAGCAAATGACCTTCCCCCTGCACCTGGTGGAAGACGAGTTTCATGCGCTGCATTTGCGTCTTGGAGTACCCACCATCTATGAAGACGGACCGCTGGTTCGCCCATGGCGCCTGGTGCTCGAAGAACCGGTAGCACTGGAAAACGCCAAGGGGCAGCCGGGCACGATGTGGGTGCACGAAGTGTCGTTCAAGGGCGTTCTGCTGGAAATGCGCAACAAGACCAAGGCGCCGAAGCATTTCGCGTTGTGGTTCAGCCCTTCAGGCTATGAGCGGATCGCCTTGCGCGGCACCCTCGAGAAAGAAACCGAACAGGGCTTTTTTGCCTATCAGTTGAGCCAGAGCGATAAGGATGAAACCGAACGCCTGCGCCAGTACATCCTGCAACAGCACCGGCTGACCCACCCCGCGCTGCATCTCTGAGCCGCATCAAGTATCCAGATTGCCCGCCAGGAACTGTTTCAGTCTCTGGCGCATCAACGCGCCCTCGTTCCCCAGACAACCGATCGACGAGCCCGCCAGGCTTTGCTGAGCCAGATCGGAGGCATCGCCCGCCAGCAGCACCGGACAATCCACACTCATCGCCAGGCGATTCAACCGTCGGGGCAAATCGGGGCCGGGTACATGATTGGAATACAGCACCAACGCCTGCGGCTTGATCCTTTCGCAAACCAGCGTCAATTCGTCAAGCGGCTGGCCAATGGTCAACACCCGCACACCTGTCTGTCCGCCGCTCAGGAACAGGGCCGCAATCAGGAGTTCAAGCTCGCGGCACTGGGTGGCCAGGGCACTGACGATGACACGCCGGGGTTTGGTGTCTCGAACCAGAAGCAGGCGCTGCAAAACCCGGGAACGCAGAAAACCATCGAGGAACAGCCATTCGCTGGTCCTGCCAAACGAGTCCTGGCGTTGCAGCAATTGTTTCCAGAGCGGGATCAGGATGTCCTGGAACACGACCGGCTGGGTGTAGGTAGAAAAGATCTGTGCGTAGACCTGGTCCAGTTGTACATCGTCAAAAGCACTGACCGCCGCCTGGACCTGCGACTGCCATTGTGCGTAATCGGCCTGTACAAGACTGTCGGGGATGATGTGTGACAGCGCCTGAAGCGGCGATGCCTTGGCGAGTAGCTTGCCGATCTTGCTCACCGCCACGCCGCGCTCGATCCAGTTGAGGATGCTGCGTACGCGCTCGATATCGGTCATGGAGTACAGGCGATGCCCACTTTCGGTGCGAGTGGGGACGATCAGACCATAACGTCGTTCCCATGCACGAAGCGTAACCGGATTGACGCCCGTCAGCCGCGCGACCTCGCGAATGGGAAAGAGCTCTTCCCGTTCAAGGGAAAGCGCAGGTGACACATCAGGGGCAGCGTCAGTCAGTATGGCCATCTCGTATCAACATCCCTGTAATTTCAAGTCACATTCTAGCTCCACCGCCCCGTAAAGTTTCCGTAAAAATTTTATGCCGTGACGCCCAGGGATGATTCAGGAACAATCCTTGCCTGTCACGAGACGCAGCCCACCACCCCGGCGCTGCGCCTGGCGAAACTCCTACCCGGAGTGACGCTTCTGCTTTTGGAGATACAAAATGTCGACTTCCCCCGTCACCCTGATGGTTGCGCGCCGCGTCGCCGATGGCCGCTATCAGGACCTGATCGCCTGGTTGCGCGAAGGCGAACAACTGGCCACCGATTTCCCCGGTTATCTGGGCTCCGGCGTACTCGCTCCGCCCCCTGACGATGACGAATTCCAGATTATCTTTCGCTTCGCCGACGAGCAGACGCTGCACGCCTGGGAGCATTCCGCTTCGCGTACCGCCTGGCTGGCACGGGGCAGCGATTTGTTCGCCCATCCGACCGAACATCGCGTCAGCGGCATCGAAGGCTGGTTCGGCGCCGCAGGCCAACGCCCGCCACGCTGGAAGCAGGCCGTGGCGATCTGGCTGGCGTTCTTCCCGGTATCCCTGCTGTTCAACTTTGTCCTGGGGCCATTGCTGGGCGAAATGACGCTGCTGCCCCGCGTGTTGATCAGCACCCTGTGCCTGACGCCGTTGATGGTCTATTTCTTCATTCCGTTGTCGACCCGGTTGTTGGCGGGATGGTTGAATGGCGCTTCCGCGCGGCGTTTGCCGGCCGAGCCGTCCCCTCACAACAACTGATACCCCCTGTGAGAGCGGGCTTGCTCGCGAAAGCGGTGTGTCAGTCAACGATGAGGACTGATGGATCGC
>DATMUG010000193.1:0-11244 GCA_035563915.1 Pseudomonas sp. | reverse complement strand
GATCTTTAAATATTCCTTTTTTGAATATCAAATATAGAAATTATTATTTTCTAATCTAAAAACGCCACCATATAGTCATGCTAAAGGCGCATTTCCCGAGAGACGCATAAGCTGCTTTAAGGCAGGATAGCGCTGTCGTGCAATTCCCGATTTCGCCAACTTTTCCAAACGCATCTTCCATAAGAAAACACAGGGGCTAGTCATGAATTTTTCCGCACTACGTCGAAATCTGCTGGTGGGTTCGCTGGGCCTGGCATTGAGCGCTGGCCTGATCGGCCAGGCGGTTGCCGGTGAGCAGCTGCAAAAAATCAAAGATGCCGGCGTGATCAACGTTGGTCTGGAAGGCACTTACCCACCGTTCAGCTTCGTCGATGCCGACGGCAAGCTGACCGGTTTCGAAGTCGAGTTCTCCGAAGCGCTGGCCAAGGAGCTGGGCGTGAAGGTCAAACTGCAACCGACCAAATGGGACGGCATCCTCGCAGCGCTGGAGTCCAAGCGTCTGGACGCGGTGATCAACCAGGTGACCATCTCCGAAGAGCGCAAGAAGAAGTACGACTTCTCCGAGCCGTACACCGTTTCCGGGATTCAGGCGCTGGTTCTGACCAAGAACAAAGACACCATCAAGACCGCCAATGACCTGGCCGGCAAAAAAGTCGGTGTAGGCCTGGGCACCAACTACGAGCAGTGGGTGAAAGAGAATGTGCCCAAGGCTGATGTGCGCACCTACGAAGACGATCCGACCAAGTTCCAGGACCTGCGTGTCGGCCGCATCGACGCCATCCTGATCGACCGTCTGGCCGCGCTGGAATACGCCAAGAAAGCCAAGGACACCAGCGCCGCCGGTGAAGCCTTCTCCCGCCAGGAAGCCGGTATCGCCCTGCGCAAAGGCGAGCCTGAACTGCTGGCAGCGGTGAACAAGGCCATCGACAAACTTCGCGCCGACGGCACGCTGAAAAAGCTCTCGGAAAAATACTTCAACGCTGACGTCACTCAATAATGCAAGAAGCTTTTCAACTCGCACTGGACTCCGCGCCCTTTCTGCTCAAGGGCGCGTACTACACAGTGATCCTGAGCCTGGGCGGGATGTTCTTCGGTCTGGTGCTGGGCTTCGGCCTGGCACTGATGCGCCTGTCGCGTTTCAAGCTGGTGAGCTGGATCGCCCGCATCTACGTGTCGTTCTTTCGCGGCACGCCGTTGCTGGTGCAACTGTTCGTGATCTATTACGGCTTGCCGCAATTGGGCATGGAACTCGATCCGATCCCGGCGGCCATGATCGGCTTCTCGCTGAACATGGCCGCTTACGCCTGTGAAATCCTGCGTGCCGCAATCAGCTCCATCGAACGCGGCCAATGGGAAGCCGCTGCCAGCATCGGCATGACCCGGGCGCAGACATTGCGCCGGGCGATCATTCCGCAGGCGATGCGCACCGCACTGCCACCGCTGGGCAACAGCTTCATTTCCCTGGTCAAGGACACCGCGCTGGCAGCCACCATCCAGGTGCCGGAACTGTTCCGCCAGGCGCAACTGATCACCGCCCGAACCTTCGAAGTGTTCACCATGTATCTTGCCGCCGCGCTGATCTACTGGGTCCTGGCCACGGTGCTGTCGCACCTGCAGAACCAGTTGGAAGCCCGGGTCAATCGGCACGACCAGGAGTCCTGACCCCATGATTGTCGTGGAAAAACTGACAAAGCAGTTCAAGGGTCACGTCGTGCTCAACGGCATCGATCTGCAAGTGAAGGAAGGGGAAGTCGTGGCGATCATCGGGCCCAGCGGCTCGGGCAAGACGACGTTCCTGCGTTGCCTGAACTTCCTGGAAGAACCCACCAGCGGCCGGATCAAGGTCGGCGACATCGAAATCGATACCAGCCGCCCGCTGAACCAGCAGCAGAGCCTGGTGCGTCGTTTGCGCCAGCACGTGGGCTTCGTGTTCCAGAACTTCAACCTGTTCCCCCATCGCACCGCTTTGGAAAACGTCATCGAAGGCCCGATCATTGTTAAAAAGATCCCGCGCGACGATGCCATTACCCTGGCGAAAAAGCTGTTGGCCAAGGTCGGCCTGGCGGGCAAGGAAGACGCTTACCCGCGCCGTCTCTCGGGCGGTCAGCAACAACGCGTGGCGATTGCCCGCGCGCTGGCGATGGAACCGGAAGTGATCCTGTTCGACGAACCGACCTCGGCACTGGACCCTGAGCTGGTGGGCGAAGTGTTGGCGACGATCCGCGGCCTGGCCCAGGAGAATCGCACCATGGTCATCGTGACCCACGAAATGGCTTTCGCTCGCGATGTGGCCAACCGTGTGGTGTTTTTCGACAAGGGCGTGATCGTCGAACAAGGCGAAGCGAAGGCACTGTTTGCCAACCCGAAAGAAGAACGTACGAAACAGTTTCTCAGCAAGTTTCTGAACAACTCGCACGTTTGAAACATCCATCGTAGAACCCCAACTTCCATGGATGGAAGTTACCCTCCCCCCACACTTTATTCCCCCTCGACCCTCATTCTTTCCGTCGTGCGGTACATAGATGTATGCCGCGAACACCGCTGTATTCATGGTCATTTTCTACCAAGCCCCGCGTTTACTGACTCCTGCGCGTAGGAGCCTTCTGAATAATCGCAGATAGTCCCTATCACCTGGATTCACTATTGACTCTTATTCAACGCACTTCTATCTAACAACTTCACGCACCGGCTTAGAACCAAAGTAAAACTTCCCGCTTGTTTCAGAAATGGACTTCGCTGAAATACATCAAGGAGAGACACCCATGAGTTGCATCTCACGCATCCCGTCTTTGGCGCCACCCACCCTGCCCCAGGCCAACAAGGCCGGTATCAATATCCTCGCGGCGAGCAAGCTGCGCGTCGACATAGAGCCGTATACCGACATGGACACCGGTGACCTGATCGAATTGTTCTGGGACGGCCACTTCGTGGCCTCCCGCGTGCTGACGGCGCAAGACATTGGCCACACCGTCAGCCTGCGGGTACCGGAAAGCTTTATCGTCAGCGGCGCCACCTGGGTGCATTACCGTGTGATGCAGGTCGGCAGAAACCCGGCGCTGTCGGTGGCGACGCGGGTAGCGGTGAAACTCGACTGCCCGGGTCGCCCGCTCGGTGACGACGAAAATCAGTTCCTGGCGCCGGTCAATCTTCCCGTTGCCATCCGCCGCCGGGGGCTCAATGCGCGACAAATCCAGCGGGGTGTGCCGCTGACCATCGAGCCCTATATCAACATGGCCGAGGGCGACGAAATCACCCTGCGCTGGGGTGATGTGCGGATGGATTTGCACGGGCTCAAGGCCTGTGATGTGGGCCTGCCGATTCGGGTCTGGGTACCGCCGGCGATCATCACCGAAGCCGGTGAAGATCTGCGGCTGGAGGTGACTTACTGCATCCTCGACCGGGTCGGTAACAACTCGCGCTGGGCGCCGGCGCGGACGGTGAGGATTGGCCCGCAAACCCTGTAGGAGCGAGCCTGCTCGCGATGGACGACAGGGCACCGCGGTGTGTCAGGTTGCCAGCGTTATCGTTGACCACCATCGCGAGCAGGCTCGCTCCTACAGGGGGCGGTGATACCCCTTCTATATATATTCCTAAAAGTTAGTTCATAACTTTTTTATAAACGCTTAGGGTATATACACCGGACCACCGGACATTCTTGTTTTCGTTCGCCGCCCCGCGGCGCTTCCATGAGATGTGAGGTAGGTATGGTCCGGAACACAATCACCCCAGTGCAGATCGCCAGGGCATTGCGTGTCGCCAAGGAGTGGCAGTGATGTCCAGTCTGGCAGATGCAATCGTCCAGAGTGATCTGGACATCGCCCCGCTGTTGTTGCCCGCGCAAGTGCTGCGCAACGACGCACAAGCCATCAAGGCCGCCCATGAGCTGGCGCAAGTCGCCCGCGTGCAGGCGGCCAAACGTGACCAGCAGCGCAAGCTGCCGTGGTCGGAAATCGAGCAGTTCACATGCAGCGGCCTTGGCAGCATTGGCATCCCGCGCGAGTACGGTGGGCCGCAGGTTTCGTTCGTCACCCTGGCAGAGGTGTTCGCGATTATCTCCGCCGCCGACCCGGCGCTGGGGCAGATCCCGCAGAACCAGTTCGGCATTCTCAACCTGGTGCTCGGCAGCGCCACCGAAGCGCAGAAAAAACAACTTTTCAAAAGTGTCCTGGAAGGCGGGCGCATTGGTAATGCCGGGCCTGAACGCGGCACCAAAAACACCCTCGAACTCAAGGCGCGCATCACCGCCGATGGCGACGGTTTTGTGCTCAATGGGCAGAAGTTTTACTCCACGGGCGCCCTGTTCGCTCACTGGGTCGCGGTCAAGGCACTCAACGATGACGGCAAGCAAGTGCTGGCCTTCGTGCAACGCGGCACACCGGGGCTGCGGATCGTCGATGACTGGTCCGGCTTCGGTCAGCGCACCACCGCCAGCGGCACGATCCTGCTCAACAACGTGCGGGTCGACACCGAGCTGGTGATCGATAACTGGAAGATCAACGACAAGCCCAACACCCAGGGCGCCGTCTCGCAACTGATTCAAGCGGCCATCGACGCCGGCATTGCCCGGGGCGCCATCGACGACGCCATCGAGTTCGTGAAAACCCGAGCGCGGCCGTGGATCGACGCCAACGTTGAACGGGCCAGCGATGACCTCTACGTGATCGCCGACATCGGCAAGCTGAAGATCGAACTGCACGCCGCCGAAGCCCTGCTGCGCAAGGCCGGGCAAGTGCTCGACCAGGTGCACGCCGAACCGTTGACCGCCGAGTCCGCTGCCCGTGCATCGATTGCCGTGGCCGAAGCCAAGGTGCTGACCACCGAGGTCTCATTGCTGGCCAGCGAAAAGCTTTTCGAGCTGGCGGGCAGCCGCGCCACCCTCGCCGAATTCAACCTCGACCGTCACTGGCGCAACGCGCGGGTGCACACCCTGCACGACCCGGTGCGCTGGAAATATCACGCCGTCGGCGCTTATCACTTGAACGGCACGTTGCCGGCTCGCCATTCCTGGATCTGACGACCCGTCATCTGGAGAAGCTTATGACTCTTTCCCAACACGTCGCGGTCATCACCAGCGATGAGCAAGCCCTGATCGTCGCCAGCGACCTAGCCGAAGATTTCAAACGCGACAGCGCCCTGCGCGACCGCGAACGCCGTTTGCCACACCCGGAGCTGGAAGTCTTTTCCCGCTCGGGCCTGTGGGGCATCAGCGTGCCGAAGGCATACGGCGGCGCCGGTGTGTCCAATGTCACGCTGGCCAAGGTCATCGCCTTGATTGCCCAGGCCGACGGCTCGCTGGGGCAGATCCCGCAGAACCATTTTTATGCCCTGGAAGTGCTGCGCGTGAACGGCAGCGAAGAGCAGAAAACACGCCTGTACGCCGAAGTATTGGCTGGCCAGCGCTTCGGCAATGCGCTGGCTGAACTGGGCACCAAAACCGCCCACGACCGCGTTACCCGCCTGACGCCTGATGTGCATGGAGAGCGCAGTGGCTATCGCATCAACGGCCGCAAGTTCTACGCCACCGGTGCGATCTACGCCCAGCGCATTCCGACCTCGGTGATCGATGAAAACGGCGTGCAGCAACTGGCCTTCGTCCCACGCGACAGCAAAGGCCTGACAGTGATCGACGACTGGAGCGGCTTCGGCCAGCGCACCACCGGCAGCGGTTCGGTGGTGTTCGAAGATGTCTTTGTGGTCGCCGAAGACGTGATCCCGTTCCAGACCGCCTTCGAGCGCCCGACCCCGGTCGGCCCGCTGGCGCAGATTCTCCACGCCGCCATCGACACCGGCATCGCCCGCGCCGCCTATGAAGATGCGCTGCACTTCGTCCGCACCAAGACCCGGCCATGGATCGACGCCACACATGAAACCGCCACTGAAGATCCGCTGACGCTCAAAAGCTTTGGCCACCTGAGCATTCGCCTGCACGCCACCGAAGCGCTGCTCGAGCGCGCCGGTGAATTCCTCGACAAGGCCCAGGCCGACACCAACGCCGAAACGGTCGCCGCCGCCTCGATTGCCGTCGCCGAAGCCCGGGCCATCAGCACTGAAATTTCCCTCGCCGCCGGCACCACGCTGTTCGAGTTGGCGGGCAGCCAGGCGACCCTGAAGGAACACGGCCTGGACCGGCATTGGCGCAACGCCCGCGTGCATACCCTGCACGACCCGGTGCGCTGGAAGTATCACGCGGTCGGCAATTACTACCTCAACGATGAAAACCCGCCACTGCGGGGGACCATCTGATGGCTGCCGCGAAAAAGAAGATCCTGCTCAACGCGTTCAACATGAACTGCATCGGGCACATCAACCATGGCCTGTGGACCCATCCACGGGATAACTCGACCCAGTACAAGACAATCGAATACTGGACCGAACTGGCGCAGTTGCTGGAGCGCGGGCTGTTCGACGGCTTGTTCATCGCCGACATCGTCGGGGTCTACGACGTGTACCAGAACTCGGTGGATGTGCCGTTGAAGGAATCGATCCAGCTGCCGGTCAACGACCCGCTGTTGCTGGTGTCGGCCATGGCGGCGGTGACGAAAAACCTCGGCTTCGGCCTGACCGCCAACCTCACCTACGAACCGCCGTACCTGTTCGCCCGGCGCATGTCGACGCTGGACCATCTGAGTCGTGGTCGGGTGGGCTGGAACATCGTCACCGGTTACCTCGACAGCGCCGCGAAAGCCATGGGCTTGAACGAACAGGTCGAGCATGACCGTCGCTACGACCAGGCCGACGAATACCTGGAGGTGCTCTACAAACTCTGGGAAGGCAGCTGGGAAGACGGCGCGGTGCTCAACGACCCGCAGCAACGTGTCTACGCGCAGCCGGACAAAGTGCACAAGGTCGAGCACAAGGGCGAGTTCTATCAGGTCGAGGGCTATCACCTGTGCGAGCCATCGCCGCAGCGCACACCGGTGCTGTTCCAGGCGGGAGCTTCCGATCGCGGCTTGCTGTTCGCCGGGCGCCACGCCGAGTGCGTGTTCATCAGCGGCCAGAACAAACCATCGACCAAGGCGCAGGTGGACAAGGTTCGCGCCAGCGCCGTGGAGGCCGGGCGCAACCCCGAGGACATCAAGGTGTTCATGGGCTTGAACGTGATCGTCGGCGCCACCGAAGCGCTGGCCTGGGAGAAGCACGCCGAGTACCGCAGCTACGCCAGTGCCGAAGCCGGCGTGGCGCATTTCTCGGCGTCCACCGGGATCGATTTTTCCCAGTACGAGATCGACGAACCGATCCAGTACGTGAAGAGCAACGCCATCCAGTCCGCCACCAGGCACCTGCAAAACAACGACTGGACCCGCCGCAAATTGCTCGACCAGCACGCCCTCGGTGGACGCTACATCACCGTGGTCGGCTCGCCGGAACAGGTGGCGGATGAACTGGAATCGTGGATCGCCGAAACCGGCCTCGACGGTTTCAACCTGACGCGTGTCGTCACGCCGGAAAGCTATGTGGACTTCATTGAGCTGGTGATTCCGGAACTGCAACGGCGCGGGTCGTACAAGACCGCTTATGACGATGGCAGCTTGCGGGAAAAGCTGTTTCGCGAAGGGGCGTATTTGCCTGAACAACATACGGGCTCTCACTACCGACATTGACCCTGTGGCGAGGGAGCTTGCTCCCGCTCGGCTGCGCAGCAGTCGCAAAACCGGCAATAGCGTTGTGACTGACACACCTCACTGAATGGTTTTGGGGCCGCTTCGCAGCCCAGCGGGAGCAAGCTCCCTCGCCACAAATGTGAATCAAACATCTGACAATTGACTGGAATAACCACCATGACCAAAACCTACTTCTCTCACCCAGTCAAAGCACTGGCCCTGGCCCTCGGCCTCTTCAGCTCCGTCACTTTCGCCGCCGATCCGGCGCTGAAAATCGGCACCACCGCCGCCTTCGCCATTCCCCTTGAAGCAGCGGTCGCAGAGGCCGGCAAGCAAGGCCTGAAAGTCGAGCTGGTGGAATTCACCGACTGGATCGCCCCCAACGTCAGCCTGGCCGCCGGCGACATCGACGTGAACTACTTCCAGCACATCCCGTTCCTGGAAAACGCCAAGGCCGCCTCGGGGTTTGATCTGGTGCCGTTTGCGCCGGGGATCATCAACAACGTCGGCCTGTACTCGAAAAAGTACAAAAGCTTCGACGAGCTGCCAGAAGGCGCCAGCGTGGCCATCGCCAACGACCCGATCAACAGCGGTCGCGGTTTGCAGCTGCTGGCCAAGGCCGGTCTGATTACGCTCAAGCCGGGCGTCGGTTACAAGGCCACCGAAGACGACATCGTCGCCAATCCGAAGAAAATCAAGATTCTTCAGGTCGAGGCGGTGCAACTGGTGCGCGCCTATGACGATGCCGACCTGGTGCAGGGCTACCCGGCCTACATCCGTCTGGCGAAGACTTTCGATGCCGGCTCCGCGCTGCTGTTCGACGGCCTGGATCACAAGGAATACGTGATTCAGTTCGTCATTCAGCCCAAGAGCAAAACCGACCCGCGCCTGATCAAATTCGTCGACATCTACCAGCACTCGCCGGCCGTTCGCGCTGCGTTGGATAAAGCCCACGGCAAGCTCTATCAAGCCGGTTGGGAAAGCTGAAAATGACCGCCGCTAACCAACTGCGACTGGACATTCCAGCGCACGACTCTGTACAAGCCCAAGCTATACACACGGAGCTGCACCCGGAGCTGAACCACGCCCACGTGCGCTTCATCAACCTGGGCAAAACCTACGACGGCCAGCAAGGCCCGGTGGCCGCCCTGCACGGTATCGACCTGGCGATCCAGCGCGGTGAAGTGTTCGGCATCATCGGTCGCAGCGGTGCCGGCAAATCGTCGCTGATCCGCACCATCAACCGCCTGGAACAGCCGAGCAGCGGCCGGGTGTTGATCGATCAGGTGGACATCGGGGAGTTCGATGAAGACCGTCTGGTGGCGCTGCGTCGGCGCATCGGCATGATCTTCCAGCACTTCAACCTGATGTCGGCCAAGACCGTCTGGCAGAACGTCGAATTGCCGCTGAAAGTGGCCGGCGTGCCGAAAGACAAGCGCGATCAAAAGGTGCGTGAACTGCTGGAACTGGTGGGCCTTTCAGCCAAGCACAAGGCCTATCCCTCGCAGCTGTCCGGCGGCCAGAAACAGCGCGTCGGCATTGCCCGCGCGCTGGTTCACGACCCGGCGATTCTGCTGTGCGACGAAGCCACCTCGGCACTGGACCCGGAGACCACCCAATCGATTCTCGGCCTGCTGCGCGAGATCAACCGGCGCCTGGGCCTGACCATCATTTTGATCACCCACGAAATGGCGGTGATCCGCGAGATCTGCGACCGCGTGGTGGTCCTCGAACGCGGGCGCGTCGTTGAGCAGGGACCGGTCTGGGAAGTGTTCGGCAACCCGCAGCATGAGGTCAGCAAGACCTTGCTCGCGCCGTTGCAGCACGCCCTGCCTGCGGAGTTGCAAAGCCGTCTGCAGGCGCAACCACAGTCCTCGGACGATGCTGTTGTGCTGCGCCTGCAATTCACCGGTACGGCACAGGACGAGCCGGACATCGCCGCCCTGTTCGGTGCCCTCGGTGGCCGTGTGCGCCTGCTGCAAGGGGGTGTGGAGCGGATTCAGGGCCATGCGCTGGGGCAACTCTTGCTGGCGGTGACTGACTCGTCCCTGGACGCCGAACAATTGCGTCAGCGTGCGGGCCAATGGGCGCAGCAAGTGGAGGTGTTGGGTTATGTGGTTTGATCGCTTGCTGCAAGGTTTCGTCGATACGTTCCTGATGGTCGGCGTGTCGTCGCTGATCGCCCTGCTGGCGGGCATTCCGCTGGCAGTGATTCTGGTCACCAGCGCCAAGGGCGGCATCTACGAAGCGCCTGCGGTGAACCGTGCGCTGGGCGCGTTCGTGAACCTGTTTCGCTCGATTCCGTTTCTGATTCTGATGGTGGCGCTGATTCCCTTCACCCGCTTGATCGTCGGTACCACCTACGGGGTATGGGCGGCCGTGGTGCCACTGACCATCGCCGCCACGCCATTCTTTGCGCGGATTGCCGAAGTGAGTTTGCGCGAGGTGGATCACGGCCTGATCGAAGCGGCGCAGGCCATGGGCTGCCGGCGCCAGCACATCGTTTGGCACGTGCTGTTGCCCGAAGCGCTGCCGGGGATTGTCGGCGGCTTCACCATCACTTTGGTGACCATGATCAACTCGTCGGCCATGGCCGGGGCGATTGGTGCCGGTGGGTTGGGCGACATTGCGTATCGATATGGGTATCAGCGCTTTGACAGCCAGATCATGCTGACGGTGATTGTGCTGCTGGTGGCGTTGGTGGCGGTGATTCAGTTGGGTGGGGATCGCTTGGCGCGGGGCCTCAACAAACGTTGAGCCCGGTGGCCAATGGGCTTTTTGTGGCGAGGGAGCTTGCTCCCGCTCGATTGCGCAGCAATCGCAAACCCTGATACCCGAATGCTTCTGACACACTTCATTGATTGGTTTGGGGGCTGCTTCGCAGCCCAGCGGGAGCAAGCTCCCTCGCCACAAAAGGCCTTTGCCGACGGTAAGTTTTCTCACAAGAAAATCAGCATTTCTGAAGGCTAGATCCCTTTCCTTTGCAGGACATTTCCTAGATCATTTCGCCCGCTTGCGCCTGCCAAATCCGGTGGCTAGTCTCCGCCCGTCACTGCTCATCAGTGATCGGGTTTAGTCGCCCGGATACCACACTAGGCGCATAGCACCACCTTATGTCAGGCGTTTTTTATTGCCTGAAATCTATGGTGGCTGTGCGCAGGGCACCCTCGGGTGCGCCGGTATTGCCTAGTGGCCGGTCGACTAACCTGTGTGCAGCCGCCACCCCTCTTCGTTTAGTCGCGAACTTGGTTGGCTCCAATCAATTACTAGGAGTTTTACCAATGGAAAAATCCGTTCCCGATCCACCGCTCGAAGACCCCATCCCCGAAGACCCCATCAGGGATCGATCCGCCCTCTACCGCGCCATCGATTTCTACCTCACCGGGGAACAACCTACCCCACCCGATGAACTGCGCTTCTACAACGTCAGCAAAGACGTGAGTTTCGAAGACACCCAGCTCTACATCGCCGACCTGCTGCGCTGTGCGTCGGTGACTGCCTATCAGTGTGGCGACCACCTCAAGGGCGCCGACCGGGCCATGGTGTATTCGATCTGGCATTTGCTGGAGATCGCCAAGGCGATGGTGGATCACTCCATTGAATGCCTTGGGATGAAAAAGGGTTGAAGGTCAAAAGATCGCAG